>NZ_JBCHVG010000006.1:0-420785 GCF_050474445.1 Ensifer sp. B1-9
GACTATGTTGTATCGCTCGACGGACCGCCTCTGTCGTCGTGGCGCTCCCATGAAGAACCTGGCCCATAGCGCATCCTTTGATTCGGAAGATAAGGATGCCCCATCAAAGCCTGGGATCAAACATCTAAGCTTAGAATTCTCCTGCCCCATGTCAGGTTTGACGCCTTAACCATGGCATTTACCATACAACCAGAAAATGCCGGAGATTTAACCCATGAGTCTCTCACGCGAACTATGCTTCGGCGGTGATCGACCGGTGTGAAAGTATTTGAACATGTGCGGTTTTGGTGGCTATTTCGGCGCACTTCCAGACGCAAAGATCTTCCTCGAGAGAATGGTTGCCGCGATTGCGCATCGCGGCCCTGACGAGAACGGCGTATTCGTCGACGAAGGGGCCGGTCTTGCTCATGCACGCCTGTCGATCGTCGGTCTTGGCGACGGACAGCAGCCGATGTCCGACGAGACCGGTGAACTTACGATCGCCTTCAACGGCGAGATCTTCAATTATGTCGAATTGCGCGAGGAACTGCGCGCAAAGGGCCGGCGCTTCCGGACCTCGAGCGACACCGAAGTGATCCTGCATCTTTACGATGTCATGGGGGAGGAGTGTCTGTCCCGTCTCAATGGCGACTTTTCCTTCGCCATCTGGGATCGCCGCCACCAGCGGATGATGTTGGCGCGCGATCGGATGGGCGTACGCCCGTTGTTCTACATGACGCATGGAGGCACGCTTTACTTCGCTTCCGAGATCAAGGCCTTGCTGCAGGTGCCGGGAGTCTCTGCCGAACTCGATCCGATCGCGCTCGACCAGATCTTCACGCTCTGGGCGCCGATTGCGCCACGTACCGGTTTTCGCGACATCCATGAGCTCGAGCCAGCACATCTCATGATTGCAGAAAGGGGCAAGGTCGCGATCCGCCCCTATTGGCAACTGGACTACCCCGATCGCGAGGCATCGCCGCTGTTGACGGACGAGCGCGCTGCCGCCGAAGAACTGCGTGCGCTGCTCACGGATGCTACCCGGATCCGGATGCGCGCCGATGTTCCTGTCGGCTCCTACCTTTCGGGTGGGCTCGACTCCTCCATCGTCGCGGCGATGGCCAGCGGCATGGCGCCGCAAGGGCTCAGGACCTTCTCCGTCACTTTCGACAGCGTGGAACACGATGAGAGCGCCTTCCAAATGGAAATGGCGACAGCGCTCGGCACGCATCACAGCGCCGTTGCCTGCCGGGCGGGTGACATTGCCAGGTCCTTTCCGGAAGTCGTCCGCTTTGCGGAGCGGCCGATCATCCGAACGGCGCCGGCGCCTCTCTACCAGCTTTCGCGCCTCGTCCGCGACGAGGGGCTGAAGGTCGTTCTGACCGGCGAAGGAGCCGACGAGGTCTTTGCCGGCTACGACATCTTCAAGGAGGCACGGGTCCGTCGGTTCTGTGGCCGCCAGCCTGGATCGCGCATACGCCCGCACCTGTTCCGCAAGCTCTATCCCTATATTCCAGGACTGCAGCAGCAATCGGCTGAATATCTCGCGGCGTTCTTCGGTGCCGGCGATGTGGCGCTCGACGACCCGCTCTTCTCGCACCGGCCACGCTTCAAGAGTACGGCGGCAACCAAGATCTTCTTCTCGGGCGACCTGCGTACGCGGCTGAGCAACTACGATGCGGCGGAGGACCTGGCTAGCCGGCTTCCGGCCACCTTCGGACGCTGGCACCCCTTACACCAGGCGCAGTATCTCGAAAGCCGTTTCCTGTTGCCCGGCTATATTCTCTCCAGCCAGGGCGACCGCATGGCCATGGCCCATGGGATCGAGGGGCGCTTCCCGTTCCTCGACCATCGTCTCGTCGAATTCGCGACCCGCCTGCCGCCCGGGATGAAGCTGAAGGGACTGGTGGAGAAGCATATCCTGCGCGAAGCGACGAAGGATCTGCTGCCGCCCTCCATCGGCCAGCGGACCAAGCAGCCCTATCGCGCGCCCGACAGCCATTCCTTCACCGGTGCGGGCGAGCTCGACTACGTTCGCGATGCCATGAGCGAGGCGCGCATCAGCGACAGCGGGCTTTTCAATGCCAAAGCCGTGACGAAGCTCTACGAAAAATGCCAGTCGCAGCCGGTGTCCGGCTTCCGCGACAATGCGGCCTTCGTCGGAGTCCTTTCGACGCAGCTCTGGCTGCAAACCTTCACCGGCACCAGCGTCCGCGCGGCGGAAGCAGCCTGAAATATTTAGGAAAGGAAACCACATGACGGAAACGATCAAGGACAAGGTTAAAGCCTTCGTCATCGAAAACTTCCTGTTCGGCGATACATCCTACGATCTCGCCGATACAGCGTCGCTCATCGAGAATGACATCATCGATTCAACCGGCGTTCTCGAACTTGTAGCCTTTATCGAGGACCAGTTCGGCATTGCCATGGGGGATGCCGATATCGTGCCCGCGAACCTCGATTCTCTTGCGCGCATTTCGGCCTTCGTCGAGGCCCGGGTCGCGGCGCCGGCCACGGCATAATCAAGGCGCGAGGGGGCGTCCATGCGGTTCGAGCAATTCCTTATTGGCAACGCCGCCAGGCACGCGGCGAAAACGGCGCTGGTCACCGAACGCCGCCGCCTCAACTACGGCGAATTCGACGATCTATCGGGTAGGCTGGCTGCCGCGCTCGCGCGGGCCGGCGTCAAACGCAACGATCGCGTGCTCGTCTTCATGGACAATTGCTGGGAAGCGGCTGTCTCGATCTTCGCGATCCTGAAGGCTGGCGCGACCTTCAGCCCGATCAACGCCTCGACCAAGGCGGACAAGCTCGCCTATATCATCACCGACTGTGAAGCGGCTGCGATCCTGACGCAGGCGAAGATGATGCCGATCGTCGCGGAAGCGCAAGCGCTGAGCGGCAAATCAGATATCTTTGTTGCTTCGACGGCTGCGGCCAACGGCCAGACGCCGCTTGACGCGATCTCCTTCGAAAGCTGCCTTGCGGAAGCACCAACGCCTGTCCCGCATCGCGGTATCGATGTGGACCTCGCGATGTTGATCTACACCTCGGGCTCGACCGGCCGTCCGAAGGGCGTGATGATGACCCATCGCAACATCGATGCGGCATCTCAATCAATCACCACCTACCTGCGCAACGAGCCCGACGATATTATCCTCAACGTATTGCCGCTTGCCTTCGACTACGGCCTCTACCAGTTGCTGATGGCGATCCGCATCGGTGCGACGCTGGTGCTCGAAAAATCCTTCGCGTTCCCGCACGCGATCTTCGAGCGGATCCGCGCGGAGGGCGTTACCGGCTTCCCGCTGGTTCCGACGATGGCGGCGATGATCCTGCAGATGCGCGATCTGGAACCAGGCTTCCTGCCAAGCCTGCGCTATCTCTCCAACACCGCCGCCGCCTTGCCGCCGCCGCATATCGCACGGCTGCGCGAACTCTTCCCGAGCGCCCGGCTCTATTCGATGTACGGGCTGACGGAGTGTAAGCGCTGCACCTACCTGCCGCCGGAGGAACTCGACCGACGGCCGGGTTCGGTCGGCATCGCGATACCGAATACCGAAGCCTTCGTGGTCGATGATGAGGGCAAGCGCGTTCCGCCGGGAGTTCCCGGTGAACTCGTCATTCGCGGTCCCCACGTCATGCAGGGCTACTGGCGCAACGATGCGGCGACCGAGCGCATGCTGCGTCCGGGGCCAAACCCGTGGGAAAAGGTGCTCTACACCGGCGACCTCTTCCAGACCGACGAGGAGGGCTTCCTCTATTTCGTCGGCCGCAAGGATGACATCATCAAGACGCGCGGCGAGAAGGTCGCGCCCAAGGAAGTCGAGACCGTACTGCATGCGCATCCGGGTATTGCCGAAGCCGTGGTGGTCGGTGTCGCCGACCCGGTGCTCGGTCACGCGATTGCGGCGCTGGTGGTGCTTACCGATCCCGGCCTGACGGACAAGGACATTATTCGCCACTGCGCCCGTCACCTCGAAGACTTCATGGTGCCGAAGATTATCGAATTCCGCACCGAACTTCCGAAGACAGATACTGGTAAGGTCAGCCGCCGCCTTGCGGCAGAGACGATGGAGCCTGCCCAATGAACATTCTGATGACTGAGGGCGCGCGCCCGTTTTCGGCGGAGACGCTGACGATCGACCATGCGGCCGAAACCGACCGGATCGTCGCCGGGCTGCGCGAACAGTTGCGGGCGATGAAGAAGCGCGGTTTGGTGCTCGGGCTCTCCGGTGGCATCGACTCGAGCGTTTCGGTGGCGCTCGCCGTGCGTGCCGTCGGTGCCAAGAATGTCTTCTGTCTGTTCATGCCGGAAAACGATTCCGATCCCGAGAGCCTGCGCTTTGGTCGCCTCGTGGCCGAGACTTTCGGCGTCGAAGCAATCATCGAGGATATCGGTCCGACCCTGAAGGCGATGGGTTGCTACGAGCGTCGCGATGCCTTTATTCGCGTACTGGTCCCGGACTACGGCGACGGATGGGCCTCGAAGATCGTCATCGCCAATGCGCTCGAAGGCGAAGGCTACAACATCTCCTCCCTCGTCGTGCAAAGCCCCGACGGCACGCGCTCGAAGCACCGCATGCCGCCGTCGGTCTACCTCGGCATCGTCGCCGCCACCAACATGAAGCAGCGCACGCGCAAGCAGGTGGAGTATTATCACGCCGACCGGCTGAATTTCGCGGTGCTCGGCACGCCGAACCGACTGGAATACGACCAGGGATTCTTCGTCAAGAACGGTGACGGGGCGGCCGACGTCAAGCCGATCGCCCATCTCTACAAGTCGCAGGTCTACGCGCTTGCGGCCTATCTCGGCATTCCCGAGGAGATCCGACGCAGGCCGCCGACGACGGATACCTACTCTCTGGAGCAGACGCAGGAGGAATTCTATTTCTCGCTGCCATACGACCGCATGGACCTCTGCCTCTACGGGCTCAACAACGGCATCGAGATCGACGCCGTCGCCAAGGCGGCTGGCCTGACGGCCACGCAGGTGGAACGGGTCTGGGCGGACATCGCCGCGAAGCGCAAGGCGACGCGCTACCTGCATCTGGGGCCACAGCTGGTGCAGCCGGTGGAGGAGATCAAAGGCTGATCGAAAGTCTCATTGCGCGGGCGGGTTATTGCGATGGCTTCACGGAAGATCGCAATAACCGAAGGCCTGTAGCGCCGCACGTCTTATCAGACGCGCAAAAGTCGCTGTAGAACTTTGATTTTCTGCATGTCTTTGTCCTTAAATCCAGGTCGATTTAAGGAGACATGCAGTCATCAGTCGAACTGACCCGCAATCAGCCGGCACCAGTGTTCTCCGGCAATGCCGTTGAAGAAGCCTTGCCCGTCCCGGCAGGCTTGGACGATCGCAGGGTCACGGGAATGAAGCACCGTCGAGGCGACGTGGACGAAGGCAATCCGACGTCCGAGCATCGCTTCCATGAGCGCCGGCTGCGTCCGTCCCCTGAGGCCCGGAAGACCGCGTTTGGAGGCGTGGTCGACGAGACAGTCGATAACCGGACCGGCCTGGCCCGGCAGCGCCAGCACCTGTAGTACCCGCCCGATTTCGCCCGCCCTGGCGTAATAGGCGAAAGCGCCAACGAGCGTGCCGGTGCGCGCGGCGACCAGTGCATAGATGAGCTCGCCCTGTTCGGGCTTTTGTTCCGCATCGCCGAGAATATGGTCGAGCTGCCCTTGAGCCCATTCCGGGCGAAGCGGAAACTGGGCGATGAAGCGATCGACCACGGCGGCAAAGCCGTTGCGATCGGTTTCCTGGGTCGTGAAGCCGCCCTGGCTGGTGCCAGCGGAAGACACGGCGGACCAGCGTTGCTCGCCGGGCGCCATCCGCTTGCGATAGGCGCTGTCAACCGCCCGTGCGAAGGGGGCTGCAAGCCGCGCCGGCTTGATGCGGTTCGACGCGACACTCAGGCTGAAAGAAGCGGGTTGGATGACGCGCACCCAATCGAGACTGTATTGCGGCAGGACGACGCCACGCAGGCGTGTCCACATCTGTGTCGAGACGTCGCTTGCGGTTTCGCTGAAAGAGAGATCCTGCGGGCCGGCCAGAAAGGCCTTGAGAATGCGAGCGCCGGCGAGGGGATCGTTCTCGCGATCCTCGACCATCAGCGAGCCGCAGATTGCCGCGCGCAGCCGGCGGCCATTCAGCACCATTGGCAGGACATTGACGCCGACAAATCCGGAAATGACGCCCTTGTCGTTCACATGGACGAGCGGGCGTATCTCCGGATCGCAGCCGGGCGCATCGAGGTAGAGCTGCTGCATGTAATCGGCAAGCGCTGGCGGCGGTGCGCTCTGGTCGTTGCGGAACACCCGCTGGAACATGCCTGCAATCGCTGGGATGTCCGCGCGTTCGAGCGAACGTATTTCGCTCATTTGGGTAAGCTTCCCGTCTGGTCGTCGATTTTCCTGACAATGGCGACGCGCGGCTTGCCGTCGCGATCGGTCGCAAATGTCACCGGTTCGTAGGTCTTGAGGCGCGACAGAAGTGCTGCCGCCTGACGATCCTGGCCCTCGCCAAACTCAAACAGCAGCCAGCCGCCGGGCTTCAGAAAGGCCACGGCGTCACGGACCAGCCGCTGGTGAATGGATATGCCGTAGGGGCCGCCGTCAAAGGCCTCGCGCGGCTCGTTTTCGAGCAGGTGCGCTCGGTCTCCCTCAAGGCGTCCGGTCGAGATGTAGGGCGGATTGCAGACAATCATATCGACCGTGCCTTCGAGACTATCGCCCTCGAAGGCGGCGAAGAGATCGCCCTGCCGGATGGAGACGCGCGTGCCTGTCGCGAGCCGGTCGACGTTGCGGCGCGCCAGCGCCACGGTGCTGTCCGTGAGGTCAGCACCCCAGATGCGGGCGGAAGGGATGTCGCTGGCGATGCCAAGCGCGAGATTACCGGAGCCGCAGCACATGTCGATCACGATCGGTGCCGCCGGGCCATCGGCGAGAATCGACACTGCTTTTCGCCCGAGGAGTTCCGTTTCCTCGCGCGGAACCAGAACGTCGGGTGCGAGTTCGAGGTCCACGCCCATGAAGCGATGCAGACGGATATGATTGTCGTTGTGCGGCACGTCCACCCCCTCGCGTCCTCGGTCGAATTGTTCCTGGATAAATTTATGGACGCGCAGCGCTGGAGCCTATTGTAATCGGGTAAACGAAGCTCAAATGCAATTACGGCGCGTGCGTTAACCGCGCAATCACCTCTGCCTGCTACTTTGCGCAGCGATCAAAAGGGGATGCTCGTTGTCATTGAGTGCGCTTTTGCGCAATGGACCGCGGGTTTGTGTCAAAGGCAGATCGGAATGGCTTCGGAAGGTGTGAAGGAACGGGCGCACAGACCGTTCCTCTCGATGATCATGTCCTATGCTGCATCCGGTGGCAGTCTCGTCATCGGATCCGCCGCCCAGCTTTTGACGTTTGCAATTCTGGCGCGCTGGCTCGGCGTACATGAATTCAGCGTTTTCGTCGCAATTACCGCTGTCGCCAACATTGCGGTACATCTGTGCGGTCTTGGCGCGATGGAGTGCCTGGTGCGCCGCGTGGCGCGCGATCGCAGCATGTACTCGCGCATGCTCGGGCACAACATTCTGCTGACAACCGTGAGTGGCGTGATCCTGGTTCTGCTTGGCGCGGCCGTGCTGCCATTCTTCTTCACCTTGTCAGCGGATCCGGCGACCAATGTTGCCGTGATCACCCTGATGCTCATCACCAACATCGTCTTCGTCCGCATCATCGTGCTGGCGGAACAGATCTTCCTCGCCCATTCCAATTTTGCCTCGGCAAACAAGGTCGTCGTCGGCTTCGCCGTGGCGCGCACCATTGCCGCGGCGCTCGCCTGTGTCGCCTTCGGGGTGGCCACGGTCGCCGCCTGGGCGGTGTGGCAGTTCACCTGCCATGTGCTCGTGGCTGTCGGATGCTGGCGCGCCGTCAAGGGGCTGGGGCGGCCGACCTATGGCATCGTGCGCGAAGAACTGCCGCTAGGGCTCTATTTCAGCATCCCGTTCATCCTGCGCGCCGTCAGGCAGAATGCCGACCTTCTGGTGCTAAGCCTTGTGGCGAGCGCCGAGGTGATGTCGAGCTACAGCGTCGCGCGGCGCATGCTGGAGAGCAGCTATCTGTCGGTCGAGGCGCTGAACCGGTTGATCTATCCCGGTTCCGCGAGGGCGACTGCAGCCGGGCTGCATCACGCGTTCGAGCGTGTGCGCAAGGTGCTTCTTGCCGCCACCTCGATCAGTGTAGCCGCCGCCATCGCGGTCTTCGTGCTCGCGCCCGTTCTGCCCTATCTCTTCGGTAAGGATTACGTCTCTCTCGTTTCCTTCGTCCGCATCCTCTGCTGGGTCGTGGTGCCGCTTGCCATGTGGTCGGTGGCGATGGAGGCGCTTGGGGCGTCTGGCCACCATCCGGCGCGCGCCTCGGTCATGGGGCTCGGCAGCGTATTTGGCGCGGCGCTCACAGCCTGGGCTACCTGGTACGCACCGCCGGCCGGAACGTTCATCTCCTTCTACGTCATCGAAATCGCGATGGTCATCGTTTCCTGGGCCGTTTTCCTGCGCTTCGTACGGCGCGATAGGGAACAGGCCGGTGGCGCGCCCCTGGTGGCGAGGATGGCCCATGAAGCTTGAGGCCGGGAACATCCAGGCCGCGAGACCGCTCGCGCGGGAAATGGTCCGCCACGGCAAGGTACGCGCGATGGAGCCCCGGGATGTCCCCATCGTCAGCAGCATGTTCACCCGGATCTTTCGCAAGCGCGAAGGAGCAGCAAGCGAAGAGCTTCGGCAGTATATCGAGACCGTCTTCTTCGGCAGCCCGCTCTATACCCCGGAAAACGGCAGCATCGTCTATGACGATGGGACCGGCGGCATCGGCAGCGCCATCCTGGCGCTTCCCATGGAGTTCACGGTCAACGGTCGGCGGACAGTAGCGAAGCTGTTGTGCGCCTTCATGTCCGAAGGCAAGGCCGGCGCAGTCGGCGCGGCCTGCCTTGCCCGTGCCATGCGCGCCGCCAAACAGGACATGTGCTTTTCGGACAATTCGTCGCCGGTCAGCGCGGATCACTGGGTGGCCGGCGGCGGTATCGTACTGCCGATACAGAGCCTCGATTGGCGTCGATCCTTCCGGCCACTCACAGCCTGGGCTCTGACAGTCGGCCGACAGGTACCGCTTCTCCGATCAAGGGCCTTATTGGGGCCGCTCGCGGCTGCCGATCGAATTCTGCGCCGCCGCCGCCCCAGGACGAAGCCGGATGCCGCCGCCGGTTGCGCAACGCGCGCCGTCGATCCCGCGGCTTTTATCGAGTGCGCCGAGCCGATGCTCCGGCGCTTTGCCGTCAGACCTGTCTGGTCGAGGAGTGAATTCGGCTGGCTGATGGCGGTCGCCGGTTTGAACAGTAGCTTGGGCGAACTCCTCTGCCGGGAGGTCCTGAACGAGAGCGGGCGTGTCATCGGCGCCTATCTCTATTTCGGCAGGGCCGGAGGGACGGCGACGGTGCTCAACATTGTCTGCGAGGCGGGCCGTGAGTTCGACGTCACCGCACAAATGTTCCATTCGCTTGATACGGAGGGCTACGCTCTTGCCGTCGGCAGTGCGCAGCCATTCCTGATGAATGCAATTTCGCGCCAGAGGTGGCTTTCCTTCCATCATCGCGGATACTTCTGCATGGTGACGCGGCACGCGGATCTCAAGGATGCCGCCCAGCAGAATGATATCTATGTCGGCGGACTGGCGTCGGAAAGCTGGAGCCGGTTGCTGACCGACTTCTGACCGTCGGCGTTAAGCTGCGATCCCGTCGTTTAACGGAAAATTCACCCTACAACTCTAATTCTGCGATGGAAGGCGGCTCGCGGGGTCACGATCTTCGCGTCTTGATGGGCGTGCGTGAGGGATGCTTATGTATAGGCCGGACGAGGCCGAAAAACGGAGGCCGAGCCGTCCGGTGCACGATCAGGGTGTGCCGGTCGCGAGAGGCTCGTTGCTCGATCTGCTGTCACCTGACTTGCCGGAAGCGGAGCAGGGGGGCGATGAGCCCCCAGTCGCCCGACCGAGAGCCGGCGGCCCCTCGGAAGCATCGCGGCACCAGGTCGGTGCCCTTGTCCCAACGCCACAGCGCCGCGACAGTTATTTCCCCGGGTTGAACGAACTCGGCAACATCGGTGTCGACGATATCATCGGCTGGCTGCGAGAAGGGCTCCTCTGGATCGTGGTCGCTGTGATGCTCTGTGTGGCCGCCGCGCTCGCCTATGCGATGACGGCGACGCCGCGCTACAGCGTCTATACCGACATCGTTGTCGATCCCTCCAATCTGAATGTCGTCAGCGATGACGTTTTCACCTCCAACCCGCAGCGCGACGCGCAGTTGCTGGAGGTGGAAAGCAAGCTTCGCATTCTGACATCGCGCAACGTGCTGTCGCGTGTGATCGACCAACTGCGCCTCTCCGAGGATCCGGAGTTCGTGAAACCCTCGGTCTTCGCTTCGCTGAAGAGCCTTTTTTCGACGAAGGCGGAACAGCAGGCGGGCAATGAGCTTGCCGCGATGCGGGCACTATCGGAGCGGGTCGAAGCGCGGCGCGAGGAGCGCTCCTTCGTCGTGGTGATGAAGGTCTGGAGCGAAGAGGCGGCGAAGGCGGTGACGCTGTCCAATGCGATCGTCGCGGCCTTTGAGCGGGAGCTGTTTCAGTCTGCCGCCGAAAGCGCCGGTCGCGTTGCTCAGAACCTCAATGCGCGCCTCGATGAATTGCGCCACAACGTGACCGAGGCTGAGAGGGCCGTCGAGGATTTCCGCCGCAAGAATGGCCTCCAGTCCACCAACGATGGTCAGCTTGTCAGCAATCAGCTTTCGAACGAACTGAACACGCAGGTTCTCGACGCTCAACAGCGCTTCATCCAGGCGGAGACGCGCTATCGGCAGATGAACGATGCGATTGCGCAGGGTCGCACCGCGAGCGCTTCGGAATTCGAATCCGTCAACATGACGAACCTGCGCGAGCAATATAACGTGCTGCAGCAGCAGATCGCCTCGATGCAGCGCACCTATGGCGAGCGGCACCCGCGCCTCGTCAATGCCCGCTCCGAGCGCACGACCCTGGAAGGGGCCATGGCCGACGAGGCGCGTCGCATTCTCGATCGCGCCAAGGCGGACATGGATCGCGAGCAGCAGGCTTTTGCCGCCTTGCGTGCCAAGGCAAGCGACGAGAAATCGAACGTTTTCTCCGACAACGAGGCCCAGGTACAGCTTCGGGATCTCGAGAGAGATGCTCGGGCCAAGGCTGCAATCTACGAGACCCATCTGGCGCGCGCTCAGCAGATTACCGAGCGCCAGCAGATCGACACGACCAATGTCCGCGTGATCTCGCGCGCCTTGCCGCCGAACGCACGGAGTTGGCCGCCGCGTACGTTGATCCTGCTCGCGGGTGGCGTGATCTTCGGCCTCGCACTTGGTATCGGCCTGGCCCTGACGCTGGGGCTGTGGCGCTTCCTGCGCGGACGCCGGCCCGTGACGGCCTGAGAGAGGGGACGGCATGACGAGCGCCGTCTATCGCGACGAGAGCCCGGCGGACCTGCTCCGCGCCCGCATAGGGACCGTGCTCTTCATGGCGACGTTCCTGTTTTTCTGGATAACGACCACGCCCTTCATCGACCTGACCGGGGCGGCGGTGCTGGATCCTTCTGCTGGCAATTCCAATCGCTTGAACCAGATCGTATCGCTTGCACTCTTTGCGGGCATGTTCGCCTATGGGCTCGCACACCCGCTGCGCGGTATCATTCTGCAGCCGCGGCTGTTGCTGGCCGTGCTCTACATCTGGTTCCTGTTCGTCTCCGCGATTTCGGCGTATCCGATGTTCGGAATCAAGGGAACTGTGCTCGCCGTGATGGTGACGATCAACGCCAGCGTCTATCTGTTGCTGCCAGCTTCGGAGCGGCATTTCGCCAAGATGCTCGGCATCGGCACCCTGTTCATGCTGGCGGTCGCCTATTACGGCATTCTCTTCAAGCCTACGCTTGCGATCCACCAGGCCTCCGAACTGCGCGAACCAATGAACGCCGGCCTTTGGCGCGGCCATTTCCCTCACAAGAACAGTGCCGCCGCAGCCATGGTGATTGCGGCTTTCTTTGGCCTTTTCGTCATGAACGTCTGGTCGCGACTGGCGGGCCTTGCCATCGTTGTCCTGTCGTTCAACTTCCTGCTCCATACGGGCGGCAAGACTTCGACCGCCATGCTGCCGGCGATCGTGCTGCTTGCCTGGATTTTTGAACGATTCCGCTTCCTGCGCATCCCGATCGTCATCGGTGGGGTCGGTCTGTTCAATCTCTTCGCCGTCGGCTCCGCGGTGTTCAAGCCACTCAGCGATTTCATCACCGAGCTTGGCATTGATGCAACCTTCACCAACCGTGCCGATATCTGGCGCTTCGCCTTCACGGCGCTCGCCGAACAACCGATCACCGGCTACGGTTTCAAGGCTTTCTGGCAGACGTCGGAACTCGTCAATAGCGGTGGCTCGATCGAAACCTGGGCGGTTGCGGCCGCAAATGGCCACAACTCCTATCTCGACATCGCCCTGATGACAGGTTTTCCCGGATTGTTGCTGACAGTGCTCTGGCTGCTGGTCCTGCCTCTGCTGAATATCGCCCGTCTGGCACCGGCCGAGGAGCATTCCCACCTTACCCGGCTTTATATCCGCGTCTGGCTCTACACGATCTTCAACGCCGGTCTCGAGAGCCTGTTCTTCGAGGGCGGCAACCTCCTGTGGTTCACTTTCCTCTTTTCCCTTTACGGCCTGCACCTACAGTCGCGGGCGGTCCTTTCGGTGGCCCCGCAGCAGGTAAAATCCGGAGCCGTTTATGTCTGATCTCCTGCAAACCGTCGACGGCCTCGTCGATCGCGTCGCCAACCGGTTGATCTGGCGCTTCGCGGCCAAGCCGCGCGACGTCGTGACCGATGTGCCGCTCGTTTCCTTCACCTTCGATGACGTGCCGGACAGTGCGCTTCATAACGGGGCGACGATCCTCGAACGACACGGCGTGCGAGGCACGTTCTACATCGCTGGCGGGCTGGCCGGGCGTATCGAAGTTGAACGCACGCTGATCTCGTCTGAGGGATGTGCCGATCTCGCCGATCGAGGCCACGAAGTCGGCTGCCATACCTATTCTCACACCAAGATCAGGCGCTTGCGCAGTGGCGGCCTTGTCCGCGACCTCGACCGTAACGCCGATTATCTGAAGCGCAGCGGCGTCAACGCGGCTGCGACGAACTTCGCGTTTCCCTACAATGCCGCCTGGCCGATGGCGCGCCGTGAACTGGGGCGGCGCTACCGCACCTGCCGCGCGGCCGGCGAGAGCGTCAATCGCACGGCCGTCGACCCGCTGATGCTCAAGGCCGTGGAGATCCGCCAGCCGGAGGCGGATGCACGGGCGCTGACCGGATGGATCGACGATGTGGCCGCTCGGCCGGGCTGGCTCGTGTTCTTTACCCACGACATCGCCGCCCGTCCGACGCCCTATGGTTGCACGCCGGAGACCTTCGAGCACCTCGTTCAGCACGCGGTCTCCAAGGGATGCGTGGTCCTGCCGGTCGAGCAGGCGCTCGACAGGCTCGGCTGGTAGGAGATCGCCATGTCTGGCCAGCGGAACGGCAACGGCAGGCTGCTCGCAATCAACAACTACTTCTATCGCCGCGGCGGTGCCGAAGCGGTGTTTTTCGACCATATGAAGATGTTTGGCGAAATTGGCTGGGACGTGGTGCCCTTCGCCATGCAGCATGAGGATAACGAGCCTTCGCCTTGGTCCGACCACTTCGTCTCCGAGATCGAATACGGCCGGCGCACCAATCTGTTGCGCAAGGTCGTGCAGGCGGCAAGCGTCATCTACTCGCGCGAGGCTCAGCGCAACATTGACCGGCTGATACACAGTGTCCGGCCCTCGATCGCCCACGCCCATAACGTCTACCATCATCTGTCGCCGGCGATTTTCTCGACGCTGAAGCAGGCAGGCATTCCCGTCGTCATGACGGCGCACGACCTGAAACTTGCTTGCCCCTCCTACAAGATGCTGCGCGACGGCACGGTCTGCGAGGACTGTCGCGGCGGACACGTCTACAACGTCTTGCGCAACCGCTGCATCAAGGGCGAGTTGACGCTGAGTGCCGTGGTGTTCGCGGAAACGCTGGTCCACCGCGCGCTCGGCCTCTATCGCAATCAGGTGGATCGCATCGTCGTGCCAAGCAAGTTCTACGTCGAGAAATTGGTCGAGTGGGGATGGCCGCGCGAGCGCATGGTCCACATTCCAAACTTCGTCGATGTCGACGACTACCCCGACCAATGGGCGGAGGGCGACTACTTCGTCTTCGCCGGACGCCTGGCACCGGAGAAGGGGTTGGCGACATTGATAAGAGCTGCCGCATCGTCGCGTCAGCGGGTGGTGATCGCCGGAACCGGCCCTGAGGAAGCGATGCTTCGCCGGCTCGTCGAACAGACCGGAGCCAATGTCACCTTTGCCGGCTATCTCTCCGGCCACGCGCTGCATCATCTGATTGGGGAATCGCGAGCCCTGGTTCTGCCGTCCGAATGGTACGAGAACGCGCCGATCAGCGTGCTTGAAGCCTATGCGTTGGGACGGCCCGTCATCGGCGCGTCGATCGGCGGCATCCCCGAAATGATCTGCGAAGGAGAGACCGGGATGACGGCCCGATCCGGTAACGCTGACGATCTCGCTGAGGTACTGACGCGGATGGCCGCACTCACGGTCTCCAATCGTACGGCCATGGGGGCCGCGGGTCGACGTTGGATTGCCCGTGAATTCTCGGCCGCCGCCTATCGCGACAGAACCCTTGACCTCTATGCATCGCTCGGGGCGGGGGAGGGCCGGCGCCGTTAACCGTCGCGCGCAATTTGTAGTAATGTGGGCTCGCCGTATGGTTTTCGGTCAGTTATATGAGTGGTGAATGAAATATTTACTTGGTTGACAAGTATTTTGCCGTGAAATCGGGTACGGACAACCTTCGAGGCGACGCATGAGCAGTAACTCTGATGTCTCGCGATGTCACCACCAGGAGCCGGTGATTGCACAGGAGATCGCACAATCCGCGTTGTCCGAGGGACGCGGGCAGAAGCCGCGACGCGGCGCGGCTCACTCTGGAATGCGACGTGGCCCAGCCCAGAATGGAGCCGTTGCAGCCATAGGCGAACGCAAGCGCGTGATGATGTTGGGATTGCGCGGTATTCCGAATGTGCAGGGCGGTGTCGAAAAGCACGTCGAAATGCTCGCCGACAAACTTCTGGGCCACGGTTGGGATGTCGAGGTCGTCGGGCGCCGGCGTTATCTTCAGGAGGGCGACTGCTACGCCTGGAACGGAATAGACGTAATCCCTCTCTGGTCGCCACGCCGGATGGCTCTGGAGGCGCTCGTTCACACGTTTCTCGGTGTATGTCTTGCCGCCTGGCGGCGGCCGGACGTATTGCATATCCACGCCATCGGCCCGGCTTTGATGACGCCGCTTGCGCGTATTTTCGGACTGAAGGTTGTCGTCACCCATCATGGCTACGACTATGACCGGCAGAAATGGGGCGCCTTTGCCAGACGGACGCTGAAGTTCGGCGAGTTTCTCGGCATGCGGTTCTCGAATGGGCGCGTGGCGATATCGCAGGACATCGTTCAGGCGATGCGTGCGCGTCATCGTGTGTCGATGGCGCTGGTGCCGAATGGGGTCGCGATTACGCCGCCGTCCGGCAATGCCGGCATCCTCCACGAATTTGGCCTAGCGCCGCGGCGCTACATCCTGCTTGCCGCGCGATTGGTCCCGGAGAAGCGGCAGCTCGATCTCATCAGAGCTTTCGCGAAATGTGGCGTGACCGATGTCCGGCTCGTTATCGCCGGCGGCGCGGAGTTTGATACACCCTATGTCCGGGAGATGAGGACCCTCGCCGGCGAGGTGCCGGGGGTGGTGCTTACGGGCTTCCAGTCCGGCGACCGGCTGGCGGAGCTCTTCGCCAATGCCGCCCTGTTCGTGCTGCCTTCAAGCCATGAGGGCATGCCGATCGCGCTGCTGGAGGCAATGGCCTACGGCCTTCCCCTGCTGGCAAGCGATATCGTTCCCAACCGGGAACTGGGTCTTGCGCCCGACGAGTATTTTCCGCTTGGCGACATCGATGCACTTGCAGCCGGCATCGCCGCAAAGCTCGCCGCACCGCTCAGCGACGACGACGTGCGCGAGCGGGCGGCTCATGCGGAAGCTACCTACAGTTGGACAAACGTGGCGCAAAAGACCGCGGCAGTGTATAGCGCATTGCTGGCAAAGTAGGCCGACCTTCGCGTTCGCCGGATCCCTGCCAATGTAAGTGCGACAGCGCCCGGCCTTTCGAACGAGCAGGTGGGTGCCGTCGCGGACCGTTTCGACGATTGCCGTGCTTTGCACGCCGCCTGGAAGACAAGCTGACAATGAACATCAAACGCGCTGCCGGCCTTTTCGCATGGCTCCTATTTGCCGTGATCGCTTATTCGACGATATCGCCCATCGAATTGCGGCCGCGCATCGGACATCTCGTGCATCTCGAGCGGTTCGGCGCTTTCGGCCTGCTGGGACTGTTGTTCGCGATCGCCTATCCGAGACAGATCGGGCGCGTGATGGTTCTCGTGTTCGCCACCGCGATCGGCTTCGAACTCCTGCAGATGATTTCCGCGGATCGCCATGCGCGCGTGACGGATGTTGCCGTCAAGCTTCTCGGCGGTGCCTGCGGCGTCTTGTCCGGGTGGCTCGTCGTCCGCTATCGGCCGCAACTGCTCGCTTTGTTGGGGCGGATAAACCAAAACGCAAAATATCGTCGCTAGTATCGACGACAACCTGAACGCGTTGCGAACGCACTGCTGATATTGGGGGATCAATTGGCAGTATCCGTCATCATCAAGACGCTGAACGAAGAAAAGCGTATCGCTGCCACCATCGAGAGCGCGCTCAAGGCGCTCGAAACCGTCGGCGGCGAGGTCATCATCGCCGACAGCGGCTCCTCGGATAGGACCATCGAGATCGCCTCGTCCTACCCGGTGGTGATCGCCCAGATCAGTCCGCCAGCGCGACCAAGCTGCGGCATCGGTCCCCAGCTCGGCTTCCAGTATTCCCGCCACGAGCACATCTGCCTGCTCGATGGCGACATGCTGCTAGACGACGATTTTCTCGAGGTGGCCGAGGCGTTCCTGGCCGATGACCCCGAGGTCGCGGGCGTGACCGGTCACGTGCAGGAGATGCTGACGTCCAACCTCGAATTTGCTCGGCGGGTCACGCGCAATGCCCCAGAGAACCGCATCGGGGCGATCGACCGCATGAACGGCGGCGGCCTTTATCGGCGCGCGGCGATCGAGGCCGTCGGTTATCTTTCCGACCGCAATCTCCATGGCTATGAAGAGTTCGACCTCGGCATCCGGTTGCGCAGTGTCGGCTGGAAGCTGCATCGCCTCGACCGGCGCTTCGTTCAGCATTTCGGCCACACGGAGAATTCCTACCGGCTTCTCGTTCGGCGTTGGAAGAGCAAATATCTGTTCGGCATCGGCGAGTTGCTGCGTGCTTCGATCGGCCAGCCCTATTTCTTCCAGCTCATCAGGGAATTGCCGGAACTCAAGCTCTGGGCGCTGGTCTATCTCTGGTGGGCAGCCTCGCTCGGTCTGCTTTTGTTCATGCCCAGCAAGACCCTCGCTCTCGGCGCAGTCCTTGCAATCCTTGCCGGCGTCATCGGGCTCATGAGCTTGCGCAAGGGGGGGCTTAGCATGGGACTTTATACGGTCGTCGCCTGGTTCTTCCATGCGGCGGCGCTGCCCGTCGGCTTCTTCAGGGCGCGCCGCAAGCCCGATGCGCCGATCGAGAGCAAGTTGCTCGGAGCCCTGGCGTGAGCACGCGAATCCTGTTCGCCACGGCAGCGATGCTTCTGGCATTCGGCCCGTGCGTACACGCATCCGATCAGTGGCTGCCGGTACGTGAAGTTTCACTCGAGCTTCGGAAAGACAGCCCGCTCGATTTCTCCTCTTTCCTGCCGAATGCCACGATCGACGCCGATCATCGTCTCATCGTCGGGGGCAATGGCCGGCTCGCATTCGCGCGCTCGCCCGAAAAACCCGAAAGGATGCTTTGCGCTTCGCTCGCCTGGAGCCCGGCCTCCGGCGGATTTCCCGATCACGACACGGCCGACCGCTACGCCCGCCAACTGGCGATGCACGGCTACAATCTTGCCCGCCTGCATTTCGTCGATGCCAGCCTGATGTTCGGTCGCGACAAGGATTTCGACTACGACCCCGAGACGCTCGACCGCATCCACTATCTGCTGGCGGCGCTGAAGAAGAACGGCATCTACTGGATGATCGATGGCCTCTCGTCGCTGCGCGGTGCCTATGGCGGCTTTGACGATCGTTGGGACGATGGAGGAAACCTCAAGCTCGAGCTGTTTGTCGATGACCGGGCGTTCGATCACTGGAAGCGCATGCAGGAGACGATCCTTGGGCGCGTGAACCCCTATACGGGTGTAGCGCCCATCCGCGATAACGCCTTGGCGGTCGTCATCCTCGCCAACGAGAACGGCATGGAGTTCGACGCCGTCGTACACGATCGGCCCGGAAGAGCGCCCTACGATCGGCTGCTTGCGGAGCCGTTCAATAGCTGGCTGGCCAAACGCTATGGCTCCACGGACGCTTTGGCCAAGGCGTGGCCCGACCTTCGCTCCGACGAGACGATCGAGGCGAGATCGGTCGCGCTCCCGGCCGATCGCTATGTCCACAGCCCACGGCTGCGCGATCTGCAGGCCTTCTTCGTCGAAACGGAACGGGCAGAGACCGCGCGCATGAGCGAGGTCTTGCGCGGGCTTGGCTACCGCGGTCTGATCAGCAATTACAACAATTGGCCGACGATCCAGGCGTCGCTCAGCCGGCGCGGCCTCGAAGCCGTGACCATGAACACCTATCACGACTGGGTGAGCGGCTACGCGCCGGGAAGCAAAACCACGCAGGTAAGCTCCATTGCCGACGGGGTGAACTATATCCGGATGATCGCTGCGGCGCGCTGGCTCGGCCGGCCCTTCGTGATCAGCGAGTATGATCACCTCTTCTGGAACCGCTACCGCTTTGAGGCGGGGCTGGCGATGCCGGCCTATGCGGCGCTGCAAGGCTGGGACGCGCTCTGCCGTCATGGTCACGGCCCGATCGTTCTCTCCTATGGCGAACCTTACGCCCACAAGAAGGCGATGCTTCCCTACGCCATCGCGCTCGATCCCGTCGCGCGCGCCGGCGAGACGCTGGCGGCGCTGCTTTACCGCCGCGGTGACGTAGCGACATCGGACCTGACTGTCCCGTTTGCCATACGTGGCGAAGAGGATCTTTCCGATGATATGCAGGCGCGCGAACCGGAGTTTCTGACGGACCTCGCGCTGATCGGCCGGATCGGTCTGGAAGACCTGAAGCGCCTCGGCGAAGCGCCGGCCGTGCTGCAACCACGCCAGCAAAGCAGCGAAGGGGTTCTCGACACGTTGCGCCAAAGCGGCGCGCTCGCGAGCGACAATGGCACGAATATCGATGCCGGCATCTACCAGAGTAGCACCGGCGAGATCTTCTTGAACCGTTTTGCCGGACAATTGCGGGTGGCAACGGCGGCAACCGAAGCCGCAGCCTATTCGTCACTGCGGGAGCCGATCGATCTCGGCGTGCTGCGCATCGAAAGGGCCGATGGCAACGGGCTCGTCGCGCTTTCGGCGCTCGGCGCGGACGCGTCGCTTGCAACGGGCCGTCGTTTCCTCGTGATCCTGGCGACCGATGCGCAGAACACC
Organism: Ensifer sp. B1-9; assembly: GCF_050474445.1. Classification (NCBI taxonomy): domain Bacteria; kingdom Pseudomonadati; phylum Pseudomonadota; class Alphaproteobacteria; order Hyphomicrobiales; family Rhizobiaceae; genus Ensifer; species Ensifer sp. B1-9. The sequence continues at coordinate 19,770 of NZ_JBCHVG010000006.1, forward strand.
GATATGACGTTTCGCGACGCCGAGGAGAAGGTGATCGAGGACTTCGGACGATTGCCGGTCCGGATCCGCGCAGGCTATGCCGACCTTTCGCTCGCGCGAAGTGCCGAGAGCTGGAGCGTTTCGCCGATCGGCCTCGATGGCACCGTGCGTCCGCCGGTCGTGAACGGGAAGGGCGCCGTCACCTTCCGTCTCTCAAACGATGTTCCCTCCGGCCCGACGACCTATTTCCTTCTCGAGCTGCAATAGAGATCGATCGTCGTCCCGGATCAATGAATGGCCACGATGTCGGCCTACGCTCCGCCGCTTTCATGCAAAGGAGGTTACAAAGGAGGTTACAATGAGAATATCGGAAGCCATGCATCCCGGAGCTCGCTGGATCTCTCCCGACACCGATCTCAAGACGATCGCGCGCATCATGCGGGATGAGGATATCGGTGCCTTGCCCGTCGGCGAAAACGACCGCCTGATCGGTATGGTCACGGACCGCGATATCGCCTTGCGCGCCTTCGCCAACGGGCGCGATCCTGCTTCGATGACAGCGCGCGACGTTATGACCAGGGATATCGTCTATTGTCGTACGAGCGAAACGATCGAGCACGCCGTCCATCTGATGGAGGCGAAACAGATCCGGCGCCTTCCCGTGATCGATCAGGACAAGCGCATGGTCGGCATGCTGTCGCTCGGCGACATATCGCATGCGAGCAGCAGACGACTGTCGGGCGAACTCGCCCGGGCAGTTTCTGCCCATCACCTCTGAGATCCGACATAATGACTGCGGCGCCGTGTCGGCGCCGCAAACGATTTTGCTGAATCGGTCCGGAGAGGATCAGAAGCGGTAACTGATGCCCGTACCGATCAGCCAGGGGTCGAGCTTGACCTTGCCGCTCACCGCGCCTGCGCCGGGTAGTGTTGCGTTGACTTCGGGTTCCAGGAACAGTTTCTTGACGTCGAAGTTCAGCCCCCAATGTTCGTCGAGCTTGATGTCGACGCCCGCCTGGAGCGCTACGCCGAAGGTGTTCTTCATGTTGAAGCTCGAGAAGTCGCCGCGGGGCTTTTCGTTGTAGAACATCGTGTAGTTCACGCCGGCGCCGATGTAGGGCTTGATCGTTTCCGTCGCGTTGAAATGGTATTGCAGCGTCAGGGTCGGCGGCAGCAGCCACGCCTTGCCGATTTCGCCGAGACCTGCGATCGAGCCACTGCCGCGTGCCGTGTGCGGCGTCGTGCCGAGGATCAGTTCGGCCGCGATGTTGTCGGTGAAGAAATAGGTGATGTCGAGCTCGGGCACCACGGAATTGCTGACCCCGACCTTTTCGCCGTTAAGTGCCATGCCGTTCAGATCCAGCGAAGCCTTGTCGTCGGGCAGGACGGCCAGCGCGCGGGCGCGGATCATCCATGGGCCCGGTTCGCTGGCGAGAGGCAGTTCCGGCGCCGCGACCACACTCGGCTCGGCGAGATCCGCCGCCGTCGCGATTGCGAGCGGCGCCGCAAGCGCGGCGAAGAAGACGACAGATGGCAAGATGGCGCGAGTAGGCATGATTTCCGGACCCCCAGAAGAAGTTGAACATCGCCGGTCAGGGCGTTCGACCGCAGCACTCCTGCGGCCGGCGGCACTATGCTCAAGACGGGTGTCTCAGGAGTTGTCCTGGATCAATGCAGTCGCAAATAACCAAGTCCTTGGGAAGAAAGGGGATTCGCGTTAGCGCAAGATGATTATCCCAAGCCCTCGTCAGGCCGGCATGCGCGGAATGCTGGCAAGCAGCCGCCGCGTATAGGGGTGCTTAGGTGCGGTCAGAATGTCGCGGGTCCTGCCGCTTTCGACCACCTTGCCGCGCTCTAGAATGACCATCTCCTCGCAAAGCGCGGCGACGACGCCGAGATCGTGGGAGACGAACACCAGCGTCACTCGTTCCGCAAGCGTCTTGAACAACTCGACGATGCGGATGCGGGTGGAAAGGTCCAGCGCGCTGACCGCCTCGTCCGCCAGCACGATCTGCGGACCGGCGACGATCGCGCGGGCAATGGCGATGCGTTGGCGCTGTCCGCCGGAGAATTCGTGCGGATAGCGCTGCATGGCGTCGAGCGGCAGGCCGACCGCTTCAAGCGCTTCGGCGACCGCTTTTGCCCGATCCCCCGCAATACGCAGTGAGCGCAGGGGTTCGGCGATGATGTCGACGACACGTTGGCGTGGATCGAGCGACGAATAGGGGTCCTGGAACACCGGCTGCACGGCGCGGCGATAGCGGCGCATGAAGGCGCCGTTGCCGGGGTCGAGCCGTTCGTCGCCGAAATGGATGGTGCCGGTCGTCGGCCGAACGAGCCCGAGCATGAGGCGTAGAAGCGTCGTCTTGCCGGATCCGGACTCGCCGACGAGACCGACGCTCACGCCGGGACGGACCGAGAGCGAAACGTCGTTGAGCGTGGTCTGCTGGCGCGAATAGCCGAAGCTGACGTTTTGAAGATCGAGCATCATGATCCGGTTGTCCCCAGCGCTTCGTCGAACAGGCGGGCGGCTTCGACCAGGGTCTTGGTATAATCGTGCCGAGGCTTGCCGAAGACCGTGCCGACCGCGCCTTCCTCGACTGCGAGACCATTGCGCAGCACGATGACACGCTCCACGACCTGGGCAACGACGGGCAGGTCATGGCTGATGAACAGCAGTGCCATGCCCGTTTCGCGAACCAGGCGGTCGAGAAGTGCGAGGATCTCGGCTTGCGTGGTGACGTCGAGCGCCGTCGTCGGTTCGTCGGCGATCAGCAGCTTTGGGCGGCAGGCGAGCGCCATGGCAATGGCGACTCGCTGACGCTGACCGCCGGACACTTCATGCGGATAGGACTTCGCGATGCGTTCGGGTTGCGGCAATGCCACCTTGTCGATGAGGTCGCGGACTTCGCGGTTTATGACTTCCGTCGTTACCTTACCGCCCTCGCGCTCCAGGCGCCGACGGACCGGCTCGGCGATCTGCCGGCTGATTTTCATCAGAGGGTCCAGAGCCGTCAGCGGCTCCTGAAACACGACGGCAGCGGCAACACCGCGCAAGCGGTTCATGACCCTGTCTGTGGCGCCGACGACCTGTTGCCCGTCGAGTTCGATCGAACCGGCTACGCTAATCGAGGGCGGCAGCAGACCGGTCGCAGCCATGGCGGTCATCGACTTGCCGGAACCGGACTCACCGATCAGTCCGATGCGCTCGCCGGGGCGGATCGTGAAGGAGAGATCGGACACCAGCGGCTTGTCGTTGGCGCGGATCGTGAGCCCCCGGATATCGAGAAGCGCTGTCATCGCGATCTCCCGCGTGTCGGATCGGCGACATCGCGCAGGCCATCGGCAAGAAGGTTCATGCCGATGACGAGCGCGACCAGCGCGATGCCGGGAGCGATCGCGCCGACCGGCGCCGTATAGACCGTGCCCTGGGCTTCCTGAAGCAACCGCCCCCAGGAGGCGTTCGGTGGCGGCGCGCCGAGGCCGAGGTAGGAAAGCGATGCCTCGGCGATAACAGCGAGACCAAACTGCAGGGCAAAGTTGACCGAGAGCGTCGGCCAGATGTTCGGAAGCACATGGCGGAAAACCACGCCCGCCCAGGATGTCCCCGACGTGCGCGAGGCGATGATGTAGTCTTGCCGGAGCACGCGCTTGGCGAGGATGCGGGTCAGCCGCGCGACGATGGCAGAGATGGCAAGACCAAGGGCCAGGATCGCAGTCCAGAGGCTGGCGCTGTCGCTTGCCGCCACCACCAGCATTGCCAAGAGCAGGGTCGGGAAGGCGATCAGAATGTCGAGCGTTGCGGCCATCACGTCGTCGGCAAGGCGCGTGGCGAAGGCGGCGAGCACGCCGAGACTGACGCCGATCATGGCACCGATCGCCACCGCGCCGGTGCCGACAAGGAGCGCGGTGCGCGCGCCGATCATCAATTGCGTGAGCAGGTCGCGTCCCAGCCGGTCGGTTCCGAGCCAATGCAGGAGCGACGGCGCCTCCAGCCGGCCGCCCGAGGCGTTCAACGGATCATAAGGCGTCCAGAACAGCGTCAGCACCGCCACGGCGAGGTTGATGCCGACGAGCACGAGCCCGATGGTGAGTGCCAGCGAATGCCGGCGCTGTCGCGTGGAAACGGATGTCTCGACCGGGCTCATGCGCGGCCTCCGACGGCGCGTTCACGCAGGCGCGGATCGATCAGGCGCTGGGTAAGATCGGCGGCGAAACCGATCAGAAGCACAAGCAGGGTGGAGATGAACAGCACGCCCTGAACGTTGGGATAGTCACGCTGTTCAATTGCGAGCAGCAGCATCGAGCCCAAGCCCGGCAGCGCGAAGACGCGCTCGACGACGACGGCGCCGAGCAGTGTTGTCGCGAGTTCGATGCCGAGAATGGAGACGATCGGCACCGCGCCGTTGCGGATGCCGTGGCGGATCAGGGCTTGCGGGAAGCTGGCGCCAAGGGCGCGGGCGGTGCGCAGATAGTCGCTGCCGAGAACGTCCTGAGTTGCCGAGCGCACGTAGCGCAGCAATGACGCGCCCATGACGAGTCCGATCGTCATGACCGGCAGCGTGAGTGCATAGAGCACCTGCCCCTCGTTCTGCCAGCCGCGCCGGGGAAAACCGCCCGACGGGAACAAACGGAAGGTGACCGCAAAGACGGTGACGAGCAGGATGCCGACCCAGAAAACGGGAATGGCGATGCCGAGCTGCGACACGGTCGAAATCAGCCCGCCATACCAGCGGTTGGCCTTGACTGCCGAAAGGATGCCGAGTGGCACGGCGATCAGAATGGCAAGAAAGAAGCCCATCAACGCCAGCGGTAGGGTGACGGTAAGCCGCGCGGCGATCTCCTCGATCACGGGTTTGCCGCTGACGAAGGACGTACCGAGATCGAAACGGGCGAGGCTGCCGGCAAAGCGCAGGAACTGCTGCCAGAGCGGCAGGTTCGAGCCGACCTGTTCGCGGGCCTTCTCGATCTGCGTGGCATCGGCGCCAACGGAAAGAAGCGCATTGGCGGGATCGCCGGGCAGCAGACGCAACAACACAAACAGCACCACCGCCGCGATCAGCAGCGAGAGGAGCAGAATGGCAAAGCGGCGGACGAGATAGGTGAGAATGGCTGCATTCCTTTCTTCTCACGGGGGGCCGTGATCAGAGATGTTGGCTTTTGCATCAAAACGGCGAGAGAGGCTAGAGCAAGGGCCTTACTTTAGCAGAGCCTGTGCGGGGCGGGCTGAAACGTCTCGGATGAAGTCAAGCCATGTTCGCGGAACGCAGAAGCCCCTGGATCCGATCCAGGGGCCCTTGTTGCCGTCAAAGCGGAGATCGGCGGCTTATTGTTCGCTCTTTTTGATGCCGTAAGCGAAGAATTGCGAGTTCAGCCCGTTTACCGGATAACCCGACACGGCCGAGCTCGAAACGACGATCTGCGGGTAGAGGTAGAGCCAATCGCTGGCGGCGTCCTCGGCGATGATCGTGTTGGCTTCCCGAAGCTTGGCGGTCTGCTCGTCGGTGGTGGCGGCCGCTTCCGAGGCCTTGATCAGGTCGACGACCTTGGGGTTGTTGTAACCCCAGTAGAAGTCCGGGTTGCCGTAAAAGACGATGTCTCGGTGGTTGACGTGTTCCTGCAGCGTCGCCTGGAAATCATGCGCCTTGTAGACCTTGGTGTACCACTCGTTGGCGGTGATCACGTTGATCTCGACCTTGATGTTGACCTTGGCGAGCTCGCTCTGAATGAATTGCGCGACGATCGGATGCGGATCGTAGTTCGGCGTGTCGAGCTTGAAGGTAAAGCCGTCTGCGAAGCCCGCTTCCTTTAGGAGCGCCTTGGCGCTTTCGACGTCATAGGCGTCGACGGCGGTCAGATCCACGTACCAGGGGTCGGTCGGCGGAACGAAGGAGCCGATCAGCGTGCCGTATTCACCCCAGATCGACGTCAGCAGTTTCTTGTCGTCAATAGCGCGCGCAATCGCCTTCCTGACCTTGACGTTGTCAAAGGGGGCGACGCGATCGTTGAAGGCTAGCAGTTCCTTGGTGGTCGACTGGCCGGCGGTGACGGTGAAGTCGGGATTGTCCTTGAACTGGGCGATCGAGTCCGGGCTCTGGACGCTGGTGATGATATCGACGGCGCCCGTCAGGAGCGCATTGTTGAGCGCGGTTGCGTCGGTGAAATACTGGAAGACGACTTCGCCGTTGGTGGGCGCCGTGCCCCAGTATTTGTCGTTGCGGGTCAAGGCCAGCGACGAGCCGCGGCGCCATTCCTCGAGGCGATAGGGGCCGGTGCCGTCTTCGCTCGCGTTCAGATCCTTCGCCGCATCGTTGACGATCCAGACGTAGCTCAGATTGTAGGGCAGCGAGATCGAGCGCTCCGAGAGCTTGACGACGACCGTCTGGTCGTCCGGTGTTTCGATCGCGCTGATCGTCGCGAGGCTCTTCTTGCGCGAGCTCTTCGATTGCTCGGCCGTCACGCGTTCGATGCTGTATTTGACGTCTGCAGCCGTCAGGGGATCGCCGGAGTGGAAGGTGACGCCGGGGCGAAGCTTGAAGGTATAGGTGAGGCCGTCATCGCTGACGTTTTGCTCGGCAACGAGGCCAGGCTGGACTTCGCCGGCATCCGTCAGCGTGAACAACGCTTCATAGACGTTGCCGTTGAAGGCCTCGTTGATGCCCTGTCCGGCGCCGGCAGTATTGTCGAGGTTCTGCGGCTCATAGAGCGAGCCGATCGTGATCGAGGCGTTCGGGTCGAACTTCGCGTCCTCGGCGAAGACGGCTGTGCTCGACGAGAGAGCGAGCGCCAGCGTGGCGGCGGCGAGCGTTGAGCCCGGTGCCCGGAGGCCGTGTCCCTTGGTCTTGCCAAAGCCGATGATATTGCCAGTCATGTCCCAAACTCCTGCATTATGCCTGTCGCGTGTTTCGCGCTCTACCGATTGTACGCATCGGATGATTGCGATGCATCATACTTATTCCCTAGTAATTTAGTGGGTAAATTGGTTCCATTTATTTGCCGAAGTTGAAAATTGTACCCGCTGCCTTGCCCTCCCTGGCGAAGGCCTTTCCGATGGCGGTGAGAAGCGACGCTTGCCAGATATATCAGTATGCGATGATAAGCCTCTTTGAATTTTAACGGCCTAGCGCGTCCCGCTTGGCCCAAGTCGTCGCCTTCTGTTCGTCTGTCGCCGTGAAAGTCGCTGTCCGCAAACGCAGTCAGCCGACCAGATGAGCGGTTGATTGTCGTCCACAATGAGATTCTCTCGAAAATTGTAAAATGCAACGAGTCGACAAAAGGATTCGACAGTCCCGGGATTCTGATATATCGCGTGATTAATCGTTTAATCACGCGATAGCGGAAACCACTGACTTGGCGCGTTCCGGACCAAAACTGACGAGGATTGCCAGAACGCTCGGCGTGTCCGCGGCCACGGTTTCGAACGCGCTCTCGGGCAAGGGACGCGTTTCCGCCGAAATGGTGGAAAAGATCCGCGCCACGGCTGCCGAGCTCGGTTACGTGCCGAGCCAGGCGGGCAGGGCGCTGCGCACCGGCCGCACCGCCGTCATCGGCCTCGTACTCCCCGATATCGCCAATCCGCTCTTCCCGCAGATTGCCCAGGCGATCGAACTCGCCGCTTCCTCCTCCGGCTACGGCGTGCTGATCGCGGACTCGCGCGGTGACGTCTCGACCCAGACCAAGGCGATCGAGCGGTTGATCGATCGCGACGTTGATGGCCTGGTCATCGTGCCTAGGCGGGGCACCCGCATCGCCGATGTCGGTTGTCCGGTTGCCGTCATCGATACGCCGTCAACACCGGGCAACACGGTTGCCGCCGACCATTGGGGCGGCGGCCAGCAGATTGCCGAGCACCTGAAGGCGCTCGGGCACCGCCGCGTACTGATCATCGGCAACAATCCCGCCTCGAACGTGCAGAACGACCGCGCCGGCGGGATCCGATCGGTCTTCGGCGAGGGGTTCCACACCGACACGCTCTGGATCGAGCCGCTGGAGAAAGTGGCTGGCAAGGGCTGTCCGCTCGGGCTCGCCAAAAAGGTGGCGGAAGGCTACACCGCCTTTGCCTGCATTTCCGATCTCCATGCGCTTCGGGCGCTGACCGAACTGCAGCGTGCCGGCATCAACGTGCCGGAGAAGGCGAGCGTTACCGGCTTCGATGACCTCATCTGGTCGCCGGTCATCACGCCGGCGCTGACGACCGCGCGCATGGACATGACCGAGATTGCGGCTGTCGCCGTCGCAGCGCTGGTCAAGGCGATCCGCGAGCGCGACCCGTCCGATCCTGAAATCGGCGCACCGGTCACTGCCGAAAAGGCCAAGGTGGCGATGCACCTGGTCGTCCGGCAATCGGCTGCCGCACCACCTCAACCGATCCAAGCCACTGCCACCACAGCCACATCCGTCACCGAAGGAGGACACCAGCCATGAAAAAGTTTCTGCTTGCCTCGAGCGCGCTCTTGCTCGTCGCCGCCCCAGCCGCGTCTGCTCAGGAAAAGACGCTGACCATTTCCGTCTATGGCTTTGCCCAGGATGCCTTCAAGGAACTGGTCTATACGCCGTTCGAACAGAAATGCGGCTGCAAGCTCGTCGTCGAGACCGGCAACAGCGTCGAGCGCCTGGCGAAGATGGAAGCCAACAAGGCAAGCCCCGTCGTCGACATGGCTGTGGTCTCGATGGCCGATGCACTTTCGGCCTCCCGCGCCGGCCTGATCGAAAAGATCGACACCTCGAAGCTCCAGAACTTCAACAAGCTCTATGACCTTGCCAAGGACCCGAACGGCGACGGCATGAGCGTCGGCTACACCTTCTATGCGACCTCGATCGTCTATCGCTCGGACAAGATGGAGGTGAACTCCTGGGCCGATCTTCTCGACGAGAAGAACGCCAGCCACGTTGCCTTCCCGAACGTTACCACCAACCAGGGCCCGCCGGCGCTCTACATGGTCGGCGAAGCGCTCGGCAAGAACACGCCTGATCTCAAGGACGCGATCGCTGCCGTCGGCGCCAAGAAGGACGAAATCGTCACGTTCTACGTCAAGTCCTCGCAGCTCGTGCAGCTTATGCAGCAGGAGGAGATCTGGGCGGCACCGATCGGCCGCTTCTCCTGGGAAGGCTTCACCAAGCTCAATCTGCCGATCAAGTGGGCGACGCCGAAGGAAGGACAGACCGGCGGCATGAACGTGATGGTGCTGACCAAGGGCGGCAAGAACCAGGAGCTCGCGCTGCAGTTCATGGACTTCTGGCTTTCGACCGAAATCCAGACCGCGCTTGCCGAAAAGCTGGTCGACAGCCCGGCCAACAAGGATGTGAAGGTTTCGCCCGAGATCGCTGAAAACCTCACTTACGGCGAAGAGACCGTGAAGAACCTGAAGCTCATCCCGTCCGCCGTCGCCCTCGACAACCGCGAGGCGTGGCTCTCGGAATGGAACGCACAGGTCGGCCAGTAAGTCTGAGCAATTGATACCTCCACCGGTGGGCACTGATCGCCGGTGGAGACCTCATGCGACGGGCGCAAGGACACGCCCAGGAATGCCTTGAAAGGAAGAAGGATGTTCCAGAACCGCGCCGAAGCCCTGGCGCTCGCTCTGCCGGCGGCGGTCTTTGCGGCGATCGTCTTTCTCGCACCGGTGGTGATCCTGCTGGCGGAAGGGTTTCGCAATGCCGATAGCTGGTCGCTTGTCGCCTATACGAACTTCTTCTCCGATCCGCTGAACCGTACCGTCTTCCTGCGCACCTTCCGGCTCGGCCTGATGGTCACCGCCGTTTCGGCCGTCATCGGTTATGCTGCGGCCTTTGCGATCGTCAATCTGACGCCGCGCAGCAAGGGACAGATGATCGGCCTCGTCGTGCTGCCGCTGATGATCTCGTCGGTTGCCAGGACCTACGCCTGGATCGTTATCCTCGGCCGCACCGGCATCGTCAACCAGGCGCTCCAGCTCGTCGGTCTCTCGGACGAGCCGATCCGTTTCCTATTTACAGAGACGGCCGTGTTCGTCGGCCTCTTGCAGCTCTTCCTGCCCCTGATGATCCTGTCGCTGATCAGCGCGCTCGAAAACATGCCGAAGGATGCAATCCCGGCTGCCCGTGTTCTCGGCGCCAACTGGTTTCAGGTGTTCTTCAAGGTGATCCTGCCGCTGACCAAGGAGGGCCTGGTGATCGGTGGCACGCTCGTCTTCACCGGTTCGCTTACCGCCTACATCACGCCGGCGATCCTCGGCGGCTCCAAAGTGCTGATGCTCGAAACGCTGCTCTACCAGCGCGTCACCGTCGCCAACGACTTCGTCTCGGCAAGCGTCATCGCCTTCATCCTGATCGTCATGAGCTTTGCCGCCAATCTTCTCCTGAAACGGCTTGCCACCGCGAGGAACAAGCGATGACACCGCGCGTCTTTACGCCTCTCGTTCTCTTCCTGGTGATCGGCTTCCTAATCGGGCCGTTCTTTATCATCGTTGCCGCCTCGCTTTCCGGCGGCGAGACACTCGCTTTCCCGCCGCAGGGCTTCTCGCTGCAATGGGTCGCCAAGGTTTTCACGGTCGAGAGCTTCCGCGAGAGCTTCGCGATCTCGATGCTTTTGGCGATCGGCGGTACCGCCGCGGCGCTCGTCCTCGGGGTGCCGGCATCCTACGCGCTTTCGCGCTACAAGCTGCCCTTTGGCGAAACGGTCAGAACCATCGTCTCGCTGCCGATCATCGTGCCCGGCATCATCGTCGGCCTAGCGCTCTTGCGGTATATCGTCGTGCCATTCGGCGTCAACATCACGCTAACGCTGTTCCTGGCGCACACGGCGCTGGTTCTGCCCTATGCGGTGCGCGTCGTCTCCGCGAGCCTCAACAACCTGCGCTCCGATATCGAGGAGGCGGCAGTGCTGCTCGGCTCTTCTCGCGCCGGCGCCTTTTTCCGGGTGGTGATGCCGAATATCCGCAGCGGCATTCTCGCTGCCTTCATCCTCGGTTTCGTCACGAGCTTCAATCAGGTGCCGGTGTCGCTCTTCCTCTCCGGCCCGGGCGTGCGCACGCTGCCGATCGACATGCTCTCCTATATGGAGATCACCTACGACCCGTCGGTCGCGGCCCTTTCTGCACTGCTCGCCTTCATGTCCATCGGCATCGTCTTCCTTGCCGAACGCTTCCTGGGGTTCTCTCGCTATGTCTGATGCCGCCTTCCTCAGCCTTGAAAAACTGACGCTCGCCTACGGCGACACCGTTGCGGTGAAGGATCTCGACCTTTCGATCCGCAAGGGCGAGCTCGTGGCGTTCCTGGGCCCTTCGGGCTGCGGCAAGACCACGACGATGCGTTCGATCGCGGGCCTTCTCTCGCCGGCCTCCGGCGCGATCAGGCTCGACGGCGCCGATATTACCCGCGTTTCCGCGAACAAGCGCTCGGTGGGCCTCGTCTTCCAGTCCTATGCGCTGTTCCCGCACCTGACCGTGTTCGAAAACGTCGCCTTCGGCCTGCGGCTGAAGAAGTTGCCGGCCGCTGACATCGAGAGCAAGGTAACGGCCGGGCTGAAATCGGTCGGCCTTTCGAAATTCTCCGCCCGCAAACCGGGCGAGCTTTCCGGCGGCCAGCAGCAGCGCGTCGCGCTGGCGCGCTCTATGGTGATGGAGCCGAAGGTGCTCTTGCTCGACGAGCCGCTGTCGAACCTCGATGCGCGCCTTCGCCTCGAAATGCGTACGGAACTGAAGCGTGTGCAGAAGGAAACCGGCGTGACGATGATCTTCGTCACCCATGATCAGGGCGAGGCCCTGTCGCTGGCGGACCGCATCGTCGTCATGCTGAACGGCGCGATCGAGCAGATTGGCACGCCCGAGGACATCTACAACCGCCCCGTCTCGCGTTTCGTCGCCGATTTCGTCGGTTTCGAGAACATCTTTGCCGTCGAGGGCGGCAAGCTCAAGGCCGGCAACGGCCAGATCGAACTCTCCGGATCCCTGCCGCCTGACACGGCAGGGCTTGCGTGGCGTCCGCGCATGGTGTCCCTGGGCTCAGGTCCTTTCCAGGGCACCGTGCGCGGAGCCTCTTTCTCCGGCAGCACGCGAGAATATCTGCTCGATACGCCGCTCGGCGCCATCAAGGCGGAAGAGGATGCCGCCCTCGCAGCGCGTGAAAGCGGCACTGCCATCGCCTTCGACCTGCCGGTCGAGAAGGCCGCGCGCCTCAAGAAGTTCGGTTGAAGTCAATGGGTGTCTGGATCGATACGGACATGGGCTTCGACGATATCGCCGCAGTGCTTGTCGTCCTCCATGCCGACGAAGACATCGATGGCGTCTCCCTTGTCTTCGGCAATACGCCGCTTGATCAGGTGAAGCGCAACGCCGCCGGCGCCGCACGCGCCTTCGGCTGGGCTTTTCCCATCCATGAAGGCCGCGCCCTGCCGGTGCTGGGCAAGCTCGAAACCGCCGAGCGCATCCTCGGCGAAGCCGGTATGCCAACCGCTGGGCTGACGCTGCCGCAAGCCGATGCGTTGCCATCGAGCGATGCCTTCGCTGCGCTTTGCGTTTGGCTGGAACAAGAAGGGCCGAGGCGGGTGCTTGCGCTCGGGCCGCTCACCAATCTCGCCGCACTTTGCCTAGCCCGCCCCGATCTGGCCGCGCGCATCACCGATCTCACCTGGATGGGCGGCGGGGTCACCAGCGGCAACCATACGGCTTCCGCCGAATTCAACGCCTTCGCCGATCCAGAGGCACTGGCCATCGTACTTGCGCACGGCTTGCCGCTGCGCATGGTCGATCTCGATCTTTGCCGCAAGGTCTTCGCCTACCCGGACGACGTGGCACCGATCCGTTCGGCCGGCGGCGCCAATGCGGTGCTGATCGCCGATCTGCTTGCCGGATACATCTCGATCGGAACCCGCCGTGGACGGCCGGGCATGGCGATCTATGACCCTTGCGCCGCCGTCGCCTTCGTCAATCCGGGGGCCGTCTCCTTCCGAAGTGCGCGTATCGATGTCGAGCTCGGCGGTTCGCTCACGCGCGGGCGCACCGTCGTCGAAACGCGCGAAAGCCATGCGACCTTCAATGCTGAATACGCGGTCGATGCTCATGTGGAAACGACCCGAGCACAGATCCTCGGCGCCCTGATGAAGGAGGCGCAGCAATGAGTGCCGTACGGCAGCCTCAAGACCTGATGGATGCGGCGCTCCGCACTCGAGCCGTGGCAGCAGCGCGCGGCGACGAACCGTTTGAGGTTCTGATACAGGGCGGAACGCTGGTGGACGTGGTGACGGGTGAGCTTCGCCCGGCCGATATCGGCATCGTCGGGGCGTTGATTGCGAGCGTCCATGTGCCCGCCGCGCGCCGCGATGCGGCAACCGTCATCGATGCGAGCGGAACCTTCGTTTCTCCGGGCCTGATCGACACGCATATGCATGTCGAAAGCTCGATGGTGACGCCGGCGAATTACGCCAATGCGGTGCTGCCGCGTGGCGTCACGACGGTCGTCTGGGATCCGCACGAGTTCGGCAATGTCAACGGCGTCGCCGGCGTGCGCTGGGCCGCGGATGCCATTGCCGGGCTGCCACTGCGCACGGTCTTGCTGGCGCCTTCCAGCGTGCCGTCTGCACCCGGGCTTGAACGGGCCGGCGCCGATTTCGATGCCGGCGTGATCGCCGACATCCTGAGCTGGCCGGAAATCGGCGGCGTCGCCGAGATGATGAACATGCGGGGCGTCATCGACGGCGAGGCGCGGATCAGCGCGATCGTCCAGGCGGGGCTCGCAGCCCGCAAGCCGGTCAACGGTCATGCGCGCGGCCTTGCGGGCGCAGACTTGCAGGCTTTCGTCACCGCCGGCGTCAGCTCTGACCATGAGCTCGTCTCGGGCGATGATCTGATGGAAAAGCTCAGGGCAGGTCTGTCGATCGAATTACGCGGCTCGCACGATCACCTGCTGCCGGAATTCGTCAAGGCGCTCAACGGCTTGGGCCATCTTCCGCAGACGGTGACGCTCTGCACCGACGACGTTTTCCCCGATGATCTCGCCCAGGCCGGCGGTCTCGATGACGTCGTTCGCCGGTTGGTCCGCTATGGCTTGCCTGCTGAATGGGCGCTTCGGGCGGCGACGCTGAATGGGGCAGTTCGGCTGGGCCGGCACGATCTCGGCGTGATCGCGCCGGGGCGTCGGGCGGATATCGTGCTCTTCGATGATCTCGCCGAATTTCGCGCACGCACGGTCGTCGCAAGCGGCAAAACGATTGCCAGTGCCGGCCGGATGATTGAGCCGTTAACCGGTCTCGCTGCCGATAGGCTGCACGGCACGATGAAGATCGCCCCGCTTTCGGAGAACGATTTCCGCATTGGCGCGGATGGCGTGAAAGTGCGTGTCGCGACCATCGATCGCCCGCGCTTTACCCAGTGGGCCGAAGCCATTGCCGAAGTCGAGGACGGTTTCATCGTTCCGCCCGAAGGTACGACGATGATTGCGGTGGCGCATCGCCACGGGCGCGTGGACAGCCTGCCGCGCGCCGGTCTCCTGTCAGGCTGGGGCCACTGGCGCGGCGCCTTTGCGACCACGGTCTCGCATGACAGCCATAACCTCACCGTCTTCGGCGGCAATGCGGCCGATATGGTCGTTGCCGCCAACGCAGTGATTGCTGCCGGCGGCGGCATGGCCGCGGCGTCCGGCGGCAAGGTCGACGCGCTTCTGCCACTGCCGCTCGCCGGACTGGTCTCGGAGGATCCACTGGAAGAGGTCGCCGCAAGCTTTGCCGAACTCCGGGAGGCCGTCGGCCGCATCGTCGACTGGCAACCGCCATATCTGGTCTTCAAGGCCTGCTTCGGTGCGACGCTCGCTTGCAATGCAGGACCGCACCAGACCGACCGCGGCATCGCCGATGTCGTCACCGGCAAGCTGATGGAAAGCCCTGTTCTGGAAGTGCTTGAAGCGTGAGCGGCATGAGCTGCCCACCAGGGCGGCTCGTGAAAGCGGGCAAATCCGTAGCAGCAGATCGCCTCACGCTTCAGGAAAACGATCTAAACGTCTGGAATCGGGCGCTTTTGGACGGTCTTGCGTCCCTGCGCCTGATACGCGCTATCCGGCGCGTGCGAGTTCCTGCTCGACCAGCGTCGACCAGAAGGCAACGCCCGGCCCGATCGCCGCATCGTTGAAATCATAGGCAGTGTTGTGGTGGAGCGCGCCATCGACAGCGGGCCCGTTGCCGAGCCAGACGTAGCAGCCGGGTGCTTCGAGCCCGAAGAAGGCGAAGTCGTCGCCTGCCGTCGAGGGCGGAAATGCCGTGCGGGTCTTCGCACCGAAGATCGTCTGGGCCGCCTTCAACGCCCGCGCACTGGCATCGGTGTCGTTGACGACAGGCGGAATGCGGCGCTCGAATTCATAGTCGACGGAAATCCCGTACATCTCGGCCGTGCCACGTGCGAGCCGCCCGATCTCCCTTTCGAGCTGGTCGCGAACTTCGGGCGTGTAAGCGCGCGCGGTACCGCCGATCTCCACTACATCGGGGATGACGTTCAGCGCCTTCGGGTCGCCGGCGCGCACGGAACAGGCGCTGACGACGGCCGGCTGCAGCGGATCGACGACACGGCCGACGATCGATTGCAGCGACGCGAGGAAGGTGCCGGCAGCCGTCACCGGATCGCGACCGAGATGCGGCTTGGCGCCATGGGAGCCGACGCCGCGGAAGGTGAGCCGCCAGCTATCCGATGAGGCAAGCTGGGGGCCTGCGACGACGGCCATTTCGTCCGGATCGAGGCCGGGCATATTATGCAGGCCGTAAACGGCATCGCAGGGGAAGAGCTCGAAGAGCCCATCCTCGACCATGCGCTTCGCGCCGCCTCGCCCCTCTTCGGCCGGCTGGAAGATGAAGTGCACGGTGCCGGAGAAATTGCGCGTCTTCGCCAGATGGCGGGCGGCGCCAAGCAGCATCGCGGTGTGGCCGTCATGGCCGCAGGCGTGCATCTTGCCGGGCTCCCGGGATTTGTAGGGGCGATCGGCGATCTCCGGCATGGCCAGCGCGTCCATGTCGGCGCGAAGGCCGATCGACCGCGTTCCATTGCCCACTTGCAAGGTACCGACAACACCGGTTTTTCCCAAGCCACGGTGAACCTTTAGGCCCGCCTCTTCAAGCCATTTGGTAACGAGCTCGCTGGTGCGCACCTCCTCGAAACCCAATTCCGGATGGGCATGCAGATCGCGACGGAAGTCGGTGAGGAAGGTGAGGTCGTCGGCTATTCCGTCTGGCAGGCGCATCGGCAGGCATTCCCATGTTTCATCCGGTGAAAGGGCTTGTGAATTCCGCGTGCTTTGCTCGGCCCGCGGTGCCCTTTCGGTTTGATCGAAGTCGCAAACGGTATAGACGAAAACCGCCGGGACCAGAACAGCCAGCCGGCCGTTTTTGATCGCCTGTCATTCCAGGCGAAAGCATGCAGACGAGGACGAAGCCGATGCAGCCCCACGACTTCTGGCAGGATATCTATCCGCCGAAAAGCTTCGACATTCAGGCGGGTTATCGGGATTTCTTCCCGGCGACACTCGGTGATAACAGGCAGATCCTGTTGCCGATCCGGCCACTCGCTGACGGCAAGCACGCGCTCGCTTCTTTGATCGTCAATCAGGCCAGTTTTGCGGTCGAGGACGGACTGGCAACCGAACTTGCAGCAAAGCTCGCGCCCTTCGAACCGGATGTCGTCGCAGGCCTGCCGACGCTCGGTCTGACGCTTGCCTCCGCCGTTGCGCGCAAGCTCGGCCATAGCCGCTACGTGCCGCTCGGGACGTCCCGGAAGTTCTGGTACGTGGATGACCTGTCGGTGCCGCTTTCCTCGATCACCACGCCCGATCAGAAGAAGCGACTCTATGTTGATCCGCGCATGCTGCCGCTGCTTGGGGGAAAACGCGTGGCGCTGATCGACGATGTGATCTCCAGCGGCACGTCGATCGTTGCAGGACTCACGCTGATGGACGCCTGTGGCATCGCGCCAGTCGCGATCGGCGCTGCCATGCTGCAGACCGAGCGCTGGCGCCAACCGCTTGCCGAGCTTGCGCCCCATTGGCCTGAGCGTGTTGTCGGGGTATTTCAAACGCCGATGCTTCAGCGCGACGAGAATGGCATCTGGCGTGCCGTTTAGGCTATTGATACGCCGGAAGCGATACGACGAAGCAGGCGCCTCCGTCCGACGGAGCCTGATAGCGGACCGCGCCGCCATGGCGCTCAGCGATCTGGCGCACCAAGGCCAGCCCCAATCCCCAGCCGCCTGAGGCCTCGCCGCGTCCCGAAGGGCGGTAGAAGGGTTCGAAAATGCGAGTGCTCTCGTTCTCCGGGATGCCGGGGCCGTGATCGCGAACCCTGAGTTCAACCGTGCCGCCCGCCCGCGAAACGGTGGCCGTGACAGGAGGACGACCGTGGCGTAGCGCGTTCTGCATGAGATTGCGTACGAGCCTGCCGAGTAAGCGCACATCGCCCCTGACGATCGCGGCGACGCCGGTGACGTCGACGCCGTTGCGCGCGCCTTCTTCCGAGACCAACGCCAGAAGATCGATGGGCTCGAGCGCATCGAGCCTCTCGATATGGTCGAGCCGGCTTGCCAGCAGGATCTCCTCGACCAGGGTGTCGAGCTCTGCGAGGTTGCGGACGATCTCCTCCTTGCGGTTGTCGTCCGGGGCCTGTTCATAGAGGTCGATCGCCATCCGCAGGCGCGCGAGCGGTGAGCGCAGTTCGTGGCTGGCATTGGCGAGAAGTGCGCGATGTGACTTGATCAGCCGCTCGACATGATCGGCGGCCTTGTTGAAGCTCTTCGCCACCGCCGCGACCTCATCGCTGCCTTCGTCGGGCACACGCGCCACGAAATCGCCGGTGCCCCAGGCATCCACGCCTGCGCGCAGCCGCTCCAGCCGACGGGTCAGGTGGCGCACAACCGGATAGGCTGCAAGCCCGATGACGCCGGCAATCAAGGCCAGATAGGCGAGCGGATTGCGGCCGGATGGACGGAAAGGCGGCGCCATCCGCACGGCGACCGTGCGTCCGTCGGGCAATGCGGTCACCATGGTATGGAACCGGCCTCTGCCATGAGGCCACGATCCGTCTACCGCGTCAGGTGGAAGCGGCCGGCCGGCATTGGCGATCAGCTTGCCTTGCGGATCATAGACGGCGATGTCGGCGCCTAAGCCCTTTGAAAAACGCTGCAGCGTCTCCTCGACCGACCGCCGGTCCATGTCAGGCGGGATAAGCGTCGCGACGAACCGGGCGCGCTGGCTCTGCCAACTGGAGTCATCCTCGTCCTGCCCCAGCCACACGAACGCGGCACTGGCGATGGCGACCGCCGCAAGGCTCGCCAGCAGTGTCAGGTAGATCTTCAGGAACAGCCGGCTGCGCATCGCCTATCTCTCATCGTCCTGAAAGCGGGCGAAAACATAACCGGCGCCGCGCACCGTGATGATGCGCCTTGGATGCTTGGGATCGGTCTCGATGGCGGCCCTGATGCGCGACACGTGGACGTCGATGGAGCGGTCGAATGCATCCAGCTCCTCGCCTTTGACCATGTCCATCAATTGCTCGCGCGACAGAATGCGGCCGGCATTCTCGGCAAGCGCCACGAGCAAGTCGAACTGGTAGCTGGTCAACGCACATTCATGGCCGTCGACCCTGACCGAGCGGGAGCCAGGATCGATCTCCAGCCGTCCGAAGCGAGAGGCCCGTGAAGTGGCTGCACGGCCGTGCCGGCGACGCAGGATCGCCTTCAGCCGCGCCAGCAATTCGCGCGGGTTGAAGGGCTTGGGTAGATAATCGTCGGCGCCGAGCTCCAGCCCAACGATACGGTCTGTCTCTTCGCCTTTGGCGGTGAGCATCAGGATGGGCACGTCAGAGACCGAACGCATACGCCGACAGGCTTCGAAGCCGTCAAGATCCGGCAGCATGATATCGAGAATGACAACGTCCGGCGCACGGCGGCCGAGGTCGGTAAGGCCCGCCATGGCCGTCGCCACAGTGTGTACGGTGTAACCGTTTCCTGAAAGATAGTCGGCGAGCATGGCGGAAAGGCGCGTGTCGTCGTCAACGATCAGGACCCGTTCCGCCATGGCTTCTCGCTCCGTTTCGTAGTTTCAGGCGCGCGCCACATCAGAGGCGCGCAGACGCCGTAGCACTTCAAATCGCTGCATGCTCTTGTTCTTACATCGGCTCCAAGGAAAGATGCCGCAGCCGAGCCAGTCTTACCACCGACCGTGGCCCCCGCGCTCCTTCAAATGCTCGGCGAGCTTGGCGCGCTGTTCTGGTGTCAGCACCTCGGCGGCGTCGATGAGCGCGGTCGTCATCTTGCGTGAGGCAGCGTCGATGGCTGCGATGCGCTCACTGCGCAGTTTTTCAGCCGCGGCGCGGTCGATCGTCGGCGAGCCGAGAAGTTCGATAACCTGGTCACGCGTCTCGCGGAAATCCCGGAAAGTCGGCCTGATCTCAGCGCGCGCCGTGTCGATGATGTCCCAAAGCTTGTCTTCCTGCTCGGACGTCGCATCCAGCTCATCGAGCACGGAACCGATCCGGTGTTCCATAAAACCGCCACCTCCCATGTATGCGTGCATCATGTGGCCGCCCATTCCGAAGCCGAAATCGCTGCGTGCGGCTGCAAAACCGATCCCGCCGATAACCGTGGCGGCTGCGAGGCCGCCGATCAGGAGGCGTCGGCCCCATCGCTTCGGGGCGGGTCCACCCGCGGCCGGGCTCGCCAGCGTCTTGTCCTCGTTTTCCATTGCCAGTCTCCTTTCAGTCCGCAGCAGTTGCTGCGGTGAAGAAAATCTAGCGGGCCAACGTTTCGAGCGTTCCGCGCGAATGTAAAGAAATGTATAGCCAGCCGCATGCCGACCTTACGCCGCGTTGGCTTGGATGCGGCGACGCCGGAAGCAAGGGCGTCAAGAGTAGGGCCGGATCACACAGATTGAGCAGGCATTCGCCGGCGCAAGCCTGCTGCCGGCCCTACGAGACGAGAACCTCGTGGCGGTGGAGAGGGGTGCAGTGGAGGCCTTGATCATCTCAATGCCGAAATTGGACAAGCGTGCTGCCGACTCAAATCTCGGCTCATCACGCAGCTCGCGCCGGATCATGCAGCCTCGATGTCCGTGCGCGAGAAATCATCGCCTTTATAGAGCAACGGTTCGCTGCGTGTCTTGGCCAGCGCATACGAAAAGCAATCCCCATAGTTCAGACCGGCGGGATGTCGGCCCTTGCCATAACTGCGCCAGGCTCGCCTTGCCACCGCGATCTGCTCTGCGTCGACGGCGACGATTTCGACATTCGCCTTGTAAAGCCACAGATCAAGCTCTGCGGCACCTGCCTCGCCGAGGCGCGCTTCGATGACGATGGCGAGTTCCAGGACTGTCGCGGCGGAAATGAAGCGTCGCGGAGCGTCAACGACTTTTTGCTCGTAGGTTTCTGCTTCCGGCTCATTGAATGCGATCGCGACGATGGCGGACGTGTCGATTACCATCAGCTCGGAAGTCCGTTTTCGTCATACCCTAGAATCTCGTCGGCAGAGCGGTTGTCGAGAACCGGAAGCTTGGCCCAACGTTTACGGCTGGAAGCGAGCTCCTCGAGAAGGACATCGCGATTTCCGACGTTTGCGAGGCGTCGCAGCCGTTCCTCCAGTGCCCGGCGGGTCGCCATGGTAATGGTCTCGCCGGTTTTCTCGGCCAGTGCCTTTGCGAGACGTTCCGTCTCTAGATCCTTAATGCTGAGAGCCATTCTGGTGCCTTGGTTCCTAATCGTCTATATTCTACCTTGCCTCGGCCGAGGCGCAAGCGCCTGGACGTCGTATCTGGTCGAAACCTTCCAAACTCTTGAGCGCAAGCGTACACCAGTCTGCCACGTTGGTTCCAAATCGATCCGGGGCGGAATTAGGCGATTTGCTCGAAATCGGTGGTTTTTGTGGTTTGCTGTTGGCGGGTAATTGCGCCCGCGAAAATTCGAGCGACATCGGGGAACGGAGAGGGTATCGAGGATGCACAGAATCGACCATGGGGGCTTGAGCGAAGCGGTCGTCGGCGAGAGCACGCCGAAAGCCTTTATCTACGGCCGTCGCAACTGGCTCTGGAAACGTCACAAGCCATTGCTCAACATCCCATGAAGAGGCCAAGCGGAGAGTGCAATGAATTTCAGCTCTACTGACCAACGGCCTGAGCCGGACCTCATTGATCCAAGGCGCCTCCACCATCGCGCAAGCGCCTCGGAGTATTGGGCCAGCCGCGCTGCGGCAACAGCCTATTTCGCCGGTCTTACCTGATAGTAGACCGTCGACTGTGCGCCGGTCGCCTTGGCAATCGTATAGACGTCATAGGAGGCCTGCGGATCGTCGCCCATGCCGAGCGAGCCTGTGGGCATGCCGGGGACGGCGAGCCCGGCGATATCGGGCCGCTCAGACAGGAGCTTGCGGACTGCTTCCAGCGGCACGTGCCCCTCGATGACATAGCCGTCGATGACGGCGGTGTGGCAGCCTTCCATGTCGGCCGGCACTGCGAAGCGCGTCTTGATGACCGACATATCGGCTTCGTCGTGAATATCGACCTTGTAGCCGGCTGCCTCCATCGCTTCGGCCCATTGCTCGCAACAGCCGCATTGCGGATCCTTGTAGATGGCCATGGTGCCGGTCGCAGCCGCAGCGCCTGTCGCAAAGAGGGTGATGCCCGCAATCGTGCCTGCAACGAAATGCCTGCGTAACACGTCCATCGGACGCTCCTTTTCCGTTTCTGCCTGATGAGAGGATTGTGGCGCCCGGGCCGCGCGAAGTCGACCCGGGCCGACTGCATGTCTCCTCAAATCGACGTCGATTTGAGGACGAAGACATGCAGCAAATCAAAGCGCTACAGCGGTCTTTGCGCGTCTGATTAAGACGCGCGACGCTGTAGTGTCGCGGTTACTTGATTTCGGTCACGGTCAGCTTGCCGTTGACCCGGTCGGCGACGAATTCGATCGCGGCACCTTCCTTGAGCTTGGCGAGCAGGGCGTCGTCGCCGACGCGGAACACCATGGTCATGGCCGGCATGTCTAGATTCTTCAAGTCCTCGTGGTCGATCGTCACCTTCTTGGCCTTGGTGTCGATTTTCTTGACGACGCCCTTGGTGAACTCCGCCGCCTGAACGGGGAGGGCAAACGTTGCGGTGACAGCGAGCGCGAGCGCCGCGAAGAGGGTACGTACTGACTTCATGGTTTCATCCTTTCCTTTTGCTCTTGATTACTTCTTCACGACGTCGAGCGGACCGTGCATGCCGGCGTCGTAGTGGCCGGGCACTAGGCAAGCGAACTCGAAGGTGCCGTCATTGGTGAAGGTCCAGTAGATGTCGCCGGACTTGCCGGGCTCGAGGCGAATGGCGTTCGGGTCGTCGTGCTCCATGTCGGGAAACTTCTCCATGGTGGCCTTGTGTTCCTGGATCGTCGCCTTGTCGTCGAGGACGAATTCGTGAGCGAGTTCGCCTGCGTTCTTGATCGCGAAGTGGACCGTCTGACCCTGTCGGACCTTGATGGTCGACGGGGTAAAGATCATCTTGCCGTCGTCGGTTTCCTTCATGGTGATGCGGATCGTCTGGGTCGCCTTTTTCTTGTCGCCGGCTTCGCCGATGGACACCTTGCCATGGCCACCGGCATGGCTGCCGCTGGCAAGTGCCTGGGAGGAAAGGGCGGAGGCGGCAATGAGTGCCAGAGCGAAAACTGTCTTCTTCATCGTATGTTTCCTGGTGGATTTGAGAGAGTTCATTGCGATCTGCCGTTCCGTCATGGTTTCGGCGTGATCACGGTCTTGGCGTCATTGGCCCGAGTTGCTTCCGGCAGTTCGCCGGTCCACTCCCAGGCTTGCGTTCCCGGCGGGTTTTCGTACCAGCCGGGGTCGCTGTAATCGCCGGCAGAGATGCCCTCGCGCACCTTCACCACCGAGAACATGCCGCCCATCTCCAACGCGCCGTGCGGACCCCAACCGGTCATCATCGGGATCGTGTTGTCGGGGAGCGGCATTTCCATTTCGCCCATATCGGCCATGCCGGCCGTACCCATGGGCATGTAGTCGGGCTTGACCTTGCGGATCTTCGCCGCGACCGATTTCTTGTCGGCGCCGATGAAGGTCGGGATGTCGTGTCCCATCGCATTCATCGTGTGGTGCGACTTGTGGCAGTGGATCGCCCAGTCGCCCTCGTACTTGGCGTCGAACTCGTAGGCGCGCATGGCGCCTACGGGAATGTCGATCGACACTTCCGGCCAGCGCGCCTCCGGCCGCACCCAGCCGCCGTCGGTGCAGGTCACCTCGAAATCGTAGCCGTGCATGTGGATCGGATGGTTGGTCATGGTGAGGTTTCCGACCCGCACGCGCACCCGGTCGTTCTTGGAAACAACCAGCGGATCGATGTCCGGGAAGATGCGGCTGTTCCAGCACCACATGTTGAAGTCGGTCATTTCCATGATGCGCGGGACATAGGTGCCGGGATCGATGTCATAGGCGTTGAGCAGGAACACGAAGTCGCGGTCGACGCGCATGAAGTTCGGATCCTTCGGATGCACCACGAAGAAGCCCATCATGCCCATCGCCATCTGCACCATCTCGTCGGCATGCGGGTGGTACATGAAGGTGCCGGACTTCACGAGGTCGAACTCGTAGACATAGGTCTTGCCGGCCGGAATATGCGGCTGCGACAGGCCGCCGACGCCATCCATGCCCGACGGCAGGATCATGCCGTGCCAATGGATGGTGGTGTGCTCCGGCAGCTTGTTGGTGACGAAGATCCTGACGCGGTCGCTTTCGACCGCCTCGATCGTCGGACCCGGTGACTGGCCGTTATAGCCCCAGAGATAGGCGGTCATGCCATCCGCCATTTCCCGTTCGACCGGCTCGGCAACCAGGTGGAACTCCTTGACGCCGTTGTTCATCCGGTGGGGCAGCGTCCAGCCGTTGAGAGTGACGACGGGATTGTAGTCGGGGCCGCTCGTCGGAATGAGAGGCTTCTGGGTGGTAGCGTTGTCCATGCTTGCCGCTTCGGGCAGGCCGGAGTTGGAGGTCTGCGCCCAGGCGGCGGTCGAAACGAGAGCTGCGCCGGCGCCGAGGAAGTGCCTTCTGTTGAACATGACGTTATCCTTCTTAATGTCCTGCGCCGCCGGCTTCGGCCGCTGCCGGTGCCGCTGCTGCTCCAGCCGATCCGCCTGATCCGCCCCCATGGATGGCTGTCATCAGATCGGCATCGGCCAGCCAGAAATCGCGCTTCGCGTTGGCGGCGAGCACCGTCGAGTTCACCTTCGCCCTGACGTCGGCGAGCAGTTCGAAGGTGCTGGTGATCATGCCGTTGTAGCTGAGCGTCGCTTCCTCCTCGATCTTCGTTCGCAGCGGCACGACATTGTTGCGGTAGTGCCGGGCAATCTCGTAGCGCGAGCGATAGGCCTCATAGGCCGAGCGTGCTTCCGAGCGGATGTTGACCGCCTTTTCTGCCAGCAGGTTCGCTGCCCGCATATGGGCAAGTTCGGCCTTGCGCATGCGCGCACTTCCTGTGTCGAAAATCGGGATAACGAATTCGAGCTCGAATTGCGCTGTTGTCTCGACGTCGGTGTCGTGATCCTCGCGCTCCCGCTCGCTTTCGGCGCCAGCGACCAATTCAAGATCGGTCACGTAACGGGTCGCTTCGGTCAGCTGGTAGGACTTCGCCACGGCTTCGAGATCGAGCCGCGCGATCTGCAGGTCGACGCGGCGCTTCAGCGCTTCCGCCTCGATGCTGTCCTTGCGGGCGAGCGTCTTCGGCAGGTTCGGCAGGCGGTTCGGGACCTGGTAGTCAACGTCGGCGCCCCAGAGGCCCATCAGCCGTGTGAGGTTTTCCTTGGCAAGACGCGCCGCAAGCCGGGCTTCGGCCGCCTGGCCGGCGAGTTCCGCGTTGAAGACGTGCTCACGCGCCTGATTGCCCTTGCCCATGGCACCGGTCTCGCCGAGTTTCGCCGCCAGTTCGGAAGAGGCGTCCGCCGCAGCCTGTGCTTGGCTGAGCTGCCCGACGGTTTCCCATGCAGCGACTGCTTCGATCCAGGCGCGGCGCGTTTCGGCGGCAAGCTGCAAGGTGCTGAGTGCCGCGTTGAGCTGTGCCTGGCGGAAGCGCGCATCGGCGACGGCGATATTCTTGTCGCGGGTCAGGAGTGCCAGGATGTTGGTGGTGACGAGACCCTCGATAGCTTTGTAGGCTTGCAGCTCCGGTGTGCCGATGCCGGTCGTGCCGATCGAGACGGTGGGGTTGAGAAACAGCGTCGCCTGCCAGGCATCCGCTGATGCATCGCCCAGATCGGCATAAGCCGCCTGCAGCCCCTTGTTGTTGAGAAGGGCGATCTGAACGGCGGTGTCGGCGTCGACCGTTTTGCGCTTCAGCAGCGCCTTGACCTCGGCATTGACCTTGTCGGCCTGTTCGCGATTCTGGATCCAGACGCTTTTCTTGGTCGCCGCCGTGGAGATCTTGGCATCCACGGTCGCAAAGCCGGCATCCTTCGCCGAATATTCGGCATTGGTGGCGCAGCCGGCAAGCACGAGCGGCAGTCCGATCGCTGCCACGAGATTGAAACGACCGAGCCTCATGACGCGTCTCCCTTGGCGGTCGACTGCGCGTCGTTGAGTGGAACCCAGGCCTTGGGGCCGGTCGGTTCGCGGTGGGTGTAGCCCGAAATGGGGCTACGGTACAGCGTGCTTCGAATGCCGCTGGAGCTGTCAGCGGGATCGCCAAGGCTTGAAACCTCGGCAGGCAAAGTTGCAGCGCATCCGCCCAGGATAATGGGCAGGAGCGCCATGGAAAACAAACGTTTCATGGTCAAACCTGAAATGTGAAGGGCAGAGATCGGCGACGACCGGAAACAGACCGGGCGGGCCTCGTCGCGGACCGCGCTACAGCTCCGTGCGCCTCACTGGACGCGCAAAGCTTGCTGTAACACTTTGAATTACTGCAGGTTCAGCCCCTCAAATCGGCGAGGATCAAGGGAAACATGCAGTCGCGGTCACGGATTCGCGAAGTCAGGCTCTTGGGGGACGATGAAGCTCGTCGAGCTCACCCGGAGTGAGCTGCGGGTGTGGTCCAAAATTGCGGACCGAGCGTGGGAAAGCAGGATGGCTCCCGTCAGCATCGCCAAGCACTGCCACGGCGGCGCAGAAGGTCTTGCAGCAATCCTTCTTGTCGGTCTTGCCGTTTTCCTGGCTCGGCTTCACCTTACCCTTGTCGAGGCTCGGGCAGTGCTCGGTCGCAACTTGCGTCAGATTGACGGACGCCTCGATCTGCATCGAGCCATGCGTGGCCGCATGCATCATGCCGGAGGCGGTGGAAAAGGGCAGCAGGGCCAGCGACAAAGCGATCGCCAGCTTCAGCGCAATCCGCAAACGCAGATATATGATTCGCACCTTTTCCATGATCGATCCGTAGAAACGCAGTTGATTCCTGTCAATGCGGCTGGCGCTCAGCCGCGTCACAAACGCGTGAGACCGGGCCAGGCGCACCGGTGTCATCCGTGCCGCCGGTTACGAACCGGATCGATGCCGGCCGTGCCGAAGCGGGCGGGCTCCGTCGCCTTGCCCGGCGTATTTCCGGCGTCGGCGAGATCATCGAGAATGGGACATTCCGGGCGTCCGTCGCCGTTGCAATGGGCGGCGAGATATTTGAGCGTCCGGCTCATCGCCTTCAGTTCCTCGGCCTTGCGCTCCAGGATCTCCACATGTTCGAGCGCAATCTTCTTGACTTCGCCGCTGGCGCGCGACCGGTCGCGCCAAAGCGCCAGAAGATCCGCCATTTGCTCGACGGTGAAGCCGAGATCCCGTGAACGGCGGATGAAGCGCAGTGTGTGGATGTCGTTTTCGCCATAGTTGCGGTAGCCGGCCTCGCTGCGATCGGCCGGTGGAATGAGACCGATCGTCTCGTAATAGCGGATCATTTTCGTCGAAACGCCAGAGGCGCGTGAGGCTTCACCGATATTCATGAGTTCATCCTTGCTACCGCCTTGCGGCCATTCCCTTCGGATATAGGGGCTCTCCCCGGCTGCCGCCACGCTACGGTAGGAGACCGGGGAGAATGCCTGTTTATGCCGTGCGTGCTGCGGCCACCGGGCGAAACGCCCTGAGGCGCAAGGCATTGCCGAGCACGAAGACGCTGGAGAGCGCCATGGCGCCGGCTGCGAAGATCGGCGACAGCAGGAGCTCGTAGGGCGGATAGAGCGCTCCGGCGGCAACCGGGATCAGCACCGCATTGTAGGCAAAGGCCCAGAAGAGGTTCTCCTTGATGTTGCGGATCGTCGCCTTGGACAGTGCGATGGCATTTGGAACACCCAGGAGATCACCGGACATCAGCACGACATCGGCACTTTCGATGGCGACATCCGTGCCGGTGCCGATCGCAAGCCCGACATCGGCTTCGGCCAGCGCCGGTGCATCGTTGATGCCATCGCCGACGAAGGCAACCGCGCGTCCGCCTTCCTTCAGCTTCTTAAGTGCCGCAACCTTGCCGTCCGGCAGGACTTCGGCAATGACCTCGTCGATGCCGAGCTTGGCGGCGATGGCTTCCGCGGTGCGACGGTTGTCGCCGGTGATCATCGCGACCTTGAGGCCGAGATCGTGCAGCATGCGGATCGCCTGCGGCGTTGTTTCCTTGATTGGGTCGGCAACAGCGATGATTGCCGCAAGCTTGCCGTCGATCGCCGCATAGAGCGGGCTCTTGCCTTCCGAGCCAAGACGGGCCGCCTGCTCGGCAAAGGCGGAGACATCGAGCTTCAGTTGCGCCATCAGCCGGTCTGCGCCGACATGGATGGTACGGCCTGCGACCTCAGCGCTGGCACCGAAACCGGGAATGGCTTCGAACCTCGCGGGCTCAGCGATTGCCAGACGCTTTGCCTTGGCCGCCTCGACGATCGCCTCGGCAATCGGGTGCTCGGAGCGGGTCTCGACGGCGGCGACCAATGCCAG
Organism: Ensifer sp. B1-9; assembly: GCF_050474445.1. Classification (NCBI taxonomy): domain Bacteria; kingdom Pseudomonadati; phylum Pseudomonadota; class Alphaproteobacteria; order Hyphomicrobiales; family Rhizobiaceae; genus Ensifer; species Ensifer sp. B1-9. The sequence goes on from NZ_JBCHVG010000006.1 coordinate 47,621, forward strand.
CACGGCGTCACGTTCAAAGCCGTCGGCAGTTTCGAGGTCGGTGAGTTCCGGTCGGCCCTTCGTCAAGGTGCCGGTCTTGTCGACGGCGATGACGGTGGCATTGCGCAGCGTCTGCAGCGCCTCGCCCTTGCGGAAGAGAACGCCCATTTCGGCGGCGCGGCCGGTGCCGACCATGATCGACGTCGGAGTGGCAAGGCCCATGGCGCAGGGGCAGGCGATGATCAGCACCGCAACGCCGTTGACCAGGGCGAAGGTCAGGGCCGGATCGGGGCCGAAGACCAGCCAGATGCCGAAGGTGACGAGCGCAACGGTGATGACCGCGGGCACGAACCAGGCGGTGACACGGTCGACCAGTGACTGGATCGGCAGCTTGGCGCCCTGAGCCTGTTCGACCATCTTGATGATCTGCGCCAGCACGGTGTCGGTGCCAACCTTGGTCGCACGGAAGGTGAAGGAGCCTGTCTTGTTGATGGTGCCGCCGACGACTTCACTGCCCGCGATCTTTTCGACCGGAACCGGTTCGCCCGTAATCATCGATTCGTCGACATAGGAGTTGCCGTCGATGACGCTGCCATCCACCGGCACCCGGTCGCCGGGGCGCACGAGTACGGTGTCGCCGGTGTGGACATCGGAGAGCGGGACCTCGATCGTTTCGCCGTCGCGAACGACGCGGGCAGTCTTGGCCTGCAGGCCCATCAGATGCTTGATCGCCTCGGAGGTCCGGCCCTTGGCGCGCGCTTCGAGGAAACGGCCGAGCAATATCAGCGTGACGATGACGGCCGCGGCCTCGTAATAGACGTTGGCGGTACCGTCAGGCAGGAGGTCCGGCGCAAAGGTTGCGACGACCGAATAGATCCAGGCGGCGGAGGTACCGATCGCGACCAGCGAGTTCATGTCCGGAGCCAGGCGGAAGAGGGCAGGCACGCCCTTCTGATAGAAGCGCAAGCCCGGGCCGAATAGCACCAGCGTCGTCAGCACGAACTGCAGGTACCAGCTTTCCTGCATGCCGATATTGGTCATGACGAAGTCATGCACGGCCGGGATGAAGTGCGAGCCCATTTCGAGCACGAAGATCGGCAGCGTCAGCACACCTGCCAGCAACAGCGAGCGAGCAAGCTTCCGGGTCTCCCGTTCGCGCTTTTCGTCTTCACGATCGACGCTTTCGTCGCCGGTGACGCGCTTGGCCGAGTAGCCGGCAACACGAACCGCCTCTTCGAGCGCCGCGGCCGTTGCGATCCCCTTCGTCACGCGGACCGAAGCGCGCTCGGTCGCCAGATTGACGTTGGCTTCGGTGACACCCGGCACCGTCTTCAGTGCCTTTTCGATGCGGGCGACACAGGAGGCGCAGGTCATGCCTTCGATGGTGAACTCGATCGTATCTTCGGCCGCGCCGTAACCGGCATTTTCGATGGCCTTGACGATATCGGCCGATTTGGTGCCGGCATCGAACCTAACGTCGGCGCGCTCGGTCGCAAGGTTGACCGAGGCCGCAGTCACGCCCGGGACGGCGCGAATCGCCTTTTCGACGCGTGCAACGCAGGAGGCGCAGGTCATGCCCTCGACGGGAATGCTGGCGCTGAAAGCGGCGGAAATCGCTTCGACGTCGTTATTTCTAATGGGGGTCACCGATCCCATGATCGTGCTCCTTTCACAGTCTTTTATCGCAATCTGGGCCTTCCGGCGATGGGAAGGTCGAGGGTGCCGCCGAACTTCCGTGCGACGAAATGAGATATGAACTTCAGTGCGTTTGGTAGGTCTCAAAGCTTCCTATGACGGGAAGGTAGGGGTTCCCACCGTTGGAAGGTCAAGGGCAGGGCTTATAAATTTCTTCCGCTGGACGGAGAGCGCTTTTCGGCGAACTACGAACCAAAGAAAAACGCCCCGACATGGCCGGGACGTTTCGTCGGAAGTTATCCGCACGGAGCATCGTTAGAGCGCGTGGCTCTCGTAGCCGGAAGCCTTCAGGGCGTCGCCGATTGCATCGGGGCCGGCAGCGGTCTCGACGCTGACCTCCCTGTTGCCGAGATCGACCTTGATCGTCGCCTGCGGGTCGACGCTCAGGATCGCCTTCTGGACGGCGCCGGCGCAGTGGCCGCAGGTCATGTTGTCGATCTTGTAGGTCTGCATGCTTGTCTCCTTCGTTTCGTTATGAGAGAAACATGGCGGTTCCCACCGTTGGAAGGTCAAGAGGGCCTCCCAACATATTTTTCAAGGGTTTATTGGCCCATTCAGGTGGTAGCGGACACGCGAAAGACGCCGTTTGGGCGCCGACTAATGCCCCGAAAAATTTGAAAGTCTTTCATAATCGATCCCGGGAATGGACGGCTAGCGGTCCGGCTCCGGAAGACGCACAATCCCAAGGCTGTGCAAAAGGCATTCGCGTCGTCTGAAAGAGGGCGGACGATCGCCAGCCGGCACGAACCGAGAGCGGTTCGTGAAGCGATCGACCCGGAAACCCCGGGCGTTTCGAAATGCACTGAGCGGGAACTGGAGGAGACGGTTTCTCGATCTCTGTCGTTCGGCTGCGTCGTGGTGACGCCGCCAAGGGAGGAAAGATGTTTGAACGACTATTCAAGCTGAAAGAGCATCAGACGACGGCGCGCACCGAGGTGATCGCCGGTATTACGACATTCCTGACGATGTCCTACATCATCTTTGTCAACCCCGACATCCTGTCGAGCACGGGCATGGATAGGGATGCCGTCTTCGTCGCAACCTGTATCGCTGCGGCCCTCGGTTCTGCCGTCATGGCGCTTGTCGCCAACTGGCCGATCGGCATGGCGCCCGGCATGGGCCTCAACGCCTTCTTCGCCTTCACCGTGGTCGCCGCCCTCGGCTTCACCTGGCAGCAGGCGCTCGGCGCGGTCTTCATCTCGGGCGTAATCTTCCTGATCCTGACCGTCACCGGCGTCAGAAGCTGGCTGATCGCCGGGATTCCGCATTCGCTCAGAAGTGCGATTGCCACCGGTATCGGCCTCTTCCTCGGCATCATCGCCTTGAAGAACGCCGGCATCGTCGTCGACAATCCGGCAACGCTCGTCGGCCTCGGCGATCTCAAACAGACCGGACCGTTGCTCGCCATCCTCGGCTTCTTCGTCATCGCCGTGCTCGACGCACTGAAGGTTCGCGGCTCGATCCTGATCGGCATCCTGGTCGTCACGGTTCTGTCGATGATCCTCGGCGTCAGCGAGTTCAAGGGGGTCGTCTCGGTACCGCCAAGCATTGCGCCAACCTTCCTGCAGCTCGACATCATGGGCGCCCTGCATGGCGGCCTGCTGCATGTCATCCTCGTCTTCGTTCTAGTCGAAGTCTTTGACGCCACCGGCACGCTGATCGGTGTCGCCAAGCGCGCCAAGCTGGTCGAAGAGGGCAAGCCGAGCCGTCTCGGTCGCGCGCTTCTCGCCGACAGCACGGCGATCGTCGCCGGCTCGCTGATCGGAACCAGCAGCACCACAGCGTATGTCGAAAGCGCTTCGGGCGTTCAGGCCGGCGGCCGTACCGGGCTGACTGCGCTCACCGTCTGCGTGCTTTTCCTGGCAGCGCTGTTCTTCTCGCCGCTGGCGGCCGCCGTTCCGTCCTATGCAACGGCTCCGGCTCTGCTCTACGTCGCCGGCCTGATGATGCGCGAGCTGACCGAAGTCGACTGGGACGACCTGACGGAAGCGGCACCGGCTGCGCTCACCGCGCTCGCCATGCCCTTCACCTACTCGATCGCCAATGGTCTTGCGTTCGGTTTCGTCAGCTACGTCGTCTTGAAGGTCTGCACCGGCAAATGGAGCGTCATCCACCCGGCAACCCAGATCGTTGCGGCGCTCTTCATCGTCCGCTTCGCGTTCTTTGCAGGATGACGAAAATTGGCCAAGGCATGCCGCCTCGGCCAATCAGAACTTCCCCGTAAGTGCTGGCCGGAGCAACGAAATGTCGCTCCGGCCCTTTTGTGTCGATTTGGTTTTAAAGTACGCAAATCCGGACGGATAACCGCTTCACACTTTGCCTGGATCTGCTCAGTATTGCCCCGCAGGCAGGTGCACCACCAGGCCATCGAGCTCCGCCGTGACCATGATCTGACAGCTCAGGCGGCTTCTCTCGTTCGGGTTGACGACGCACTCGATCATGTCCTGCTCCTGGAATTCGGGCACCGGCAATCGCTCGGTCCATTCTCCGTCGATGTAACAATGACAAGTGCCGCAGGCGCAGGAGCCGCCGCACTCGGCGGCGATGGCATCGATGCCGTTCTGCACGGCGGCGGACATCAGCGATTGACCGACCTCCGCCTGAATTTCCTTTGTCGTGCCGTCCGCGCCGATGAAGACGATCTTGGGCATGGGTATTCTCCGGTTCTTGAAAATGTTGGTGTCGGTTCGGGTCAGGCCGGGCGGATGGCGATCTTCAGCCGCTTGGGGCCGCGGACCGAGAGCCCGCGCTTGTATTCCGGTTCCCGGTCGACGAGTTCGATGGTGGGGAAGCGGCGAAGCAGCGTGCTGAAGATGATATCCATGTCGAGACGCGCGAGATGGTTGCCGAGGCAGAAATGCACGCCGCCACCGAAGGCGAGGTGCCGGTTGGGCGTGCGGCCGATGTCGAAGGCATCGGCATTCTCGAACTGCCTCGGATCGCGGTTGGCAGCACCGTAGAGCAGGCCGAACTTGGTGCCCCGCTCGAAGCGCCGGCCGCAGATCTCGACATCCTCGACGCAATGGCGATGGAAGAATGGAAGCGGCGACTCGTAGCGGAACATCTCCTGCACGCCGGTCTGGATCAGGCCGGGATCGCTGCGCAACCGCGCCATATGTTCGGGGAAACGCAGGAGCGCATGCATGCCGCTGCCGAGCACGTCGATCGTCGAGCCGTGGCCGGCCATCAGGATCAGCATGCAGGTCGAGATGAACTCGTCGAAGTTCATTGCGCCGGAGCGCTCCGCTTCGATCAGCACCGAGATGAGGTCATCCTTCGGCGCCCGCTCGCGCTCGGCCTTCAGCGCCGTCAGATATTCGTAGAATTCGGTCGTGTTGTCCTCGGCGACCTTCTTGCGGGTGTCGGAGCGGTCGACGTCGAAGAATTGCACGATGTTCTCCGACCAGATGCGAAGCTGGGGACAGTCTTCGTCCGGAACGCCAAGCAGGCGGCCGATGATATGGCCGGGAACGTGGGCGGCGAGGTCTTCGACGAAATCGATCTCGCGGCGATCGGCAAGGCTGTCGATCAGGCGGTCGACATAGGCCTGGATCTGGTCGCGAAGCTTGGCGATCATGGCCGGCGTGAACAGCTTGAACACCTGCTTGCGCAGCCGGTCGTGCACCGCGCCGTCGCTATCGAGCAGGCTGAACTGCACGAAGCGCTCATGGTGCGGCATGTCATGCCAATTGCCGGCACGCTGCAGTTTCGCGAGTTCTTCCGCTGTTGCGATGTCCTCCAGCGAGCGCACCATGCGCTTGTCCATGACGATTGCCGAGACATCCTCGAAGCGCGAAGCCAGCCAAATGTCGAAGTCGGGGAAATAATGCAGCCCCTCCTTCTCGCGCAAGGCGCGGTAGGTCGGATAGGGATCGCGGGCAAAATCCGGGGACAGCGGCGCGAAGGTCAAATTCGCTACTTCGCCGGTCGAGGCGGCTTCGGTCATTGGCAACACTCCGTGCATAAAGCTGCATGATAGCGTCTACACCGTCTAGCTGGGAATGGTGGGCTGTCGCAGGATGATGGACAAAACTCGCATCGGCTGACAGAAAGCGCAGATGCTGTCTGAAAACGAAGAGATCCACTTCCATACGCCGGCGAGATTTGCCGATGCGTTCCCCTATCTGGCGCTCGTCGCCGGAAGCCGAACGGCCCGTCCGGAGGAGGCGCCGATCCGCAAGCGGTTCCATCAGCATGTCTTCGTCTACACGACAGGTGGCTGCGGGCTGATCGAGGTGCGCGGACAACGCTTCCTCGCCGAAACGGGCAGCGTCGCCTGGCTCGATACCGCCCAAGCCTATGCGCATAGCTGCGCGCCCGACAGTGAAAACTGGTCTTATCTCTGGATGGGAATCGAGGGACACGGGCTCGATGCGCTCTATCAATTCCTCGGCGTGCAGCGGTCGCCGCTATTCGTGCCCAGGGATCCACAGACGCCACGCGCTGCCTTCGAGGCCGTGAGCGGATATCTTGCGCAACGCTCGCCGGCGACAGATGCCTTGGCGAGTGCGGCCATCTCCGGACTGATCGCGGACATGATCGGGCCGCGTCTGACCGGTCGTGAGCCGGGCGAGGATGCGCCGGACGAGGATCGTTTACTGGCTGTTCTTTCAGCGATGCGTGAGGATCTCGCCCGGGGCTGGACCATCGATGATCTCGCGACCCTAGCGCGCCTCAGCCAGTCGCAGCTTTTTCGCCGCTTTCGCGACATGGTGGGCACCACACCGATGGATTGGCTGCGCCACGAGCGCATCAACCAGGCAAAGCGTCTGCTGGTCGGCCCCGACGCCAAGGTGTCGGCGGTGGCGGCGGTCTGCGGCTATCCAGATCCCTATCATTTCTCGCGCGATTTCCGGCGGTTGACGGGATACACGCCGACGAAATTTCGTCGGGATGGCGGCTATTGACGCCGCAGTCGTATCCTTCGATTTCGGCGGCCAGCGAGGCCCTGGCGCACCGATGAACCCGACCGGACGATCGGGTCATGCGTTCATTCACACGATCAGGAACGGCTCCTTGAAGAAATGTTCCTCCAGGTTCACGCCTTCGCCGCCGCGGTCGACCACCGCGAAATCCGAGACGTCATCTAGCGGCGTCAGGATGCCGTGCCAGACATTGCGGGCGATGTTGACGCCCTGACCCGGCGTGGTCTTGAAGGCGATCGGCTCACCCGGGCCTTCGTCGGTTTCCCGAGATACGACAACGAGAAACGGGTTGTCGCTCAAGGGGATGAAGGCCTGGCTGCCGAGCGGATGACGCTCGACCATGGTGAGTTTCAGCGGCAGCGGATAGGGCTCACCGCGCACCAGGCTGATCATCGGCCGGGCCTTCTCGCCTGTGGTCTCGATCTTGGCGAGGTCGTGGAAGCGGGTGCATTTGCCGCCGTTGATGGGGAAGTTGTGGGCATTCTCCGTTTCGATCACGTCGCCGAAGGGCGCAAAGGCCTCCCGGGTCAGTGGCTGTATGACGATCTCCTTCATGCGACGCTCCTCCGTCCAATGTTGATCGATGGCAGCAATTCCGTGGAAAGCCAATTCCCAGGAATTGCGGTTCAAGTCCGATCATTTCGTTTCCTCGGCGAAACGATCTAAGGTGTGCCGGCCTTCGCAATACGCCCGAAGACACGCAGCCGGCTGACGCCGCCATCGGGGAAGATGTTGAAACGCACATGGGTCACCGGGCCAGAGGCGGCGAGTTCGTGGGCTTCATAGCTGTGGATGCTGTCGGCCGCGAGTTTCTGCGGCGGCAGAACCTCGCGCCAGAACATCGACGACGCCGTGACGGACGCGGCCACGTCGCAGGCGGCTGCTCCGAGGTCGGCCACCTGCAGCGAGCAGGCGTCGGGATAATTGCCCTTGAAATGGGCGGTATCGACCACGATCCGCTCGACTTCGCCGCGCGCGGCAAGTTTCACGACGATCCAGTCGTTTCCGGGCTCGCGCCGCCGGCGGGTTTCCCAGCCGTCGCCCATGTTGATGCCGCGTCCGGGCGCAAGCAGCCGCTGGTGGCCGTAGTGCCCGTTCGAATAGGCAATGATGCGCCCACCGAGCAGCGACGAAGCGAGGTCGACCACCGTGTCGCCGATCGCCGCCCGGTCGAGGGCCGGCGTGCCGTAGGCCTTCAGACGGGCAATGCCGCCATCGGGATAGATGCGCAGGCGGACATGGCTCCAGACCGCATCCGACTTCGCCTCGAAGTGGTGCAGCGCGCTCGGGCCAAGCGGCCGTGGGCACACCAGTTCCGTCCAGACCGTCTCCTCGTTCGGCTCTCCCGGTACCAGGCAGGCGTCGATGGCGCAGGCGCTCGGATAGTTGCCGGTGAAATGCGCCGTGTCGACTTCGAAGCCGTGGATACGGCCATTCGCGGCCAGCGCGATGATCGCGTGATCGTTGCCGGGGCCGCGGCGGCGCCGCGTCTCCCAGCCGTCCATCCACTTGCCGTTCTCATCGTAGACGCCAGGGTGATAGACCGGCGGTGCGTCCTGGAGCATGCGCTCGAGCGGCGCGAAGAATTCGTCGCTTGCGAAGACCGGCCGCGCGCCGAGACCGGCGGAGGCGAGGTTGATCGCGTTCAGCGCGAATTCGGGCGGGCTCACGCCGTCGATCGTCATCGCGAGGTCCTCAGCTCGGCAACATGTCCTTGAGGCGCAGATAGGCGATCCGTTCCACCTGCCGGCATGCCGTCTCGAATTCCGTTTCGCGGTCGTTGTTGATCCGGCTCTCGAAGGCCGCAAGGATTTCACCCTTGGTGCGTCCCTTGACCGCCATGATGAACGGGAACTTGAATTTCTCGACATAGGCAGCGTTGAGCGTGGTGAAGCGCTCGCGTTCGGCATCCGTCAGCGCATCGAGCCCGGCGGAGGCCTGCTCATTGGTCGAGCTTTCGGTGAGCCGTTTCGCCTGCGCCAGCTTGCCGGCGAGATCCGGGTGGGCGATCAGAACGGCAAGCCGCTCCTCGGCCGAGGCTTCGCGGAAGACGGCAGAAAGCGCCGCGGCAAGGCCGATTGCGGTATCGTTGGCGGGCGAAAGCTCGCCCTGGAAGGCGCGCTTGGCAATCCACTTCGAATGTTCGAAGACGCCGCCGAATTTGGCAACGAACGCCTCTTCGCCAAGCCGCGACGGACGATCGTCCCAAGCCTTGTACGGGTAGTTCTCGGTCCAGTAGCGGGCAATGTCGACGCGCTTGGCGAGCCAGACCTTTTCGTGGCCCTGCACGTAATCGAGGAAGCGCGCCAAGGCTGCGGCGCGGCCGGGCCGGCCGACGAGGCGGCAGTGCAGCCCGATGCTCAGCATCTTCGGCGCGCCGGCGGCCCCTTCGGCATAGAGCACGTCGAAGCTGTCTTTGAGATAGCTGAAGAACTGGTCGCCGCTGTTGAAGCCCTGCGGCGTCGCAAAGCGCATGTCGTTGCTATCGAGCGTGTAGGGGATGACCAACTGGTGACGCCCGGCGTGTTCATGCCAATACGGCAGGTCGTCGGCATAGGCGTCGGAAACATAGTCGAAACCGCCGGCCTCGGTGACGAGGTCGAGCGTGTTGTCGGAACAACGCCCCGTGTACCAGCCGCGCGGGCGCTCGCCGGTGACGATGGTGTGCAGGCGGATCGCTTCAGTGATCTCCTGGCGCTCGCGCTCGGCTGAGAAGTCCTTGTGCTCGATCCACTTGAGGCCGTGCGAGGCGATTTCCCAGCCGGCATCCTGCATGGCCGCGACCTGTTCCGGCGAACGCTTCAGCGCGGTGGCCACACCATAGACGGTTGCCGGCACGCCGCGCTCCGTGAACATGCGATGCAGTCGCCAGAAGCCGGCTCGGGCGCCATATTCGTAGATCGATTCCATGTTCCAGTGGCGCTGACCCTGCCAGGGTTGCGCACCGACGATTTCCGACAGGAATGCTTCGGATGCCGCGTCGCCATGCAGCACGCAGTTCTCGCCGCCTTCCTCGTAGTTGATGACGAATTGCACGGCGATCCGCGCGCCGTCGGGCCATGTGATCTTGAAGTTCGGGCCGTGGCCGTGAAGATCGCGGGGGTATCTCATCAAAGCAGCTCCTCCAGACATTTTCGTCTCTGCGCTAAGATTTCTAACGGCATTTCCCCTGACCCATTCCCCCCAAAAAATTTGAAAGTCTCGAATGATCCGCTCGCTACCAAGCAGACCGGAATGCCGGAATACTGCGAGGTGGAAAGCTGACTTCGGGAGGAGCGAACAGAATGCAATCTCATGGTGGAAACGCCGGTCGCCTGACGACGCATGTTCTGGATACGGCAAGCGGCAAGCCAGCCGAGGGGCTGCGCATCGAGCTCTACCGGGTCGATGGCGAGCGCCAGACACACATTAAATCGGTCAAGACCAATGATGACGGTCGCTGCGACGAGCCGCTCTTGAGCGGCGAGCGGATGCAGACCGGCACCTACGAGCTGCATTTCCATGCCGGCGATTATCTCGGCGGTGCAAGCCAGCGCGGCGAGAATCCGTTCCTCGACGTGATCCCGATCCGCTTCGGCATCGAGAACCAGGGCGCGCACTACCATGTGCCGCTGCTCCTCTCGCCCTATGGCTACTCCACCTACCGCGGGAGCTGAGACATGACCATCCAGATCCGCAACACCATTCGCTTCCTGCTGAACCATCGCCTGGTCGAGCTTGCCGATGTCTCGCCAGTTCAGACCCTGCTTGATTTCCTGCGCATCGACCGCAACCTGAAGGGCACCAAGGAAGGCTGCGCCGAGGGCGACTGCGGCGCCTGCACGGTGCTCGTCGGCCGTCTGCTCGACGGCAAGCTCAAGTATGAATCCGTCAATGCCTGCATTCGCTTCGTCGGTTCGCTCGACGGCTGTCATATCGTGACGGTGGATTCGCTGGCGCAGCCGGCGGGGCCCTTGCATCCGGTGCAGCAGGCGATGGTCGACACTCACGCCTCGCAGTGCGGTTTCTGCACGCCGGGATTCGTGATGTCGCTCTATGGCCTCTGGATGGAAAATCCGAAGCCGTCCATCCCCGAGATCGAAAAGGCGCTGCAAGGCAATCTCTGCCGCTGCACCGGCTATGCCGCGATCATCCGCGCGGCGGAAGCGATCTCGACGATCGGCGATGTCGGCAAGGATCCGCTGGTGGTCGAACGTGATCGGATCGCCGCGGAACTGGCCGCCCTTCAGGATGGTCGCCGGGTGGAAATCGGCTCGGAGACGGAACGCTTCATCCTTCCGGGTTCGGTGGACGATTTCGCCGCCGTGCTCGAAGCCAACCCGAAGGCGACGATCGTTGCCGGCTCGACCGACGTCGGTCTCTGGGTGACGAAGTTCATGCGCGACATCTCTCCGGTTATCCACCTGACCCATCTCGAGGAACTGCGCCGGATCACGGTTGACACCGAAGGCGTGACGCTCGGCGCCGGTGTCAGCTATGCTGAGGCCTATCCGGTCATCGTCGAGCACTTCCCGGAACTGACGGAGCTTTGGGATCGCATCGGCGGCCAGCAGGTACGCAACATGGGCACCGTCGGTGGCAACATCGCCAACGGCTCGCCGATCGGCGACACGCCGCCTGCTCTGATCGCGCTCGGCGCGTCGATCATGCTGCGCAAGGGCAGCCGCCGGCGCACCGTCGCGCTCGAGGACTTCTTCATCGCCTACGGCAAGCAGGATCGCGAGCCCGGCGAGTTCGTGGAATCCGTGCGCATCCCGTTTGTTTCCGACAACGCCCGCGTAGCCGTCTACAAGGTGACGAAGCGCCTGGACGAGGACATCACCGCCGTTTGTGGCGCCTTCCGCATCGCCTTCGATGCCGGCCGGGTGACCGGCGCGGTCATCGCTTTCGGCGGCATGGCCGCTACGCCGAAGCGCGCCGCGAATGTCGAGGCTGCCCTCAAGGGTGCGGAGTGGACCGAGCAGACGATCGAGCGCGCTGTTGCGGCCTTTGACCAGGATTTCACGCCGCTTACCGACTGGCGCGCCTCGGCGGAGTACCGCCAGATGGTGGCGAAGAACCTGCTTCGCCGCTTTTATCTCGAAACGCAGTCGAGCGGCCAGATCCGCCTCGATCGTACCATTGCTGTCGCGGTTTAAGGGAGGAAGCCATGAACGTGATGCAGCCCATCGACCGCATCCGCGGCGGCGTACACGAAAAGGAACGGCACGAGTCCGGCCACAAGCATGTGTCGGGAACGGCCGAGTATATCGACGACATTCCCGAACCCCGGGGCACGTTGCACGGCTATCTCGGTCTGTCGCAGCGGGCGCATGCGGAGATCCTGTCGATCGACTTCGAAGCCGTCAACAGCAGCGAAGGCGTGATCGGCGTCCTGACGGCGGCCGACATCCCCGGCGACAACGACATCAGCCCGGCGCACAAGCACGACGAGCCGATCTTCGTCACCGACAAGGTCGAGTTCCACGGCCAGCCGATCTTCGCGGTCGTCGCAACCTCGCGTGAGGCCGCCCGTCGGGCTGCCGCCAAGGTCAAGATCGAGTATCGCGACCTGCCGCACGTGACCGACGTGCTGGAAGCGGCAGCGGCGAACTATCCGCTGGTGATCGATCCACTGAAGCTCGAGCGCGGCGACATCGAGGCCGGCTTCGCCAAGGCGAAGAACATCCTTGAAGGCGAGATGCGGATCGGCGGCCAGGACCACTTCTATCTGGAAGGGCAGATCTCCTTCGCTATTCCCGGCGAGGACGACGAGGTTCTCGTCTATTCCTCGACCCAGCATCCGAGCGAGACGCAGCACATGGTCGCGACCGTGCTGGGGGTGCCGTCGAATGCGGTCACCGTCAACGTGCGCCGCATGGGCGGCGGCTTCGGCGGCAAGGAAACCCAGGCCAACATCTTCGCGGCCGTTGCGGCCGTTGCCGCCAAGAAGTACCGCTGCCCGGTCAAGGTCCGGCCCGACCGCGATGACGATATGAGTGCGACCGGCAAGCGCCACGATTTCCACGTGGACTACAAGCTCGGCTTTGACGACGAGGGGCGTATTGAAGCAGTTGATGCCGTCTTTTCGGCGCGCTGCGGCTATTCCGCCGATCTTTCCGGACCGGTCACCGACCGCGCGCTGTTCCACGCCGACAATTGCTATTTCTATCCGAACGTGCGCCTGCGCTCGCGTCCGTTTAAGACCAATACGGTCTCCAACACCGCGTTCCGCGGTTTTGGCGGTCCGCAGGGTATGGTCGGTGGCGAGCGCATGATCGAGGAGATCGCCTATGCCGTGGGCAAGGATCCGCTCGAAATCCGCAAGCTGAACTTCTACGGCGGCGAGGGGCGGAACCTGACGCCCTACCATCAGACCGTGGAAGACAACATCATCGGCCGGATCATCGAGGAGCTGGAAATCTCGGCCGATTACGCCAAGCGCCGCGAGGCGGTGATCGCCTTCAACCGTGAGAACAACGTGGTCAAGCGCGGCATTGCGCTGACGCCGGTGAAGTTCGGCATCTCCTTCACCAAAACGGAGTACAACCAGGCCGGCGCTCTCGTGCACGTCTACACGGATGGTTCGATCCATCTGAACCATGGCGGCACCGAGATGGGGCAGGGACTCTACACCAAGGTCGCCCAGGTGGTGGCCGACGAGTTCCAGGTCAATCTCGACCGGATCAAGGTGACGGCGACGACGACGGGCAAGGTGCCGAACACCTCGGCGACGGCGGCCTCCTCCGGGTCCGATCTCAACGGCATGGCCGCAGCAAACGCCGCCCAGCAGATCAAGGCACGGTTGGTCAAGTTTGCTGCCGAGCGCTGGAACGTCAGTGAGACCGATGTCGCCTTCGAGCCAAACACGGTGCGGATCGGCGCGGAGCGCATGAACTTCAACGCGTTCATCAAGATCGCCTATGGCGCCCGCATCCAGCTTTCGGCTGCCGGTTTCTACAAGACACCGAAGATCCACTGGAACCGCGCGGAAGGTCGTGGACGGCCGTTCTTCTACTACGCTTACGGTGCGTCCTGCTCCGAGGTCAGTGTCGATACGCTGACCGGGGAATACCAGGTCGACCGCACCGATATCCTGCACGATGTCGGCCGGTCGCTGAACCCGGCGCTCGATCTCGGTCAGGTGGAAGGCGCCTTCGTTCAGGGCATGGGCTGGCTGACGACGGAAGAGCTCTGGTGGGACGCCAAGGGCCGGCTGCGCACGCATGCGCCGTCGACCTACAAGATCCCGCTTGCTTCCGATCGCCCGCGCGTCTTCAACACCCGCCTTGCCGAATGGTCGGTCAACCGCGAGGAGACGATCCGCCGGTCGAAGGCGGTGGGGGAACCACCGTTCATGCTCGGCATTTCGGTCCTCGAAGCCCTTTCGATGGCGGCGGCCAGCGTTGCGGAGTATCGTATAGCTCCGCGCCTCGATGCGCCGGCAACACCGGAACGGGTGCTGATGGCGATCGAGCGGCTTCGGGTGGCCGCACGACAGAAAGGGTGAAGAAGGGCTGATCGGTTATGGTAGCGAGCTGCGAGGATATCAGGGACTTTCTCAGACGCGAGCCGGACTGCGTGCTCGTGGAAGTGACGGGCGCTGCGGGTTCGACGCCGCGCGACACCGATGCCTGGATGCTCGTCGCCCCCGAAAGTCTCTTCGGCACGATCGGCGGCGGTCAGCTCGAATACATGGCGATCGATCATGGCCGGCGGGCGCTGAAGCGTGGGGATGCGCCCGATACGCTGACCATTCCGCTCGGCCCGGAGATCGGCCAGTGTTGCGGCGGGCGCGTGGCGCTCGCCTTCACACGCATCGATCGGGAGAAAGCAGCCATGCTGATTGAACGCAGCGATCTGGAGATCGCCGGCCGGCCGCATGTCTATGTCTTCGGCGCCGGCCATGTCGGCGATGCGCTGGCCATGGCGCTCTCTTTGGTGCCGGTGCGCACCGTTCTCGTCGATACCCGCGAGAACGAGCTTTCGGCCGTCGCCGATATTCCCGGCATCGAAACCTGCCTGACGGCGATGCCGGAGGCGGTGGTGCGCGATGCTCCGCCCGGCAGCGCCTTCGTCATCCTCACCCACGACCATGCGCTCGACTTCCTGATTGCGGCGGAAGCGCTTCGCCGCGATGACGCATCCTATGTCGGGATGATAGGCTCGAAGACGAAGCGCTCCACCTTCAAGAACTGGCTGTCGCGTGAAATCGGCCGGCCGGAGCTTTTCGACCGGCTCGTCTGCCCGATCGGCGGCACGACGGTGAAGGATAAACGGCCGGCGGTCATCGCTGCGCTCGCCGCCGCGGAGGTCATGGCGGCGGCACTCAATTTCCGCCAGCCGGTGCAAGCCGATGTCTCGCGTCGGTCGGCTGCAGCCAAAATTGTTCGCTGACGCCGCCGCCTGACAGGGGGCCTAGGGGCGGCGCTATCGTGTCGCGCCGTTCAGGTGAAGCGCAAAACTGCGTGCATCCGGGGCTCCGACCTCTGGGCGAAGCTCCAGCGTCGGGATCACATAATCCCCACCATTCTGCCGGCGATAGGGAATGGGCGCAGTCGTCGCCAGTATGCGCATCCTCTCCCGCAGACGCTCAGACGTCGCTTCAAAACCGGCGGCGTCGAGGCTGTCGACCCGATAGGCGACGAAGGGCGGCAGCACGTCGTAGCCGGGATAAAAGAGAATTCCGTGGTTGATCGGGAACAGCAGGTCATCGATCGGCCCGTTGACCCCGCGCGGCGAATAATGTTCCTGCCAGCCGCCCGTCGTCACCACCAGCATGGCGCGTTTTCCGGCAAGCGTGCCCTCACCAAACCGCTTGCCCCAGTATCTGTCGCTGTGCTCGCCGACGCCATAGGCAAAACCATAGGCGTAGACGCGATCGACCCAGCCCTTGAGGATCGCCGGCATCGAATACCACCACAGCGGAAACTGCAGGATCAACGCATCGGCCCATAGCAGCTTTTCCTGTTCGGCCTTGACGTCAGGGGTCAGCGTACCGGTTGCGAAGGCCTCCTTCGATGCGCGGCTCGGTTTGAAACGCGTGTCCGAGGCAAGGGTCGGAAAGTCGGCGCGGTCGATTTCGGACTTCCAGCCGTCGGCATAGAGGTCGGTTACACGAACCTCGTGGCCCTCGGCCTCAAGCGCCTCGACGGCGACATCGCGCAGTGCGCCGTTGAGCGAGCGGGGCTCGGGGTGGGCATAGACGAGCAGAACTTTCATGATCGGGGTTCCCTGGTGTCATTAACTGAGAACCTAGGTAGACCGCGGCGATCCTATGCGGTAGATATCCGAAATGCATAGGATTGTGCCGATAAATGGATAAATCGGACGTTACGTTGGAGCGGATGCGCACCTTCGTGCGCGTCGCCGAGCGCGGCAACTTGTCGGCGGTTGCCCGTGAGCTCAGCGTTGGCCAGTCCACGGTCACACGGCAATTGCGGGAGCTCGAGGAGGCGGTCGGCGTGCCGCTGCTGAGCCGCACCACCAGACGCGTGACCCTGACCGACGAAGGCAGCCGCTATTATGCCGACAGCGTCCAGATCCTGCGCCTTGTGGAGCAGGCCGGCGACGAGGCTCGCGGCACGCGGGGTGCTGCTGCCGGCACGATCCGTATATCCTGCACGGCGGCCTTTGGGGTCTTGCACGTCAGCCGGCTGATCTTCGCCTTCCAGGACAAGTATCCGGAGATCGGGGTCGACCTCAGCCTGACCGACGAGCGCATCGATCTGGTGCGGGAAGGCGTCGATATCGCACTGCGTCTCGGGCCGCTCACGGACAGTTCGATGAAGCTACGGCCGTTGGGCGAAAGCCGGCGTCTGCTGGTGGCTGCGCCCGCCTATCTGGCAGCGCATGGCACTCCCGTTTCTGCGCGGGACCTCTCCGGTCATGAGGGGATCCGCATGTCGAATGTGGCGGGCAGCGACATGCTCATTCTGGAGGGGCCGGATGGCCGCAGCCATTCGGTGCCTTTTGCGGGGCGCTTCCGGGTCGATCATGGACTTGGCGCGCGCGAGGCGCTTGCTGCCGGCCGCGGCATCGCGCCCGCGCATCGTTGGCTTGTCGACGATCTGTTGGCCAGTGGCGAACTTGTGGAATTACTGCCGGATTACACGCTGCCTTCGGTGCCGCTCAGCCTGTTGATCGTGCCGGAGCGCGCGGGCATCGCCCGGGTGCGATTGCTGGTCGATTTCCTCGTCGGGCAGATCGGCGGCATTCCCGGGATCGATCGAGCGAAGGGTTAGGCTCTATTCCAACGCCTTGCCGTTCAGGCGCTGACAGCGCTCGGCCATATAGTCGATCATCAGCCGGACCTTCGGGTCCTGGAAGCGCTTGTGCGGGTAGATCGCCCAAACTGCGCGCATCCGGCGCCCCGACCTCTGGGCGAAGCTGCAGGCTCGGGATCACATAATCTCCACTACTGCCGGCGATAGGGAATGGGCGCGTGGTCGGCCTTGTCGCTGCAAGGCGACAAGGCCGACCAGTCAGATGGAGGCCGAGCACGCTTTTCCCCATGTGGTCAATCGAGAGCGGCCCCGCCGGGCCTGGGGCCCTATCTTGCTCAGACTAGTTCTTGGCTGCGACGATCACGACTTCGATGAGCCGTTGCGGATCGCCAAGATCGGCAACCCCGATCGTCGCCCGCGACGGTAGGTCGTCGCCGTCGAGCCATTCGAGCCAGGCTTCGTTCATCTCTTCCTTCTTCGACATGTCGCTGAGGTAGATGCGGGCGGATACGAGCTGGGTCTTGTCCGAGCCGCATTCGGCCAGCACGCCATCCAACTTCGCGCAGACCTGCTGCGTCTGTTCCTTCATGCCGACGGTTATGTCGGAAGCGGCGTGGCCTCCGACAAAGATCAAGCCGTTGTGTTCGACAGCCGCATGCATGATGCGATGTTTCCGGTAACGCGTTACCATGATTGTTCCTTTTCCATTTATGTGAATTCGAAGCCGACCGGCGACTTACGCCGGGGCGTAGCGCGCAAGATCGACGTCCAGAGGAGCGTCCGTCAGCAGTTCGGCGAGTTGCTTTCCGGCGAAGGGGCCGATGGTGAGACCCGCCGCGCCGAGGCCGTTGCCGACCGTCAGCCCCGGTATGCCGGGAACTCTGCCCAGAATGGGTTTCATGCTGCTCGACGCCGGGCGAAAGCCGATGCGGGTTTCTATGTGTGTTGCGGTCGCAAGCCCTGGAGCAATCGCCAGTCCTGCGTTCAGGACCTCAGCTTCGCCGCCCGCGGTCACGCGATAGTCGAAGCCCGAATTGTCCTCCCTCGTGGCGCCGATCACGACGCGGGAATCATCGAACGCCAGCAGGTAATGACTGCCCATCGGTAGGAGAACGGGCCAGGTCGATGTCTGCACGCCGGGCAGGCGCAGATGGATGATCTGGCCCTTCTGGGGCGCTACGGGATGCTGAAGACCCAGCGGGTCGAGAATCTGCGAAGCCCATGCACCGGCGGTGACGACGATTTCGTCGGCTTGAAGCGTGGTTCCATCGCTTGCCGCGCAGACGGGCCGCCCATCCTTCAGCGCCAGTGAAACGCGATCCTGTCGGATTTTCGCTCCCAAGGAAGCGGCGGCGCGCAGCATAGCAGCGGCCAGCAATCGTGCATCGACGCGCGCTGCCCCAGGAATGAAGATGGCTTCCATTCCTTCGCGCAGCGGCGGGAACTTTTCGCGCGCTGCGGCCGGGCTCAAATGTTGAACCGTGCCTGCTTCCGGAACATTGGCAACGCGCCGGGCGACACGCTCGGCGGCCGCCTCGAACTCCTGCCTGTCCTCGGCCACGACGAGCGCGCCGACCTTACCATAACCGAGTTCGGCTTCGTCTAAGGCCTTCAGGCCCTCTACCAGTAAGGCATAATAGGCCGCACCGGCGGCGTACATGTCATAGAAATCGCCGTCCTCAAGTTTCGTTGCCCACGGGCAGACGATGCCGGCGCCGGCAAGGGTTGCCTTTCCCTCATGCTGTGCGTCGACGACTTCCACGTCGACGCCCTTTTTTGCGAGGTGATAGGCGGTGCTGGCCCCAAGAATGCCGGCACCAATAATCAGGACTTTCATGCTTGCTCCAATGCGAATGCGTGGCTTGCTCGGGGCGGCCAGCCTAGTCGACGGTCACGCCCGAATAGCGGCTCGTCCCGAAAATGGCGGGTTGGAAGCCGTGCACAGTCTTGCTGACGGCTGTCAGCGTGTCGGCTCCACCAAGGATGACCGCAGGCGCCTCGTCGTGGAAGCGTGACTGCGCCTTCTTGTAGAGTTCGATGCGCTTCTCCTTGTCGGCGATACGCCCGGCTTCGTTCATCAGGTTGACGAATTCGCTGTCGCACCAGGCACCTACGTTGGAAGGGCTTGGCTTGCCGTCGGAATCACAGATGAAGTAGTTGTTCGGGATCTGGCTCGGGTCCGGAAAATCATAGATGCCGCCGAACATGGCGACCGGAGCCTCTCCCGCCCTGGCACGCTGAATGTACTCGCCCCACTCGAAGGTAACGACCTCGGCCTTGACGCCGATCTTGGCCCAGTCGGCCTGGATCATTTCGGCAGCGCGCCGACCGTTCGGCATATAGGGACGATAGACAGGGATCGCCCAGATTTGGGTCGAAAAGCCGTCCGGATATCCGGCTTCCTTGAGAAGCGCCTTTGCTTTCTCCGGATCATAGGGATGCGGCTTCAGTTCGCTGTCATGTCCCCAAAGAACCGGAGGGATGAGTGCGCCGGTGGCAATGCCCATACCATTATAGACGGTATCGACGAGTGCCGGGACGTTGATGGCATCGGCCAATGCGGTTCTGACCCGCTTGTCCCTAAACTTCTCGTCGCGGAAATTGAAGTCGATGAACCCGGTCGAGGCCACCGGCGTCTGCATCAGTTCGAGCGTGTCGCTCTCTTCGATCTGGGCGCGGTCGGCAAGGTTGGGATAAAGGGCAATCTGACATTCGCCGGCCAGTGCGCGCTGGAGCCGCACAGGGGCATCGGCGCTGATCGCCATCACCAGAGCGTCGACCATGGGCGTGCGGCTCTTGTCGCCGATGGCCGCGCCCCAGGTTTCCTTGAACGGCACGAGCCGGACCATTGCATCCTGTTGATAGGCCTGTAACGCGAAGGGGCCGGTCCCGATCGGGACCATGTCGAATGTCTCAGGCTTGCCCGCTTTCATCAGGACATCCGCATACTCCGCCGACGTTATGGCAAGAGACTGGTGCGCCATGATGCCGATGAATGGTGCGAGCGGCTCCTTCAGGGTGAAAGCAACGGTATAGTCATCGATCTTGGCAACCGCTTGCAGGCTATCGGCAAGCTTGGTGTTGAAGGTGATGTAGGTACCGTTGCTGATCTTCGCGTAAGGATGATCCGACTTCAACATCCGGTCGAAGGTGAACACCACGTCATCGGCGTTGAAGTCCCGCGTCGGGGTAAACTGATCGTTGGACTGCCACTTCACGCCCTTGCGCAGCTTGAAAGTGTAGGTCCGTCCATCCTCCGAGATCGTCCAGCTTTCAGCCAGTGCCGGTTCGATGTCCGAGCTGTTTGCCTTAACGGACACCAGATTGTCGTAGATATTGGCCAGCACGTTCGAGGTCGTTCCGCTGCTGCTCAGTTGCGGATTGAAGATTTCCGGCGATCCCTCCACGCATACCGACAGGACGCCGGCTTGCGCCGACGTCGAAAGCGCCAGAGTCAGCAGGGCCGTTCCCAAGGCTATTCTCATTCTCGTTCCCTTTTTTGAAGCAGATCGAAGACGCGATCTGTCGTGTTTGGTTGGTATGAGAGAAGCGAGACGGGGTATGATTGTCAAATATCAAATTATCCGTTCATTATAACCAAAACTCATGTTGTTCTATTCAAGGCAGAGGCACGCGCATGAACATCCGCCAACTGGAGGCGTTCCACAACACCGTCGAGACGGGATCCGTCACGCTTGCCGCCGAACGCATGAGGATCTCTCAGCCGGCGGTCAGCAAACTCCTGCGCAGCTTCTCAGACGCTTGCGGTTTCCAGCTTTTCGTTCGCGCAGGCGGCCGGCTCACGCCGACGCTTGAGGGCCGCATGCTTGCGGTCGAGGTCGCCAAGATGTTCTCGGGGACAGCACGCGTGGCAAGGCTTGCCGATGCCGTCCGCAATCAGGAATGGGGGGAGATCACCCTTGTCGCCCCGCCGGCGTTGACCACGCGCTTTCTCGCACAGGCGCTTTCGCCCCTGCTTGCCGAACAGCCCGATATTCACTTCACCATGCGAAGCCTGCCTTCGCCCCGCATCATTGATCTCGTCGCCGCACAACAGGTGGATATCGGCCTCAGCGTGCTGCCCTTTGAGCACCCCAACGTCGATGCCGAGCGCCTGATGCGTTTCGAAATGGTCTGCGTGCTTCCCACGGGTCACCCGCTGACGGACAAATCCGTCGTCGATCTGGAAGATCTCGGTGGCGATCCCTTCGTCTCGCTGGCCCGTGACGATTGCTCGCTGATGACGATCGACCGCGCGTTCCAGATCAAGGGCGTTCAGAAGAGAAACCGGATCGAGGTTCCGCTCTCGGAGACGGCCTGTTGCTTCGTCGCCAATGGCGTGGGTGTTTCCATCGTGCCTTCATTCGTCGGGCTCGATTTCGGCAGCGACGTTCTGGTGCGGCGGAGCATCGTTCCGGAAACGACGATCGATCTGTGGCTGCTAACACCGAGGAATCATCCACGGTCGCTCGCTGCCAGCAAACTCATAGAGTTTCTGCGGCGGGCCGTCGCCCCGTTCGACAAGCTTCAGTCCCGAGCGATCGTGCCCGAATGACGGCGCGCATCATGCGAGACAAGACAGTCTCGCATGATGCGGTCACCGGACTACTTGAAGGCCGAGACGACAACTTCGATCAGCGTGTCACCACCGAGATCGGCAACACCCACGGTTGCGCGGGTCGGCAGATCCTCCGGGCCAACCCAGGCCTTCCACACGGCGTCCATGTCCGGCTTCTTGCCGAGATCGGTCACGAAGATCGTGGCCGTCAGGAGCTTCGTCTTGTCTGTACCGACTTCCGCCAGATAGCGATCGATCTTCGCCAGGATTTCCCGGGTCTGACCGGTCATGTCGAGGCTTTCGTCGTCGCAGGTCGTGCCGCCGACATAGACGATGCCGTTGTGTTCGACGACGCGATGCATGATCGGCGTGCGGAGGTGACGTTCTGCCATTTTGTTTCCTTGTGTTGAGGGGTTAGCTTCTTTCGGAGTGGTCGCCGGTAACTGCCTGTACGGCATCCGGCGTGAGGGGGAGCGATGCGAACTCGTGCAAGGGAACAGGCTTTATCGGCGTCCGAAGCCGGTAGGTGCCGACATCGGCTGGGGCCCGCTGTTGCGCATCGGCCAGAATTTCGGTGATGGTCGCCGCACACACGCGTCCCTGGCACGGCCCCATGCCACAGCGCAGCATCGTCTTGAGTTGATTGGGGCCGACGATGTTGCGCGCTGCGGCGTCGCGGATGGCGCCGACCGTGACTTCTTCGCAGCGGCATACGATCGTTTCCCGATCGGTCGGCGCGCGAAACGACAGGGCGGGCTGATAGAGCATGTCGATGAAGGTGCGCCCGCGGGACAAGGCCCTGCGCCGTCTTTCGTGTTTCGCCAAGAGTGGTTTGATCTGCCGCGCCTTCTCGGGAAAGAGATCGAGACAGGCGGCCAGCGCTGCTACCCGTCCGCCGGCCTCGGCGACAAGCGCGCCGCCGATGCCGCCGCCGTCACCGGCGATGAAGACAGCCGGCCGCGAGGATCGGCCGTGTACGTCCAGTTGCGGCTGAAAACACTTCTGCCGGTCATTCCACGCAAGAAGACATCCCGTCGCGTTTGCCAGGTTGTTGTTCGGGACAACGCCCTGATGCAGGAAGGCACTGTCGATGCCGATTTCCTTCGTCCGGCCTTTCGCCTCGAAGCGGATCGCCGTGGCGCGGTCCTGGCCGATGATTTCGATCCTCCCGACCCCGGTGAAAACCGGCACCGAGCGTCGGACCTTGACCAACAGCGCCAGGCCTTTCAGCAGATAGGGCGAAACCAGAAATTGGGGCAGGAACGGGAAGGCATTTATCCAGTTCGAACGCGGCGTCGTGTCGAGAACCGCTACGAGGTCGCCACCTGCCTGCAACAATTGGTCGGCGAACAGATAAAGCAGCGGGCCGCTGCCGGCCAAGACAACGCGCCCATCGGGCACCAGTCCTGAAGATTTGAGCGCGATCTGGGCCGCGCCGATGGTCATCACGCCGGGAAGCGTCCATCCCCGTATAGGCATGGGCCGTTCCATTGCGCCGGTGGCGAACACGACCCGCCGCGCGTGAACGATGCGGCTTTTGCCGCCGGCCGAAACGCGCAGTTCGACCAATGTTTTTTCATCGGTTTCGCTTTGCTCGACACTCCAGACAAGCGCCTGGGGTAGGTAGGTGGCGTCGCACTGCAGAAATGCCTGCAGGACATCCTTTCCCTTCCAGTAATCCTTGCCGAGGAAGGCACGGTTTGCCGGCGAATTCCCTTCGATCGCTCGGTAAATTTGACCACCGGGAGCGGGGTTTTCATCGAAAAGGATCGCTCGTGCGCCGGCGGCGGCCGCTTCCGCCGCTGCTGCCAGCCCTGCCGGCCCTGCACCGATGATCGCGAGATCGTATTCGCGGTCGAGACGATGAAGATCGCAGATTTTGCCGAGCGCCATTGTCAGTTCTCCGCGTCCAGCGAGCGCGCGCCGCTTTGTGATGAGATCGCCATGCCCTCGCGCACGATGGACATGCAGGCTTGCCGGTTTTGAACGCCGTCTATGGTGACCAGGCACTCGAAGCAGACGCCCATCAGGCAATAGGGCGCGCGTGGGTGGTTGCCGACGACGCTCCTGCGCAGCGTGCTGATGCCCTGGCTAAGGAGCGCTGCGGCCACCGTCTGCTCCGCGCCGACGCACATGGGGATGCCGTCGAACGTGATGGTGACGGTTTCCGCCGCTTTATCAATTCTGCGAAACATGAAACCTCCGGCCGGGGAATGTGTTGCCGGCAAGTACAGCCTGTTGGGTGGCGATCTCGCCGGCGACGACGAGCGCGTGGATCGCGGCAAGCGTCACGCCGGAATGGCACATCGCCACATAGGCGCCGGGATAGGCGGCCGATTGCTCATATATGGGCAATCCGTCGGGTGTCTTGACGCGGAAGCCGGTCCAGGAGCGAAGAACGTTGACACCGCTGAGACACGGAAACGTCCGGATGGCTCGATCGGCCAGAACTGCGCTGATGTCCTGGTTGGTGGCGATCGAGTCCGTGTCGGTTTCCTGGCTGTCGCCGATCATCACGCCGCCTTCGTCAGCCTGTCTCAGCGTCGCCGAGGTGTAGGGGAAAAACAGCCGACACTTTTCGGTGACGAGGATCTGCCCCTTGCTGCGCACGGCGGGCGCGTGAATACCCACCATCGCGGCGAGCCGGCTATTGCCGACGCCAGCCGCGAGAACGATGCGTTTGGCGAAAACCTCGCCCCAGGAGCCCTTCAATTGGAATCCGCCCGATCGAGGGTGGATCTCATCGATCTCGCAATGCGGTTCGTAGCGCGCTCCAAGATTTATCATGCCGGTATGGAGCGCCCGGAGCAGGCGGAGCGAATTCACGTCGCCATCCATTGGAGAATAGATCGAGCCGACCACATCGCGCCCGATAGCCGACACCATTTTCGCGGTCTCTGCGTGGTCGAGCAGGATATGCTTCGGGGCGTCATCGCCGAGTTCGCGCGCAACCGTCACGACCTCTTCATGTGTCCGTTCCAGCTCGGCTTCGCTCAACGCAAAAGTGAACCCCCCGTTTTGCTTCAGCGCGACGTCCACGCCGGAAGTCTCGTGCAATGCGGCGGCGAATTCCGGCCAAAGTCGGGTCGAGCGCATCGTCCAACGTGCATAATGGGGAGCGCCGAGACCCTTGCCCTGAACCCAGATCAGGGCAAAGTTGGCGCGAGACGCCCGCAGCGACAGATCCTCCCCGTCAAGAAGCAGCGGGCGCTCACCTGTGCGCGCCAAGCCCCAGGCAAGGGCAGCGCCCACAAGGCCGGCTCCAATGATGACGATGTCCTGATCTGGCAATCTGCGCATGCTTTTCGATCCGTATGCCGGCGGCGTCGGCCCGTCCGAAGGTCGGACGGGCCGGTTGTCGAAGCTTATTCCTGCGGGCTCACGTCCACCTTGAACCACTTCTCGGAGAGGTTCTTCACCGTGCCGTCGGCGACGGCAGCCTTGATGACGTCATCGAAACGGGCCTTCAAGGCAGTGTCTTCCTTACGCAGTCCGACGCCGATCATGCCGAACACCTTGCCCGAGAAGAGCGGGCCGGTGAGTTTGGCACCCTTCATGTCGTCCTTTTCGAGTGCAGCCGCCAGAACGGTCGCATTGGCCACGACAGCGTCGAGGCGCGCGCTCGCGAGATCGAAGTTGTGCTCTTCGGTGGTCTTGTATTCGCGAACGTCGACGCCATCGCGGAAATACTGTTCCATGAACGCGGAGGCCGTGGTGGAACCCTGCACGCCGACAGCCTTGCCCTGGATCTTCTTGGCAATCTCTTCAAGCACCGGTTTGGCGGCTTCGGAATCGACTGAAAGCGGCTTGCCTGTTTCCGGCAGGTTGGCGAGATCACTGTCTTCCATCGCGGCAAAGGAATTGATTGCAGCCGCGTAGGGGGCAGAGAAGGCCATCACTTCCTCACGCTTTGGCGTGATGCTCATGGCTGCCATGATGGCGTCGTATTTGCCTGCGGTGAGCGAAGGGATGATACCATCCCAGTTCTGAGCGACGATTTCGCACTTGGCTTTCATGCGCCCGCACAGTTCGTTCGCCAGATCGATTTCGAAGCCTTCCAGCACGTTGTTGGGGCCGGAAAAGTTCCACGGTGCATAGGCGCCTTCGGTGGCGATGCGGATGACGTCCTCCGCTTGCGCAACATGGGCCGTTGCCAGCAGGCCGACGGCGGACAAGACAATCTTCAGTTTCATGCGTTCTCCTCTCTACGTTTTTTTGGAAGTTGGTTTCAGGCGTTCTGCTTGGAAATGAACTGGCGGAAACGTTCGCTCTTCGGCTTCGAGAAGACCTCCTCAGGGCGACCGTCCTCTTCGATCAGCCCCTTGTGGAGGAACAGAACCCGGCTCGAGACGTCGCGGGCGAAGCCCATCTCATGGGTGACGACGAGCATCGTGCGGCCGTCGGCAGCGAGATCGCGCATGACCTTCAGGACCTCGGCCACCAGTTCCGGATCGAGCGCCGATGTGGGCTCGTCGAACAGCATGATCTTGGGCCGCATGGCGAGCGCCCGGGCAATTGCTGCGCGTTGCTGCTGGCCGCCTGAGAGATGGGCTGGATAGAAGTTGCGCTTGTCGGCGATCCCAACCCGCTCGAGGAGAGCTTCGGCTTCCGCAAGGCACTCGGCGCGGTTGCGCTTTTGCACGTGGATCGGTGCCTCGATCAGATTTTCCAGGATCGTCAGATGTGACCAGAGATTGAAGGACTGGAACACCATCGTCGCCTGCGAGCGTAGCCGCAACAGTTGTTTCTGATCGACAACGCGCGGGGCAAAGCCGGAGCGCTGTGCGAGTTTGTAGCTCTCACCATGAATGGAGATTTCGCCCGCATCCGGCACCTCCAGCATGTTGATGCAGCGAAGGAGCGTGGACTTGCCCGACCCCGACGCTCCGAGGATCGAGACGACTTCACCCTGATTGGCGCTCAGCGAGATGGAATGCAGCACCTTGTAGGCACCATAGCTTTTTTCGAGCCCAGTGATTTTCACTGCCGGAGCAACGGGAGCGTTCATCATGCATTTTCTCCTGCGGCACGTCGGTAGAGGGGTTGGCGCTGTGCGGCTGAAAGCCGGTATTCGATCAGCTTGAACATCCGGCTGACGATGAAATTGAGCAGCAGATAGATCGCCCCGGCGGCGATGAAGATCTCCACGGGCCGGTAGGTCGCCGAGATGAGTTTCGCCGCCAGCCCCGTGACTTCCATCATGGTGACGGTCGAGGCCAGCGCCGTCGACTTCACCATCAGGATCACTTCGTTGGAGTAGGCAGGCAGCATTTGCCGCAGCGCCTGTGGGGCAATGATGCGGCGGATGAGGGTGAACCCGCTCATCCCATAGGCGCGCGCAGCTTCGATCTGTCCGGCCGGAACGGAAAGCACGCCGCCGCGGATGATTTCGGCGCTGTAGGCTGCGGTGTTGAGCGCGAGCGCCAGCGCCGCGCACCAGTATGCCTCCCGCAGGAATGGCCAGAGGAATGTTTTGCGCAGTTCGGGAAACTGGCTGAGGCCGTAATAGATGAGATAGAGCTGAACCAGAAGCGGCGTGCCGCGAAAGATGAAGATATAGAACCGCGCCAGGAGATCGAGTGGCGGCCAGGTCGATAGTCTCAACGCCGCAAGAACAGTTGCGAGAATGGCGCCGGAGGCGACGGACAGTAGCATCAGTTGAAGCGTCAGCGGGATGCCGCCACAAAGCCGCACGAAGGCGTCGTAGATGAAAGGAAGATCGATCATAGCGCCCGCCTGATCCCGCGCATGGCGCGTTTCTCTGCAATCCGGAACAGGACACCCGAGACGAAGCTGATCAGGAGGTAAAGGACCGCAGCCGTCAGGAAGAAGGTGAAAGGTTTGCGTGTCGAGCCTGCGCCGATCTGTGCCTGACGCATCAGTTCGATCAGTCCCACGACCGAGATGAGGGCAGACTCCTTCAGCACCAGTTGCCAGACATTGCCGACACCCGGGATTGCGAACCGCGTCGCCTGGGGCAGGATGATGCGGCGAAACAAAAGATGGTTCGGCATGCCGTAGGCCTTTGCCGCTTCAATCTCGCCCTTGGAAAGAGCGAGTACGGCGCCGCGATAGACCTCGGCCTGATAGGCGCCCGATACCACCCCGATCGCCAAGGCGCCGGTCAGGAAGACAGGCGCGCTGATGAAGCCCTGCGAACCGAACAGAGCGCCGAGTTGGCTCAGAACCGCGCTGCTGCCGAAATAGAAGAGATAGATGACAAGCAGGTCGGGGATGCCACGCAGGATCGTGGTGTAACCATCGGCCACGATCCTCAGAGCGCGTAGCGACGAGAAGGACGCTGCCGCGGACAGGGAGCCGAAGATCGCCCCGGCGACAAAGCCGCTGAGGGCAACACAAAGCGTAACGCCCGTCGCCCTGAGCATGTCCATGCCCCAGGCTCCTTCGGCAAACCCCATGAGATCGAGATATGCGCTCAAAGCACCCACCGGTTTGTTCCCTTGGTGCGGCGCCTCGGTCAGACGCCACGGTTTGTTTTCCAGTGGGTTTGACAGCTTGCTTCAATACCGTCAAATTCGTAATCAGGCCGCGAGCATAACTAAATATTATGGTGATCGATGAACCTGCGTCAGGTGGAAGCTTTCCGAACCGTCATGTTGACGGGGAAGATGACGGCAGCAGCGGAACTGATGTCCATCACTCAGCCGGCGGTGAGCCGGCTGATCCGCGACTTCGAGATCGATACGAAACTGAAGCTGTTCGACCGGAGGGGAAACCAGCTGACGCCTACGCGGGAAGCATTGACCTTGCTTCAGGAAGTGGAGCGCGCCTATGTCGGCCTCTCGCGCATCAAGGCGTTTGCGGAGGAGATCGGTCGACAGAATGCCGGGATGCTCCGCATTGCCGCCATGCCGGCATTGGCCAACGGGATCATGCCGCGCTTCCTCGCGCAGTTTCTGCGCGAGCGGCCGAACGTTCATGCCTCCTTGAACGGTATTCCGTCGTCTCTGGTTATCGAGGCGGTCGCATCGGGGCAGGTGGACCTTGGCTTTGCCGATGGTCCTCTCGACCGTCCCGGATTCCTGATCGAGACCCGTCCGATACCTGCGGTCGTAGCGGTTCCGGCGGGACACAGGCTTGCCGATCGGCAAAACATCATGCCTGCCGATCTCGCCAACGAGCGCATGATCACTCTGGAGCCGGGCACGTTGTTTGCCATGCGCGTGGAAGTGGCGCTCGCCGGCGTTCCACGGTCCTCAACGTTGGAAACACGTCTGTCTCACACCGCGTTGACGCTGGTCTCCGAGGGAGCAGGCATTGCAATCATCGACCCGTCGTCGGCGACCGAATTCCGCGGACGGGGCGTTGTCGTCAGGCCATTCGGCATCTTCGTCGACGCTGGCTTCCTCGCTATCCGGCGCAGTCAAGGTTCCGATAGCGTCCTCGCCGAACGGTTTGTGAGCGAGTTCTGGAGTTACCATGAAGCGCTGCTTGCGGGAGACTAGATGTTCGGTCTTGCCGGAGTCCGCCGCTTCAAGCAGCTTGGCTCGGCGGCGCACGATCTCGCGGTAAGATCGAGCGCCCCGGCACATACCGAACGGGTCCGGTTACAGCTCGGGTGATTGCCCCAAGCTTCCTTCGAGGCGGAAGAATTGCCCCTGGCGCGTCGTGAAGAAGGAAAGCGATCGCCCGGCCTGAAAATCATCGACATGGACGACGGTCGAGCCGTCCGCTTCCTGCCAGGAGATGGCATAAGTTTCGCCACCGAGCCGGCGCCATTGGTATTCAACGGTGCCGGATACTCCGGCCATCGGGCCTGAAGTAATTTCATAATTGAGTGTATTGCCGTCGGAACTGTAGGCGTTAATTGCCACCAATTCTCCGTAGTCGACTTCAAAACGCTTCCCGGCATGGGGAAATGCATCGGTCATTTTTTATCTCCGTTCCATGAGATACCGGGGTTTCGAGCGTCCGGCATCGGCTATTGATGTGCCGGCGCAGTCTTTTTTGCCCGCGCTCCGATGGTCACCAAGGCCAAGCCGGCAGCAGCCAGCAGGCCACCTGCAATCGGAATGGCTTCATAGCTTAAGCCTGCGCTCAACGCGCCTCCACCGACCGCTGCTCCCAAGGCGTTGCCGAGGTTGAATGCGCCGACATTGATGGAGGAGGCGAGACCTGGGGCCTCGGCGGCTGCTTGCATCACCCGCATCTGCACCGGCGGCACGATCGCGAAGGTTGCCACACCCCAAATGAGGAGCCCGATTGCTGCGCCGATATGGGTGGTCAGAGCCAAGGGCAGAAGCAGCATGATGACGGCCAGAGCGGCAAGAAAGATCTTCGTTGCCCCGTCCAGCGACCAGTCGGCCAGACGTCCGCCGAGGCCATTACCGATCGTGAAGCCGACGCCAATCAAGACGAGCGCGAGCGTAACGAAGGTCTCGGATGCATCTGTAAGGTTCGCAAGCACGGGCGCTACATAGGTGTAGAGCGTGAACATCGCGCCGGCGCCCATGACGGTCGTGGCCATTGCAAGCAGGACGACCGGTCGGCTGATCACTTTGAGCTCTTTTGCGACGTCCGGCATCTTGCCCGCTTCGCCGCGCGGCAGGGAAAGCCACAGAGCGGCTATGGCCACGGTGCCGAGAACTGCGGTTCCGGCAAACGACATGCGCCAGCCAATCTGCTGACCAATCCAGGTTACTGCCGGAACCCCGCCGACATTGGCGATCGTCAGGCCCATGAACATGGTGGCGACAGCACTTGCGCGTTTCTCCCGCGGAACGATGCTCGCCGCCACAATTGAACCGAGGCCGAAGAAGGCGCCGTGGTTGAGGCTCGTCACGAGGCGGGCCGCAAGCAGGGTCCAATAGTCGGGCGCGAGGGCTGAGAGAATGTTGCCGAGCGTGAAGATGCCCATGAGCAGCATCAGCGCCGTACGCTTGCCGAAGCGCCCAAAGGCCAAGGTCATGATCGGCGCGCCGACCATGACGCCAATGGCATAGGCGCTGACGAGGAGACCGGCCGTCGGGATCGACACGTTAACGCCGTCAGCGATGACCGGGAGGAGGCCCATAGGTGCAAATTCGGTAGTGCCGATGCCGAAGGCACCGATTGCGAGCGCCAGAAGCGGCCAGTTGAAGCCAGCCGACAGCGCCGCACTTTCCTGTGCGTTTGTAGCACTCATTGCGAATTCTCCGTTATTTGTCCCAGACGGGCGCCAGTCCGGGAGGGTTGACCAGCCGGCCATCGGTGCGCGCGAGTTTTGAAATCGCCACCATGTCCTCCGCGCTGAGCTCGAAATCGAACACATCGAAATTCTCTGCAACGCGTTCCGGCTTGGCTGTCTTTGAGAGAGCGACGAAGCCACGCTCGATCAGCCAACGAATTCCGACCTGCGCTGCCGTCTTGCCATGCTTCCTGGCGATCGCCTGCAGAGCCGGATCGCGCGGCACTTCACCGTCTGCCATGCCGTAATAGGCGGTCACGGCGACACCGGCCGACGTGGCGGCTTCCGCCAAGGCATTCTGGTCGAGATAGGGATGCGCCTCGACCTGATTGGTTACGATCGGGGCAGCGCTACGCGCGATGGATTCCTGCATCTGCGCGATGTTCTGGTTGCTGACGCCGATGAAGCGGGTCTTGCCTGCGGCCTGAATGGCATTCAGCATGTCGACCTGATCGGAAATTGCGGCCTCGTTGGCCGGCCAGTGCAGGAGCAGCAGGTCGACGTGATCGACCTGGAGCTTGTCGAGGCTTTCGTCGACGGAGGCGGCAAATCGTTCCGGGCGATAGTTGTCCACCCAGACCTTCGTGGTCAGAAAGAGATCCTCGCGGCGCACGCCGGCCTTCTGCAAGGCGCGGCCAAGGGCAGCTTCGTTCTGATAGATCTGTGCCGTGTCGAAATGGCGGAAGCCCGCTTCCAGGGCGGCAGGAATGACGTTTTCGACTTCGGCGTCCGACATGCGGAAAACACCGAAGCCAAGCGAAGGGATAGCCGCTCCGTGCGAGTTGACGAATTTCATATATGTCTCCATGGGTTCAGGCAGCATGAATTGCGGGAGCTTTGCCGAGTTGCGGCATGACATCCGAGGCAAGCTCCTCGATGACCTCTGCCAGTGGGCGGTTTGATTGCCGAAGATTGATCGCTATGTGATCGACGCCCGCCTGCGCGAGCGCTCCAAAGTGTTCGACCAATGCCTTGCGGCCGAGGCGGGCACCGAAGCGGATTGGCTGGGCGCCTGCGTTGGCATCATCCTGCAGATCGAGATGAAACGCGCTGATGAACACGCCTTTGCGCGCGGTCGCATCGGACCAGGCCCGGGTCTGCATTGCGAGTTTGTCCAGGCTGCCGGGATAGACGAAACGGCCGTCCATGTTCGCGGCAAGCCAGGTATCGTCCTGGCGCGCTTGCCCGGCGACAATGAGCGGAATGCTTGCCTGGGCCGGACGCGGAAGGAGATCGAGCGTCGGATCACGTCGGCCGTCAACCGGCAAACCACCCGGTTGCCAGGCCTGCCTCATGTAGCCGACGGCCTCGCGAAAGTGTTCGCCACCGCTCTGGAAATCGAGGCCGAGCAGCGGATATTCGACGGGACGGTCGCCGGAAGCAACACCGAGGAGGAGTCGTCCTCCCGACAGGGCGTCTACCGAGGCGGCGGCCTTCGCCGTCAGCAGCGGATGACGGATTGGCAGCACGACGGCCGCCGTGCCAAGTGCCATACGGCGGGTCACGCCGGCGAGGAAGCCGAGCAGGGTGAAGACGTCGTAGACTGAACCGGCATCGCCCATGTTGACCTGGGCGAAGACAGGCACGTCACGAGCCCAAACGGCGGCGAAGCCGAGCGCGTCGGCCCGCCGTATCAGATCCGCCTGCGATGACAGATCCGGTACGCCATGGGGGCGGCCGGTGGCGCGCGCCCGCGCCAGGCCCGCGGGCGACCAATCGTTGTCGAGCGGCAATTCGATGCCGAGGGTCATGACATCTGGCTTGCGGATCAGGTTGAGAGCTGAGATTTTTGACATGGCGAACAGATATGCGGCGGCTATCCGCTTGATAAGGCGCTGCCATTGCACATCTTCTGTGAATGCCTTTCACAAATAGGATTCGTGATGGATAACCGAACAGGGGAAATGCAGGTCTTTCTCCGCGTCGTCGACGCCGGCAGCTTTTCAGAAGCGGCGCGCCTGCTGCGCATGACGCCATCGACAATCAGCAAGTTGATCGCGAGGCTTGAGACCCGCCTCGGCGTGCGGCTCTTCGAGCGCTCGACCCGGCGGCTCTCGCTCACGACCGAAGGCCGGATATATTACGAACGCGGACAAATGCTCCTGAGCGAGTTCGACGAAGTCGAGCGTGAGCTTTCGCAAGGGGCGTCGAGCACCGGCGGAACGGTTCGCGTCAATGCGTCCGTTGCCTTTGGGGTACTTGCGCTCGAGCCGCTGTTGCCTGCGTTCTGGCAGGCGTACCCGAACGTCGTTGTCGACCTGTCGCTTTCCGATGAAATCGTCGACCTTTATCTCGATCGCACTGACGTGGCGTTTCGTATCGGACCTTTGCCAAATTCCACGATGATGGCTCGCAAGATCGGAACGGCGAAACGAAAGATCGTGGCTGCACCAGCCTATCTGGATAAAAATGGAACCCCGATGTCCGTGGATGACCTGGCCCGGCATAATTGCCTTGGGTTCAATTTTCGCCGTTCGGCGCCGGTTTGGCCGATTAAGGAAAGCGGGCGAATCGTTGATCGGGCGGTCCACGGGGCGTTACTTGCCAACAACGGCGAAACGGTTCGCAGGATGGCTGTGGCAGGTGTCGGTCTCGCGAGGCTTGGCGACTACCATGCCCGGGCCGACATCAAAGAGGGCCGTCTCGTCGAAGTGCTGACGGATGTGGTTGCCGAGGATGAGGAAGAGATCCATGCACTCTTCCTCGGTGGAGGACGCTTGCCCCAACGCGTCAGAGTGTTCCTTGATTTCATCTGTCCACGGCTGCAGCGTTTTCTCGGGAGCGTACCCGCGGGCGCTCCTTGAATATGTCGGGACGCCCCAAGGACAGCCGGCCATCGAAAAACGGCTCCGTCCTAGCCTAGACCTGGTCCCGCAACCGAACGAGTAGCTCTCCTGGTTCCCGGCATGCAGCGCTGCGGTCAGCATGATCGCTGACGCAGAATTGGATGATCCGCCGGCGCCGTCGCTCGACGGCACCGGCCAATTGATGACTATTCGGCGCGATCGTAGGAGAACTGAATACCCGCCGTCCCGCCAGTTTGGATGAACAGATCGATGAACGCAGGCACGGTCTCGCTACGCTTCCAGTCGCGCTGGAGCTCGCAAAACAGCTGGACGGTGGAAATCAGCTTTCCGCCAGCCTGTTCGATGCGGCGCAACGCCGCCTCATGCGCGGCGACCGAAGTGCCGCCTACAGCATCGACGGGAACGTACACTTCATAACCTTCGGCGAGCGCGTCAATTGCCGGGAAGGTAAGGCAGGCCTCGGTCCAAAGCGCGGTCATGACAAGCTTCTTACGGCCGGTTTCCTCAACCGCCTTGCGGAATTCGACGTCCTCCCAGCTATTGATGCTGGTACGATCGTAGGTGGGATACTCGGCGAGCGCCTTTTGGACATGAGGCACGGGCGGCTTGTTGAGACCGGTTTTCACGTTCACGGTCGAATGGACGATTGGCAAGCCATAGGCGACGGCCGCCCTTGAGCAGCCGACAATGTTGTTGAGCAGCAGCTGCCGATCCATCGACGCGATAGAATTCACTTGGACTGGCTGATAGTCGATGATGACGAACGCGGCGTTTTTGGGGGTGAGGAGGCGGTCCTTGATGGGATCGCGGATTGGTTCGCTTGCCATGTCTTCTCCCTTCCATCAGTTGTGGCGCCATGGCCCTGGCCCCGTCAGGACACCTTGTGGGCAGGACATCTTGTGGGGTGGTTTTGCGAGGCGATCAGGCTCCTGAATATTAGCAGACTTGGCAACCCTCGATAAGGCGACCATAGCGAAACCGGTGTTTCCCTATACCGAACAGACGATGCTGTGGGTCGCGGCAATGAAGATGCCATCAGTCTAGACAGCAAAGCTGCGGCGACGCCACGAACGCTGTTCTGATAGAGAGAACGTGTTTCGGCCGGGTCACGGAGCACGGCCGCCGAGGATGCTTGAATAACAGCTGGTCGGGTCACAGGAAGCGACCAGGCAGGGTGGGACGGCGCATAGCCAGCGCGGCGGCGGCACAAAGGAGCGCCACAATGCCCAGCACCAACAATGCGTCCGCATAGCTGAGCACGAATGCCTCCCGTTGAACACTGCGTCCGAGAAGTGCCGTGGCCTGAGCGAAGGCGTCCTGGCCTGCTGAACCACGAGATCGAAGCTGGGAAGCAAGGGTTTCCAGACGCGCCGCCACATCCACGTTTCCGCTCTGGACGTGCAGACCAAGAAAATTCGAATGGACCTGTTCCCGAACCCTGACGAGAGTGGTCACAAGCGCCATGCCGACGGCGCTGCCCTCCGTTCTGACGATGTGCACCAACGACGCGATCCACGGAATTTCTGGGAAGTTGATATCCTCTGTAATAACGACCATCGTCGGGACGGCGATGAGTGGTGCCCCGATGGCCTGCAGCATCGCACCGACGAGAAAATCATCGCCAATCCAAACACTTGTGAGGTTTGTTGCAACGAATATTCCCGCCCCCGTGAGCAAGCCGCCCGCCGCCAGTAGGTTGCGAGGATCGATGCGGTATGCGAGCCAGGCAACGAAGGGCGCCAGCATAAGCTGCGGCAGAATGGTCATGAGGAACAGTTCACCGCTCTCCAGCGCACGGTAGCCTTGAACGCGAATGAGATACTGCGGGATGACGAACGCCGAAGACGCGATGGCGATGCGGGTTGCAAACATCACGGCCAGGCCGAGTGCGATATTGCGGCGAAAGAGAAGTTTTGGGCTGACAACCGGGTTGGGGTGCAACATTGCATGGACCAGATAGGCTCCCACCAGGAAAAAGCCCGCCAGCATCAACCCCACAATCAAGCCGGAATTCAGCCAGTCCAGCCGGTTGCCTTGATCAAGGGCCGCAACTATCGCCGCAAGGCCAAGGGAAAGAGCGAGCAATCCGAATCCATCCGGACGCCGGAACCGCATGTACTTTATAGGATCTCTGACGAGGCCGTAGACTGCCGCTACCACCGTTATGGCGCCCGGCACTGCGCTTAGCCAAAAGAGAAAATGCCATGAAAGATGCTCGATGATCCATGCCTCGAGTGCGACCGAAAGGCTCGGGGTTGCCGCCGACACCAGCGCATAAAGCGACAAGCCATAAAGCCGCTGGTTTTGAGGCAGGTGACGCATGATGACCGCGTAAGCCATAGGGATGAGAATCCCAGCACTCAAGCCGCGCAGAGCTTGAAGCGCGAGCAGCCAGTGAAGGTCAGGGCTGAGTGGAGCCACGAGCGAAAACAGGGAGAAGAGAGCCGCCCCAACAATGACGCCTCTAGCCGGAGATAGGAGTCCCCGGAGCCAAACAGCCGCCGGAATTGCCGCGACTTCGGCCACGAGATACGCCGTCGTTATCCACGAGGCTTCATCCAAGCCCAGCCCCAAGGCTCCTCTGATATCGGCGAGGCCAATCTCTGTCAGCCTTGAATTGAGGATCGATGTGAAGGTGCCGAGGAGAACCGCCGCAATCGCGACCACGGTCTTTAAACTTGGGGTGGACCGATGCGCCCGCTGAACGATGACACTCATGATTGAACTTCCGCGACTCTACTGACCGGAGCTGGAGAGGACCTGGTCCGTATGGATGGTTGTCTGAACCGACATTCCCGGGCGCAGCAGCAGCCGCAGGCGATCGGGAAGCGCCGTGAGCTCGATCTTGACCGCAAGACGTTGCGCCACCTTCGTGAAGTTGCCAGTCGCATTGTCCGGCGGGAGGAGGGCAAATTCGGAAGCTGCTGCAGGCGAAAGCTGAGCGACCCGCCCGCTCAAGACCTCTCCCGGGAACATATCCACAGCGACGGTGACGGCTTGCCCGACCCGAACCTTCTCTAACTGAGTTTCCTTGTAGTTCGCGACGACGTAGACATTGGGCAGCGGCACCACGGAGATCACGCGTGTGCCGGCCGAAACATATTGTCCGGCGCGCACGCTGCTCGCATTCACAACACCGTCGGTCGGCGAGATGATCCGCGCGTGCCCAAGCTCCACTTCGGCGAGCTCCAGTTCTGCGTGGCGACTGGAAAGCTCGGCTATCGCCTGCTCGCGCTCGGTTGCCAACACACTCAACTGCTGCCGGGTGGCCTCGGTTTCTGCTCGTTTTTCGGTAAGTTGTGCCTCGTAGCGCTTTATCGATGCGACGGCTTCCTCGAGCCGCTGGCTGCTCGACCAGCCGCTATGTTCCAGCGATTTCTGCCTGATGTGCTCGGCCGCAGCTCGGTCCCGGTCTGCATTAATGGCAAGAATCCCGGCTTCGGCCTGTGCGATGAGGCGCTTTTGAAGGTTCACTCGGCTATCGACATTGCGAATGGCGGCCTCGGCGGCTGCCACCGCGGCTTTCGCGCGCGCGACTTTCGCCCGATATTCCTTGTCGTCGATTTCCGCCAGGAGGTCGCCGCTGCGCACCCGTTCGTAATCCCTTACGACGACTCTGCTGACATATCCCGCAATCTGGCTGCTGATCGGGGCGGTGTCCGCGCGCAGGTAAGCGTTGTCGGTCGTCTGGTCCGTCATGCCCGCCACCCAGTGGCCCCATCCCAACGGGATCACTGTGGCCAAGCCAATGCCAGCCACGATGACCGTGACACGAGCAAGCGCGAGGTAACTGCGCAGGCGAGGTTTCCGCTTGCGTTGCGCTGAAGCCTTGGACGTCTCGGGCCTTCTTTGATCCCCTTGTCCGATTTTATCGTGGAGTGGCAATTCCACTGCTATGGCGTTCATTATCGTAATCCCTCGGCCGCGCAGGCCCGATCCAAGATTTCGATAATATGAGGCCTTCATGTTCTTGAATGAAATGACGTCTCGTCATTTGAATAATGACGCCCGTTCATGCCTACAAACTGATCTCATCGTTTGCGCGCGGCTGGCGGCCTGCTTGAATCATCTCTTTCCGCAACCAGCGAACGGAGGGATGCGCGCCCATCGTCCGGTGCGACAGCATGGAAATCATCAAGGGCGCCGTTTCGTACGGCGGGTCACGCCAAACCAGGTCCAAGGACGCGGCGGCTCGCATGGCGAGGCGCAAAGGGGTGAATGCAATCATGTCCGTTGTTGCGATCAGGGACGGGACGACAAGAATATGCGGCACGGTCATGCCCACCCTACGCTTCAAGGTCTCCGCGTTGAGAAGTGCTTCGATCTCTCGCGGATTGCTCGTGATGTGCGCCCTTTCGAGCCCGCCTTGATCGATCAACCCCCCGTCGCCGGCGCCGATCTGATCCGAAATGCGGATATCGACGTGCGGATAGGCCGCAAGATCCCGCAGACCGAATAGACCGGCGGCCGCGGGATGGCCCCGTCGCATGAGCCAAACGCTTCGGTCCGAGAACAGCGGCTCGCTTATGAAGCGGGCAGGAGTTTTCCCGAATACGCCGATGGCAACGTGTATAGAACCCCGATCGAGTTCCTCCGTCACGTTCATCTCATTCAGCGACCGAACGCGATAGCGGGTGTTCGGAGCCAGTTCCCGCTGTCGAGCCATAAAGTCCGCGAGCATCGTAGCGGTTATGTAGTCAGAGGTAGAAATCGAAAATTCTACCTGAGATGAGGCGGGATGAAAGTCGGGCTCACACAGAGCAGACTCAATCTGCAACAACGCCGGTTTGAACGCTTGACCGAGTTCAACCGCACGCGGGGTGGGATGCATCCCCTCCGGCCCGCGGATAAACAGTTCGTCCCCGACAACCTCCCGCAGGCGCGCAAGGGCGTGGCTAATGGCCGACTGGGTTAAGTGGAGACGCTCAGCCGCCTTCGTTACCCCGCGTTCGTCGAGAACGGCGTTGAAGATGCGAACAAGATTCAAATCGAGACCATGAAACTCACGCATAGTTATGATGCAGCCCTTTCATTTGAAACATGAGCATCGTTCCTCCATATCGACCCTCGGCGCCGCGTGAACTGAAACTCCGGCTTGAGGTTTGAAATGTGGTACGAGAAGTCAACACCGTTTTCCTGCAGCTATTCCCTGGGGGAGCGCCTCCTGGCTGATGGTCTGTTATACGCCATGGCGCTCGCGCTTTTGGCGTGCCTTAATGTTTAGGTCTGTCCACCGCCGCTCGGAGTTATGATGATGGCGAACGAGATTGTTGACAACGAAGCCATGTCTCGATTCGAACTGTCGATCGAGGGCGAATTGGCATTGGCGTACTATCGCCACCAAGACGGACGTATTGTGCTCACTCACACAGAGGTTCCGCAGGCGCTTTCCGGCCGCGGTGTCGGAACGCATCTCGCAAGATCGGTCTTCGATATTTTGAGGGCCAGGAACGCCCGAGTGATCGCCAAGTGCCCATTCATGGCGGCCTTTGCCGCGAAGCACCCTGAGTATAACTCCCTGCTCGATGGCTGAACTGCGCAACTGTCTTGGCTCGGAGATCCTGGCCAGCTCCGCCGTTCGGCCTCCAAGGCATTGTCGCCAGCGATCCAGCGGCCAGTTGTTGAGAACCCTGCTTTGCTCGCCGACCTCAACACTGGCTCGCATACCGCCGACTGCCGCGGCCGTGTCGGCGGTTACAGTCACATGTTCAACGCGGTGTTCAATCGAATGGTCGGTGAAAAATCCAGACGAGGGATTCCGCAAATGATCTTAGCCGCACATTGTCGCAGGCAGCATGCCGAGGCATCCTGCGTCGTCAAGCATCGCGAGGCAGGACGGAGAGCACGCGAGCGATGAAGGCCGCGAATTCTTCCATAAACCCGCGCAGAAACTGCTCGGTCGTTTGCACCGTCACTTCTCCCTCGTCGGAGATAAGTCCCGGCGTGAATTGGATGTAGGCTTCAGGGGCGTTCATTTGCGGTGAATTGCAAAAGCTTAGAACACTGCGGAGACCTTGCTGAGCCACCGCGGTTCCGATCGCACCGGGGGATGTCCCGATTACGGCCGAGGGCTTGCGTGTGAAAGAGTTCTTTCCGTAGGGGCGGCTCGCCCAGTCGATAGCGTTTTTGAGACCGCCGGGGATTGAGCGGTTATATTCCGGCGTCACGAACAGGATGGCGTCGACGGCCGACAACTCTTCTTTGAACGTTCGCGCAACCGGCGGAAAATCGGAATCGTAGTCGTGGCTATAAAGCGGGAGGTCCCTAAACGATATTTCTGTCATTTCAAGGTGTGCAGGAGCCAGCCTCACGAGCGCATTGGCGAGCTTGCGATTGATCGAGTCTTTGGCGAGACTACCGATCAAGTATCCGACCTTATGCCTTTGCATAACAATCCTCCCGATACCGTGACGATCTGTGGCGCGACTGCGTTTCGCAACGAGAATGTAACGCGTCGCCGCCTCACTGTCATGTTGCGACATTGCTTCCCCCGCCCTCGAAGATGTCTACGCTGCGCAGTTTTCCGCATCAATGTCTGGGAGGCCCCAGTTGATGCAGCGGTCGTGTTCATGCAGCTCGATACCGCCCGCCAGCTGATTGTTTCGGCGCGCCGGGGCATCGCGCGGTGCGGCTGCGGTCGACTATCTTGCCGGGCAAATCGGCGGCATTCCCGGGATCGAGCGAGCGAAGGTTTTGGCTCTATTCCAGTGCCTTGCCGATCAGCCGCTGACAGCGCTCCGCCATGTAGTCGATCATCAGTCGGACCTTTGGGTCCTGAAAACGCTTGTGCGGATAGATCGCCGCAAGCTGCACGCTGAGTGGTGGCGTGTCGGCGAGGATCGGCACCAGTGCGCCGGAATTGATGTGGCTTTTCACCTCGAAGAGCGGCTTGTTGATGATGCCGCGGCCGTCGAGCGCCCATTGGGTGAGCACGTCACCGTCGTCCGAATCGTAAGGTCCGGTCACCTCGAGCTTGCGCACGCCCTCCATGGTCTGCAGCGTCCAGAAGTATTCCTTCGAGCCGGGATAGCGCAGCAGCAGACAGTCGTGCTTGTCGGCGATCAGCGCGTCGGGCGTCTGCGGGATGCCACGTTTTTCGAAATAGGCGGGCGCCCCGCAGACCACGCGTTCACAATTCATGATGCCGCGCATGCGCAGGTTCGAATCTTCGAGGATGCCGAGCTTGAAGGCGACGTCGACGCCTTCGGAGAGGATGTCGACGTTGTGGTCCGACAGGCGAAGCCGCACTTCGATGTCGGGATATTTGTCATGAAACTCCGGAATACCCGACGCAATCAGCCGCCGACCTATCCCCAATGGAGCGGTAATCTTCAGCGCGCCCTTCGGATTGCGCGAGAGATCGGCGATCGCGTTTTCCGCTTCGTTGACCGCTTCGAGGATCTTCACCGCGCCGTCGTAAAACACGCGGCCGTGCTCCGTCGGGGTCAGCTTGCGCGTCGTCCGATTGAACAGGCGAACGCCCATATGGCGTTCCAACTCTTTGATTCTATTGCTTGCAACTGCCGGCGTCACGCGCTGGTCGCGACCGGCTGCCGACAAGGTTCCAAGCTCTACGACGCGCACGAAGACGCGCACATTGTCCAGATATGACATGCCTCCGTCCCACTCCTCCGGCCTCTCTCTAGCCTATCCATTCCGTCGCCATTTTATAGATTTTTTTGAAAGTGTTGGTGAAGCAGCGACGTTCCCGCGACCTCCAGCAATGACACATAATGCGCCGAGGAGAAATGGGAGAATTGCATGTACGAGTATGCCATAGCCTGGGATTGGCTGACCTTTGCCGTGCGATGGCTGCACGTGATCACCGCCATCGCCTGGATCGGTTCGTCGTTTTATTTCGTCGCACTCGACCTCGGTCTGAAGAAAAGACCGGATCTGCCTGTTGGCGCCTATGGCGAAGAATGGCAGGTGCACGGCGGCGGCTTTTATCACATCCAGAAGTATCTGGTCGCACCGTCCAACATGCCGGATCACCTGATCTGGTTCAAATGGGAATCCTACGTCACCTGGCTTTCCGGTTTCGGCATGCTGTGCCTGGTCTACTACGCCGGTGCCGACCTCTTTCTGATCGATCCCAACGTTCTCGACGTTTCGAAGCCTGTGGCAATCGCCATATCGCTCGGTTCGATCGGCTTCGGCTGGCTTGCCTACGACACGATCTGCAAGTCACCCTTCGGCCGCGACAACACCAAGCTGATGGTGCTTCTGTACTTCATCCTGGTCGGCATGGCCTGGGGCTACACGCAGCTCTTCACCGGCCGCGCCGCCTTCCTGCATCTCGGCGCCTTCACCGCCACGATCATGTCGGCGAACGTCTTCTTCATCATCATCCCCAACCAGAAGATCGTCGTCGCCGATCTCATTGCCGGCCGCACGCCGGACGCGAAATACGGCGTGATCGCCAAGCAGCGCTCGACCCATAACAACTACCTGACGCTGCCGGTTCTGTTCCTAATGCTGTCGAACCACTACCCGCTGGCTTTCGGCACCCAGTACAACTGGATCATCGCCTCGCTGGTCTTCCTGATGGGCGTCACCATCCGCCACTGGTTCAACACCCGCCATGCGGACAAGGGCAACCCGACCTGGACCTGGCTCGTCACCGCGCTGCTCTTCGTTGCGATCATGTGGCTCTCGACTGTGCCGAAGGTGCTCGCCGGCGGCGGGGAGGAGAAGATCTCCGCCGCGCAGCAGCCCTTCGTGACCGCGGAATCCTTTCCGAAGGTGCGCGACACGGTGCTTGGCCGCTGTTCCATGTGCCATGCCAAGGAGCCGGGCTGGGAAGGCCTGATCGTCCCACCGAAGGGCGTGACGCTCGAAACCGACACCGAGATCGCCAACCACGCGCGTGAAATCTATCTGCAGGCCGGCCGCAGCCATGCGATGCCGCCCGCCAATGTCACCGGCGTATCTGACGAAGAGCGGCAGTTGCTCGTCGCCTGGTACGAGTCCGTCGTGAATGGAGGAAAGACCCAATGACCGAACTGCTGATCCGCGGCCGCGTGCTGACCTTTGTCGACGAACCAAAGGGCATCGACGATACTGCCGCCTATCGCTACTTCGAGGACGGCGCCGTACTGGTGCGAGGCGGCAAGGTTGCCGATATCGGCGAGCATGCCGATGTTGCCCGCCGCGCCGGCGCGAGCGTCAAGGTCGCGGATCATCGTCCCAATCTGGTGCTGCCAGGGCTCATCGACACGCACCTGCATTTTCCGCAGACGCAGGCGATCGCCTCTTATGGCGCCCAGCTTCTCGAATGGCTGAACACCTACATCTTCGTCGAGGAACAGAAGTTCCGGAAGCCGGAACATGCCGACTTCATCGCCGGCCGCTTCATGGATGAGCTCCTGTCGAACGGCACGACGACGGCGGTCGCCTATTGCTCGGTGCATCCGGAGAGCGTCGACGCCTATTTCAGCGCTGCGGAAGCGCGCGGCATGCTGATGATCGGCGGCAAGGTGATGATGGACCGCAACGCGCCGGACGCGCTACGCGACACGCCGCAGCAGGGCTATGACGAGACGAAGGCACTGATCGCCAAGTGGCATGGCCGCAGCCGTGCGCATTACGCCATCAGCCCGCGTTTCGCCATCACGTCGACGCCGGAACAGATGGAGGTGAGCCGCGTGCTCGTCGCCGAGCATCCGGAATGTTACGTGCAGACGCATCTCTCCGAGAACAGGGACGAGATCGCCTTTGCGACCTCGCTCTACCCGGAGGCCAAGGACTATACCGACATCTATGCGCGCTACGATCTTCTGACGCGGAAGACCTTGCTCGGTCACTGCATCTATCTGAGCGATCGCGAGATTTCGGTTCTTGCCGAGACCGGAGCGGTCGGCACCTTCTGCCCGACCTCGAACCTTTTCCTCGGCTCCGGTCTTTTTGATCGCGATCGTTTCGACAAGCTCGGCGCCCGCTGGTCGGTCGCGACCGACGTCGGCGCTGGCACCAGCTTCTCGATGCTGGAGACGATGGACGAGGCCTACAAGGTGCTGCACCTGCAGGGCCAACGGCTGACGCCGTTCAATTCCTTCTATCGCATGACGCTCGGCAATGCCCGCGCTCTCGACCTCGACGACCGTATCGGCTCGCTGCATGTCGGCGCCGACGCCGATATCGTCGTGCTCGACAGCCGCGCCAAGCCTTCGATGGAACTTCGCATGCGGGTCGCCGGTTCGCTGGCAGAGGAACTCTTCATCCTGCAGACGATGGGCGATGACCGCTGCGTGGCCGAGACCTACGTCGCCGGCAAGCCGATGAGAAATCCCGCGATTGCTGTGAAGGACACCGTGGCAGCAGCTGCCCGAAACCTTGAAACGGCCTGAGCGAAACGACGTTTTCTCTCAAACGTGAAACGCCGCGCGTCTGATTGATGCGCGGCGCCTTCTTTTTGGCAGCTACAGTTCTTCCGGCCGCTTGCCACCCATCGCTCGCGTCAGCGCATCGGCGCGCTCACGCACGATGGGGCCGAGGGTTGACAGTTTCTCGTCATTGACGCGAACCGATGGGCCGGAGATCGAGATACCGGCGATCGTTTCGCCGTAC
Source organism: Ensifer sp. B1-9 (assembly GCF_050474445.1). Taxonomy (NCBI): domain Bacteria; kingdom Pseudomonadati; phylum Pseudomonadota; class Alphaproteobacteria; order Hyphomicrobiales; family Rhizobiaceae; genus Ensifer; species Ensifer sp. B1-9. The sequence goes on from NZ_JBCHVG010000006.1 coordinate 91,546, forward strand.
TCGTTGAAGATGGGGGCTGCGACGCAGCGCATGCCGAGCGTATGCTCCTCGTCATCGACGGACCAGCCGCGGTGGCGGATCTCCTGGATATCCTTGAGCAGGGCCGGGAGCGTGTCGCGGGTCTTGTCGGTGAAATGCGCGAGCTCGCGGCCGCCGAGAAGCTGAGCGATTTCCTTGTCCGACCAGGTCGAGAGGATCGCCTTGCCGATGCCGGAGGCATGAACCGGACCGCGGCGCCCGGGACGGAAGAAGGCGCGCATCGGTGCGTGGCTTTCGACCTGCGAAATGAACACGACGTCGCCGCCTTCCTCGATGCCGATATTGGCCGTCTCGCCGCTTTCTTCCATGAGCCCCTTGAGGAAGGGGCGGCTGATGGTGCCGAGCTTGCGGAAGCGCAGATAGGCATTGCCGATCTCGAAAGCCTTGAGGCCGACCGTCCAGGCCCCGGTGTCCGGGTCGTTCATCACCATGCCGTGGCCGGCCAGCGTCGTCAGCAAGCGGTGGACCGTGGACGGCGCCATGCCGGTCTCGTCGGCAAGCCGGGTCAAGGTCGAGCCGTCCTCCTGGGCGACGACCGTCAGAAGAGCAAGGCTGCGGTCGAGCACCTGTACGGATGACGGTGCCGCATTCTCGCCCGCCTTGCGTCCGCGTTTTCCTCTGCCGTTGCCGTCCATCGAAGCCTCTCTGCAAATCACGTCTGTCGCCCATCATCCTCTATCAGGACCCCGAGGGATTTTCTCCGATTTGTTGAAAATCTTTATTTCCGCATGATGGAAATGATTTCCATTTATATGTTGCTGTTTGCGATTAATGGATTATGGTTCCAGGAAATAGGAGGAAATCTCATGGCTAAGATGCGTGCCGTCGACGCGGCTGTTTATGTTCTGGAGAAGGAAGGCATCGACTGCGCTTTCGGCGTGCCCGGCGCTGCCATCAACCCGTTTTACTCCGCGCTGAAGGCGCGCGGTTCGGTCCGCCACATCCTGGCTCGCCACGTTGAGGGCGCCTCGCATATGGCTGAGGGCTACACCCGCGCCAAGCACGGAAACATCGGCGTCTGCATCGGCACATCCGGCCCGGCCGGTACCGACATGATCACCGGCCTCTATTCGGCCTCGGCGGATTCGATCCCAATCCTCTGCATCACCGGCCAGGCGCCGCGCGCCCGCCTCGACAAGGAAGACTTCCAGGCGGTCGATATCGCCAAGATCGCCGCACCCGTCACCAAATGGGCGGTCACGGTCATGGAACCGGCACTCGTTCCCTTCGTCTTCCAGAAGGCTTTCCACGTCATGCGCTCCGGCCGTCCGGGCCCGGTGCTGATCGACCTGCCGGTCGACGTCCAGCTCGCCGAAATCGAGTTCGATCCGGACACCTATCAGCCGCTCGAACCCTACAAGCCGAAGGCAACACGTGCCCAGGCCGAAAAGGCGCTGGCGATGCTGAACGAGGCGGAGCGTCCGCTGATCGTTGCCGGCGGCGGCATCATCAATGCCGATGCCTCCGACTTGCTCACGGAATTTGCCGAAATCACCGGCATCCCTGTGATCCCGACGCTGATGGGCTGGGGCACGATCCCGGACGACCATCCGCTGATGGCCGGCATGTGTGGCCTGCAGACCTCGCACCGCTACGGCAACGCCAACCTGCTGGCCTCCGACTTCGTTCTCGGTGTCGGCAACCGCTGGGCGAACCGCCACACCGGCAACGTTCCGACCTATACGGAAGGCCGCAAGTTCGTTCACGTCGACATCGAGCCGACCCAGATCGGCCGCGTCTTTGCGCCTGATTTCGGTATCGTCTCGGATGCCGGCGCTGCGCTAAAGCTCTTCCTCGATGTCGCGACGGAGTGGAAGACGGCCGGCAAGCTTAGAGACTGGTCCGCCTGGGCGGAAGAGTGCCGCGAGCGCAAGCGCACCATGCTGCGCAAGACGCACTTCGACCAGACGCCGCTGAAGCCCCAGCGCGTCTATGAAGAGATGAACAAGGCCTTCGGTCGCGACACCTGCTACGTTTCGACCATCGGTCTCAGCCAGATCGCCGGCGCCCAGTTCCTGCACGTCTACAAGCCGCGCAACTGGATCAACTGCGGCCAGGCCGGCCCGCTCGGCTGGACGCTGCCTGCCGCTCTCGGTGTTCGCGCTGCGGATCCGGACCGGCCGATCGTCGCCCTTTCCGGCGATTACGATTTCCAGTTCCTGATCGAGGAGCTCGCCGTCGGCGCCCAGCACAAACTGCCCTACCTGCATGTCGTCGTGAACAATTCCTACCTCGGCCTCATCCGCCAGGCACAGCGCGGCTTCAACATGGACTTCGAGGTCAGCCTCGCCTTCGACAACATCAATGCCTCGGGCGATGCGGAGAAGGGTTACGGCGTCGACCACGTCGCGGTTGCCGAGGGCCTCGGCTGCAAGGCGATCCGGGTGCGCAGCCCGAACGAGTTCCAGGAGGCTTTCGACCGGGCTCGTGCGCTGATGGATGAACATCAGGTTCCCGTCGTCATCGAGTTCATCCTGGAGCGCGTCACCAATATTTCGATGGGCGCGGACATCAATGCCGTCGTCGAGTTCGAGGAACTGGCAACCCGCGGTGAAGACGTACCGACGGCGATCACGGCTCTGCTCGACTGAGGAAAGTGGGCGGTTCTCCGCCCACATCCCGCTCCAAAGACAAACATGAAGGAGGAAGCATCGCATGGCGAAGTTCGCTGCGAACCTGACAATGCTGTTCAACGAGGTGCCGTTCCTCGATCGTTTCGCTCTGGCTGCCAAGGCCGGCTTCGAAGGCGTGGAATATCTGTTTCCCTACGAATTCGAGAAGGTGAGCCTGCGCGCTGAACTTCAGCGCCACGGCCTGACCCAGGTCCTGCACAACCTGCCGGCCGGCGACTGGGGACGCGGTGAGCGCGGCATCGCCATCCTGCCCGATCGGGTCGACGAATTCCGCAAGGGTGTGGCGAGCGCGATCGACTATGCGACGGCGCTCGATTGCAAGCAGGTCAACTGCCTGGTCGGCATCGCGCCGGACGGCGTTTCCGACAGCATCCTGCGCAAGACGCTGGTCGCCAACCTGAAGCTCGCAGCAGGCGAACTCGGCAAGCACGGCATCCGCCTGCTGATCGAGCCGATCAACCGCTTCGACATTCCGGGCTTCTATCTGAACACCGTGGGGCAGGCTGCCTCGATCATCGAGGAAGTCGGCAGCGACAATCTCTTCATCCAGTACGATCTCTACCATCAGCAGCGCACCGAGGGCGAACTGGTCGGCACCTATAAGCGCCATGCCAATCTCATCGCCCACGTCCAGCTTGCCGACAATCCGGGCCGCAACGAGCCGGGCACCGGCGAGATCAACTACCCGTTCGTCTTCGACGCGCTGGAAGAGGCCGGCTACGACGGCTGGATCGGCTGCGAATACAAGCCGCGCACCACGACGGCCGATGGCCTTGGCTGGCTCGGCACCGAGCGCCAGCGCACCCAATCCGCAGATATCATCAAGATCAGGAGCTAAGCACCATGGCAACAATCGGTTTCATTGGACTGGGCATTATGGGCACGCCGATGGCGCGCCACCTGCAGGATGCCGGCCACACCATCATCACCTCGAAGTTCGTCATCCCGCCGCGCCAGGAACTGCTCGACAACGGCCTCAAGTTCGTCGACACGCCAAAGGCGCTGGCCGAGACCGTCGACACGATCATCCTGATGCTGCCGGATACGCCTGAGGTCAAGGACGTTCTCTTCGGCGAGAACGGTGTCGCCTACGGCCTTTCCAAGGGCAAGCTCGTCATCGACATGAGCTCGATCTCGCCGATCGAGACGAAGGAATTCGCAAAGAAGGTCCGCGAAACCGGCGCCGAATACATCGACGCTCCGGTCTCCGGCGGCGAAGTCGGCGCCAAGAACGCTTCGCTCTCGATCATGGCGGGCGGTAGCCAGGAGAGCTTCGACCGTGCCCTGCCGCTCTTGAAGCTGATGGGCAAGAACATCACCCTCGTCGGCGACTGCGGCGATGGCCAGGTCACCAAGGTTGCCAACCAGATCATCGTCGCGCTGACGATCGAGGCGGTTTCGGAAGCCCTCGTCTTTGCGTCGAAGGCTGGTGCCGACCCGGCGCGCGTGCGCGAAGCGCTGATGGGCGGCTTTGCTTCCTCGCGGATCCTCGAGGTTCACGGCGAGCGCATGATCAAGCGCACCTTCGATCCGGGCTTCCGCATCTCGCTCCACCAGAAGGACCTCAACCTGGCTCTCCAGGGTGCGAAGTCGCTCGGCATCTCGCTGCCGAACACGGCCGCAACGCAGGAGCTCTTCAACAACTGCGCCGCCAACGGCGACAGCGGTCTCGACCACTCCGGCCTCGTCCGGGCGCTGGAGCGCATGGCAAACCACCAGGTCGCCTGATAGCAGACAACGCAAAAATGCGCATGATCCGTTCGGCGTCCCATTGTGCCGGGCCGGTCATGTGTCCGGGCGGCGGTTGGAGGAACCGCCGCCCGAGACGGTTCTGAAAGCAAGTCCAGCAAAAGAGTCTGGAGACTTTTTTGGGTGTGGAATTGCACATATGGATGGAGCATAGAAGCGATGCGACATGCTCTAGGGGGAGACCAATGCCAGCCATCACCGACCCACGCAGCTTCCTGGAAACACTCTTCACCGCTGCGGTTGCCGCGGCCGATCCGGAAAAGGTGATTGCGGCCAATCTGCCGGAACGGCCAAAGGGGCGCACGGTGGTGGTCGGCGCGGGCAAGGGCGCAGCACAGATGGCGGCAGCCTTCGAGCGCCATTGGGATGGTCCGCTCTCCGGTGTGGTTGTCACCCGCTATGGCTACGCGGCCCCATGCAAGAACATCGAGGTGCTGGAAGCGTCGCATCCGCTTCCGGACGAAAACGGCCTGCAGGCCTCGAAGCGGCTGCTTGCGGAAGTCAGCGGCCTGACGGAGAACGATCTCGTCGTGGCGCTCGTCTGCGGTGGCGGCTCGGCGCTGCTGCCCGCGCCGCCGCCCGGCCTGACGCTGGAAGACGAGATTGCAGTCAACCGGGCGCTGCTCGCCTCCGGCGCGCCAATCAGCGCCATGAATGCCGTGCGCAAGCACGTCTCGCTGATCAAGGGGGGAAGGCTGGCGGCAGCCGCCTATCCGGCGAAGGTCGTCTCGCTGATCGTCTCCGATATTCCAGGCGATGACCCGGCACTGGTCGCCTCCGGCCCGACGCTGCCGGACGCCAGCAATCGCGAAGACGCCCTGACGCTTGTCGAGCGTTATGACCTTCAGCTCCCTGCCAAGGTCATGGATTGGCTCAATAATCCTGAAAGTGCTGCCCCTTCGCCAAGCGATCCGCGCTTTGCCCGAAACGAAGTCCGGCTCATCGCGTCCGCGTCCGTTTCGCTTGAGGCTGCGGCTGCCGAGGCGCGCGCCGCCGGCATCGAGGCCGTCATTCTTTCCGATGCGATCGAGGGCGAGGCGCGCGACGTTGGTGGCGTGCACGCGGCGATGGCCCGTGAAATCGCCGGCCGCGGCAGGCCGTTCCGCAAGCCGGTCGTCGTTCTCTCGGGTGGAGAGACGACGGTGACCATTCGCGGCAAGGGCAAGGGCGGCCGCAACAGCGAATTCCTGCTGGCGCTGGCGCTCGGCATCGACGGCGCCAAGGGCGTCTCGGCGCTTGCCGCCGACACCGACGGCATCGATGGCTCCGAGGACAATGCCGGCGCATTTGCCAATGACACGACGATAGCAAGGCTCGTTGCACAACGCCTCGACGCCGCAGCTTTGCTGCAGAAGAACGATAGCTGGTCGGCGTTCGACGCGCTCGGCGATCTCTTCAAACCGGGTCCGACCGGTACCAATGTGAATGATTTCCGCGCCATTCTGGTGCAGTGAAACCGGCTCGACGGGCGAGAGCTCGCCCGTCACCTTCGGCCTCACGCGAAGTGGCAGCTCACCGAACCGTAGGCGCCGAAATCCGCGACGATCGTGTCGCCGCTCTTGGCCTCGAGCGTGCGGATGAACGAGCCCGAGAGAACGATCTGGCCAGGCTCGATCGCGTCGCCGCATTGCGCGAGCCGGTTGGCAAGCCAGGCAATGCCGCGGGCCGGATGATTGAGCACGCCTGCCGCAAGTCCCGTCTCCTCGATCACCGCATTGCGTGACACGATCGCGCCCATCCAGCGCATGTCGACGGTATCGGGGCGCACGGCGCGTCCACCAAGGATGAGGCCGCCATTGGCGGCATTGTCGGATATCGCATCGACGAGGGTGCGCGCCTTCCTGGTTTTCGGATCCGTCCGAACGATGCGGCTGTCGAGGATTTCCAGCGCCGGCATTACGTAATCGGTGGCGTTCAGCACCTGAACGATGTTGACGCGCGGGCCCTTCAGTCCGGCCTTCATGACAAAGGCGATCTCCGCTTCGACCCGCGGCTGGATGAAGCGATCGGCCGGAATGTTCGCGCCGTCGTCGAACAGCATATTGTCGAAGAGCACACCGGAATCCGGCGTGTCGATGCCAAGCGCCTGCTGCATGGCATTGGAGGTCAGGCCGATCTTCCAGCCGATGATGCGATGGCCGTCGTCGCGCTTGCGCCTGACCCAGGCGGCCTGGATCGCATAGGCGTCGTCGACGGTCATCTCAGGGTGCTTGTGCGACAGGAGCCCGATCTGTTTTCGGTCACGCTCTGCCTCATGCAGGCTTTCGGCGGCTTTGGCAATCTCTGTTGCATTGAGCATGGTCCGGCCCCTCCACTCCAGCGTGTCTAACGATACACCAAGGTTGTCGGGCGGGCACGGGCCGTCTTTTGCGTTCAGATCGGCTGGCTTGCCAGCATCAGGCCGAGGCCGATGAGAATCGACCCGCAGGCGCGGGGCACCAGGGTGCCTCGGCCGCCAGTGAACCGCGCGAGTGTGAACGAGGCCAGGAAGACAGCCGCGACATCGGCTACCGACAAAGCAAGGTTCACCAGCAGTCCGAACATCAGGAGTTGCATGGACATCGGCATCGAGGCCGACGGATCAACGAATTGCGGCAGGAAGGTCACGAAGAATAGCGCCGTCTTGGGATTGAGGATTTCGACGACGATGCTGTCACGCAGGACGCCGGGCTTGACCGCCTCTGAATGAACGGCGTGTCTTCCGATCCCGAGCAGCATGGTCGCGCCGAGCCAGATGAGGTAGACGGCGCCGGCCAGCTTGATCGCCGTGTAGAGGGTCGGCGCGTGATGAAGCAGGGCGGCGAGCCCGAGCGCTGCCGCGGCGATGTGAATGTAACAGCCGATGTGGATGCCGAGTGCTGCCAGCAGGCCGGCCTTGCGGCCGTGAGCCAATGTCTGGGCCGTCATATAGAGGATGGCCGGCCCTGGCATGAAGGCGAAGATTGCTGTCGCGAACGCAAACGAAATCCAATGCTCCATCGAGGGCATGGCGGTTCCTCCTTTGACCGGCCGCTCCTCGGCGTCGGTGTACAAATCTTCGCGCCACGAGATTCGCGGCGCGATTTGGCGGAAGAACTACGCCTGGTTGTATGTCGGCAACATACGGCAGGTGCCGTATTTCGGCGGCGGGGCAGGATCGCCTATGCTGCGTTGGTAAACGGAATATGAGCGTGAGGCGCAGAGGAGAGAAATGGAGCCGTCAGCCGATCGGCAGGCCAATGCGCACCGCGTAGGCCGCAATCTCGGCTGCATTGTGCAGGCTGAGTTTGCGCATCAGGTTCTCGCGGTGCTTGCGCGCTGTCAACGGGCTGATGCCCAAGCGATCGGCGGTTTCACGCGCCGTCAATCCTTGCGCGGAGAGGGACAGGATCTGCATCTCGCGCCGGGTGAGGGGAATAGGCGAAAGGGCCGCGTCGGTCATTGGAGGCGGCTGGCGGCTGCGTGGGTCGTCGACGGCAAAGCGAACCGTCTGACTGAGATAGACCTCGTTGCGCAGCATGGCATCAAGTGCGGCCGTGAGTTCGGTCGGATCTCCGCTCTTCGTCAGGTAGCCGCTGGCGCCGGCGGCGATCGCGGCGCGCACGGTGCGTGGTTCGATGTTGGCGGTCAGAACCAGGATTTTCATGCGTGGCGCGATGGTCCTCAGCTCGCTGATGAACTGTACGCCGGTGACACCAGGCATGCCGAGATCGAGGATCGCCAGGTCCGCGCCGCCGGCGCGAAGAATCTTTGCCAGCGCCTCACCATCGGCGGCTTCCGCAACCACCGATACATGATCCATGGTGGAGAGCAGCAGCTTCAGGCCCTCGCGAACGATGGCGTGATCGTCGGCCACCACGACGGTCAGCAATTTGCGCATGTAAGTAATCCTTCATCGAATTCGGCAATTCTCCGCGGATACCGCGTTATGTCGGGGGAGGAGCGGCAATGGAAACTCGCGAACATTTGCAACCTCTCCTGATAGACTTATTATTTCGTCAATCTTACGCGGTGCTTTTTGCCAATTTCGCAATTCCACTGCCGGTTGCCTATGTGCTGCGCGATTTCGTGCCCGGGAATAGGCTGCTTTTCTGGGTGGCCACACTTTACCTGCTGACCTTCGCCCGCATCCTTCTCGACTGGAAGTATCGGCGGCAGACGCAGGACGAACGGAGCCGGGACTGGCGTCGATGGGCCTGGCGGTTCACGCTGCTTTCCTGGGCGTCGAGCGCCTTGTGGGGCGCACTGGGCTGGTTTGCATTCCTGCCGGACGAACCGCAGACGCTTGCCTTCATCTGCATCGTCATGACCGGCATTGCCAGCGGAGCAGTTCCGTCACTCTCGGCGTTTCCTCTCGCCTATGCCGGTTCACTGCTCGCCATCCTGCTGCCCTTTGCGATCCGCTGCTTCATGGGTGACGGGCCGATCTACGACACCTATCTGGCCTTCACCATCTGCCTCTTCGGCGTCGACCTCTACTACAGCCGCGTCACTCACCGGACGCTTGCCGAAACGGTACGGCTGCGTTTCGAAAACCTGTCGCTGATCGGCAGCCTGGAGGAGCAGCGCGACAGGGCGCAGGGCGCCGACCGCGCCAAGTCTCGTTTCCTTGCCGCGGCCAGCCACGATCTGCGTCAACCGATCCATGCGCTCGGCCTCTTCATCTCGACGCTTGGCGCGCTCGGGCGCAACGGCGACGTGCCGGCGAAAAGCGCGCGCGATCTCGCCGACCGCGCGCGTTCGGTCATCGGCAACTTGAGCGGCCTGCTCGACGCCCTGCTCGATATTTCCAAGCTCGACGCCGGTGTCGTCACCGTGGCGCGGGAACCTGTCGGCCTGCGGCGCTTGTTTTCCGATCTCAGGGCGGAATACGCAGGTATTGCGGGCGGGCAGGGGGTGGACTGGCGTGTCGTGATGACGGATGTCTGGGTCGATACGGATCCGATGATGCTGAAGCGGATTCTCGACAATCTGATTTCCAACGCCTTTCGTTATACGCGGACCGGCACGGTCCTGCTCGGCTGCAGGCGCCACGGCGCTGCGGTCGAAATCCAGGTCTGGGACACGGGTTTGGGCATCCCCGCGGCGGCGCAGGACGCGATCTTCGAAGAATTCGTTCAACTCGCGAATTCCGCCCGTGACCGGGCTCAAGGGCTCGGCCTCGGGCTCGCGATTGTGCGGCGGACTGCGGCACTGCTCGGGCATCGGGTCAAGGTGGTCTCGAAGGAAGGTCGCGGTTCGATGTTCTCCGTCACCTTGCCGGTGGCGGCGTCGATCCCGCGGCCGCAGAGCGATCGTGCGGATCCAGCCACAGCGACACAACACGGCGGCATCATCGTCATTGATGACGAGCGGGATGCGCTGGATGCGACGGCTTTGCTTCTCAGGACACTCGGTTATCGGGTTTACGCCGGCCGATCCGCGGCGGCCGCCTGCCACGAGCATAGGAGAGCCTCAAGCCGGGGAGAAGCGCCGGTCGACCTCATCCTCACCGACTATCGGCTCGAAAACGGGCAGACGGGGATCGGTGCCGTGCGTGACGTCAATCGCTATCTCGGACGGGACGTACCGGCGCTGATCCTCTCCGGCGACACGTCTGCGGCCCGGCTGCGGGAAGCGAGCGCGAGCGGCTACCGTCTGCTGCACAAGCCGCTCGATGCGGCGCGGTTAAGGGATGAAATCGAGGCGGTGCTCGTCGCAAAGCCCGACGATCGCGCCCGTGAACGGAGCGCCGCTATTCGATGAAGACGCGTACGCTGGCGGCGCGGCCGACCGCGTCGATGACGGTCAGCGTCGAATAGCCGACCCCGTCGGGCTGCCATTGGGTAATCCGTCGGCGTGTCAGCTCCGGCAGCGGCCGGCCATTGGCGAGCCAGCGAAATGGCGCTCGGCCGCCTTGCAGCTTGAGCGTCAGCGGCGAAATCGCCTGGTGATCCATCCCGAGCTCGACACGCGCACCTTCCGGCGGAAAGACGATCTGCGGTGCCGGCTCGCGCGCCGAAGCGTTGACGAGGCCGCTTGCGGTCAGCGAGAAGCGGCGTTGGCTGATCGGCAGTTCAGCCTGCGAAATGCGGATCGCGCCCGCTGGCGCATCCGGCAGCGGCGTGATGCCGAAGCCGGACTTGGCGAAACCTTCGAAGAGAATCGGGGCGGCGCTGCCATAGCCGGTGAGGCCCGGCACGGCGCCATTGTCCGGACGGCCAACCCAGACGCCGAGCACATGGCGCCCGTCGTAGCCCACCGACCAGGCATCGCGGTAGCCGTAGCTGGTGCCGGTCTTGTAGGCGATACCGCGCTGACGGCTGCCCGTCGGCGGCAATACGCCCGAGAGCGCATCGGAGACGTTCCAGACGGCAACGGGAGAAAGCAGCGGCTCCGCTTCGATCAGGCCGGCCTTGCCATCGACGCCGTCGCCGAGCCGGAGAGGGAAGCCGCGATTGGCAAGCGCGGCATAGAGCTGCACGAGATCGCGCAGCGAAAGCCCGACACCGCCAAGGCCGATGGCAAGCCCCGGCGCTTCGCCGGCCGGTAACGCCGGCTTCACCTCTCCGCGGCGGAAGCGCATCATCAGTTCCGCCGGGCCGACCGCGTCGAGAAGCCGGATCGCCGGAACGTTCAAAGACAATTGCAGCGCCTCGCGCACGCTGACATCGCCCTGATAGCTCATGTCGAAGTTGCGGGGGCGATAGCCGAAGAAATCCGCAGGACGGTCCTCGATGATCGTCTCCTGGCTGACCAGTCCTTCTTCGAAGGCGAGGCCGTAAATAAAGGGCTTGAGGGTGGAACCGGGCGACCGCGTAATGCGGGTCATGTCGATCCAGCCGGAACGGCTCGCATCGAAATAGTCGGCCGATCCGACCGAAGCGACGATCTCGCCGGTCTTCGCGTCGGCCATCACCATGGCAACCGAAACCTTCGGCCCCAGCTTGGCGGCGCCATCCCGCGCGACGGCTTCGAGGCTGCGTTGAACGGCAAGGCGCAAGGTGGTCTGGTGCCGGATCGCCTGCGGGTCCTTGCGTAACGCCCGCTCGGCGAGATGGGCCGCATAGGACGGAAGCTGCAGGCGGCGCGAGGGGACAGATGTCGCGATTGCGCGTTCGGCCTCGCCGCCTCCAATGACGTCAGCGACGGCGAGACGCGTCAGCACACGCTCGCGGGCAGCGACGGCCGCGGCGTGGTTGCGATCCGGCCGACGCTTTTCCGGCAATTGCGGCAAGGCGACGAGCAGGGCCGCTTCACCGGCCGTCAGCCGCTTCGGCTCCTTGCCGAGCCAGGCGAGGCTTGCGGCGCGCACGCCTTCGATGTTTCCGCCATAGGGCGCGTGGGTCAGGTAAAGGTTGAGGATCTGGTCCTTCGAGAGGCGCCTTTCGATCTGGATGGCGCGGGCGATCTGCAAGAGCTTTGCCGTGATGGAACGCTGCTGCCGCGGCTCGATCAGCCGTGCGACCTGCATCGACAGGGTCGAGGCGCCCGAGACGATCCGGCCATTGCTGACGAACTGAAGCGCGGCGCGGCCGAGGGCCAGCAGGTCGACGCCCGAATGCTCCCGGAAGCGCTGGTCTTCGTAGGCGATCAGCATCTTCAGGAACTGCGGATCGACATCGTCGACTGTCGTCTTCAGCCGCCAGAGACCCTGCGGCGTTGCGAAGGCGCGCAGCAGTTGTCCATTGGCATCGTCCACCTCGCGCGAGACGACATCAGCCTCGTCGAGCGGTGGCGGGAAGGCTTGGTCGGCCTTCTCGATCGCAAAGCCCGTCAGCCCCGTCAGCAGCAGGCAGACGGGCAAGGCGATCAGCAGTTTGCGCCCAATCGACATGATCTGGCCTATTGCGCCGCCAGCACCTCCATGCGCCCCGTCGCGGTGCGGGCCGAGAGCTGCGGCCGGTACATATCCTCGACGGTGGCCGCCGGATGGTCGTAGACGCCCGGGGTCACGGCGCGCACCACATAGGCGAGCGTGACATCACGCGCGGATCCGGTGCTCCGGTCGATCGCCGCGACGAAGCGGTCGTTGCGGAACTCCGTGTGGGTCGCGGTAATTTCGCCGAGCCATTCGAAGTTGCTGAGCTGGGCGCTGTCGACGAGGCTCGGATTGTCGATCTGGAAGCCGGCCGGCAACAGGTCGGTGACGAGCACCCGCGACGGCCAGTCGTTGGTCTCCGTCATCTTGAGCACGACGACGTAGCGCTCGTTCTGTCTCGCTTCCATGACGTTGGCCTCGGCTCCGTCGAGCGTGTAGTAGGTGCGCTCGATGGTGAAACCGTCGCCGCCGGCCGAGAGCGGTTGGGCGGGTGCGGCGACCGTGGTGACCACGGCCGACACCGGATCGGCGCCCTGGTTGCGGATCACAACCGGATGGGTGGTCAGCGCATCGCCGGTCATCTGGGCGGCATAGCTGCCGGTCTTCGACGCGCCGTTGACCTCAAGCGCCATGTCCTCGTCGCCGTTCTGGATGGCGCGGGCGGCAAGCAGCATCCAGGCCTGTTCCTGGGTGCTGGTATAGGTCTTCTGCTCCCATTCGCGCGCGACGATCTTCGACAGCTCAGGAACGATCGGCGGGACCGGGCGGCTTTCAGCCGCCAGCGCCAGCACGGCCGCGTTGTCACGCAGCGACGAGCCGTAGTCGGAGCGCGACAGGCTGACATTGACGAGGCCCGTCGACATGTTCGCCGCCTTGGCAAAGGTGTCCTGCGACCCTTGAGCGTCGCCATAGAGCGCCAGCGCTGCGGCGATATGTGCCTTCGCAAGCGGCGTCGGGAAGTCGTCGATCAGCGTGTTGGCGTAGTAACGCAGATCGTTGATCGCCGCCTTGCGATTGCGGGCGAGCACATAGAGCGCATAGGCAATCTCGTTGCCGCGATCCTTGGCATTGGTGTCGTAGCTGACGCCGTTCTGCAGGTTTTCGAGCGCCTGGACCATCGCGGCCTCAGGCACGTCGTATTTCTGTTCGCGGGCGCGGGTCAGGAAGTCGGTGACATAGGCATCGAGCCAGAGGTCGCCGTAGCCCGGACCCCACAGACCGAAGCTGCCCGACGAGGACTGGTAGGAGAGAACGCGATAGATGGCCTCCTGCACCCGTTTCGTCACGCCTTCGTCATCGGCGAGGCCGGACTGTTTCGCGAGTTCGCTGAGATAGAGCAGCGGCAGTGCACGGCTCGTGGTCTGCTCGGCGCAGCCATAGGGGTAGCGATCGAGCGTCATCAGCAGCGCCGGCATGTCGAAGGCGGCGGAACGGGTGACGCTGAGGTTGACCGAGGCGCCCTGCAGGATGCTGTCGGCGAGCAACTGCCCGTCGACCGTCAGGCTGCTTCCGGGCGCGATCGCGACCACCTGCCGCTGGGTAACCGGCAAGGTCGCCGGACGCACGAGCAGATCGAGCGACTGTTCGAGGGAAAGGCCGTTGGAGCCGGTGAGCGTCACGGTGACGATGCCATTGCCGGGATATTGTCCCACCACGGGCAAGGTTACCGCCGAGCGGCCGCCCTGTTCCAGGGTTACCGTGCTGCCTGCGCCCGGTTGTTCGACGGTCGCCGGGCCGCTGGTCGTTACCTGGATCTGGTATTCGCCGGCCGGCGCGTCGGTATTGGCGATGTCGAGCCTCAGCTCCGACCGGTCTCCGGGCGCCAGGAACTTCGGCAGACTGGCGGTGACGACAACCGGATCGCGGATCACCACGTCGCGGGTGGCGTGGCCGACACCGGATTTTGTCCAGGCGACGGCCATCAGCCGTGCCGTGCCGTTGAACTGGGGGATATCGAAGCTGACGGTCGCCTTGCCGTCGCCATCGAGCTGCAGCGGACCTTCGAAGAAGGCGACCAGCTTTTCCGTGGGCGGGCTGCCCTGAAGGGCGACCTGGCCGCCGTCGCCGCCGGTGCGCAGTTTTCCAGTGGCGCCAAGCGAGCCGTCGATCAGGCGGCCGTAGAGGTCGCGGATTTCGAGACCGAGCTGCCTCTGGCCGAAGTACCAGGCTTCCGGATCCGGTGCCTCGTAGCGGGTGAGGTTGAGAATGCCGACGTCGACGGCGGCCACCGTCACATAGGCTTCCTCGTCGGCACCGGCACCGGCGACCTTCAGGCTGATGTCGAGTGGTTTGCGGGGCTCCATCTTCTCTGGCGCACCGAGGGTGACGGCGAGTTTGCGCTCGGCCGGATCGACCGACAGCCATTTGATGCCGATGGCACGCATCGGCATGCGGCTCTCCTGGGCATCGCCCGGCCGGTAGAGCGTGGCCGTGACATAGGCGCCGGCGCCCCAGGCATCGGTGACCGGCAGTTCGACCTCGCCGCCTTCTGCGGCGATCGAGGCGGTCTGCGTCGTGATCAGGTTCTCGGTGCCGACGGTCACCAGCAATTCGCCGGCGAAGCGCGGCGAGACCTTAAGCTTGGCCGTGTCGCCGACCGCATATTTCTCCTTGTCGAGCGCGATTTCCAGACCGTCGGGCGTTTCGGTCGAGGTGGCCGCGACATACCAGCCGGCGTCAAATTCGACGCTCGAGGTCGGACCGTCGATCGAGGCGGTCTCGACTTCCAGGCGATAGCGTCCCCAACCAACAGGAACGGCGATCTCACCGCCGTCTTCCGTCAGGTCGACACTGCCGTTGGCCACCTGCCTGGTGGTGACGACCGGTTCGTATTTCCAGGCGCTGCCGTCGCGGTACCAGTGATAGTCCCGTTCGACGCTGATCAGCTTCCACAGGAGCCCGGGCATCGCGACCTTGGTGCCCGAGGGATCGACGGCGATCACGCGGAACTTGCCGACGGAATTCTCGGCGAGTTCGCCTTCGAATTCCGGCTTGATGCCGAGCATCGGGCCTTCGGCGCGCACGGGCAGCTTCAACGAGCGCTCAACGGCACGGCCGCCGGCTTCGCGCATGCGGACGGTGACGGTGGCGTCGAGCAACTGCGTGGTTGAGGGCACTTCATCGAGCAGGACGTCGAAGGTGGATTTGCCTTCCTCGTCGAGCGGCGAGAGTTCCTCAAGCGGCAGGCGCGTGTCTTCGCTCGCCTCTTCATCGGCGAGACCGAAGGAGTAGCCTTTGAAGGCAGTGCTTTCGCGCGTCGGCCTGATCGTCACTTCGCCTTCGAGCTCGAGACCGGCAGCCGGCGCGCCATAGAGATAGCGCCCGTCGACCGCCACACTTGCCGTTTCGCCGACGGCGATTTCCTTGGCGTCGCTGGTCAGGTCGAATTCGGTTCGATCCGGCACGAAGTCATCGACCAGAAACTGCTTCTCGCCGATCGCAGGCGACTTCGGGTCGGTGAAGATCTGCATTGTCCAGGTGCCGCGCATGGCGTTTGCCTGAACGTCGAGGTCGAGCGTATGGCCGCCGAGCTTGCCGCCGGCGCTGGTCATGCGCCGATATTCGACGCCATCCGGCCGGAGGAAGACGAAGGTCAGCGGCAGGTTTTCGATCGCCATGCCGTCGACGTCGCGGGCAAGCGCTGCGGCATGTACCGTCTCGCCGGCGCGGTAGATGCCACGCTCGGTCCAGGCGAGAATATCGATGGCGCCGGGGGCCGCGCGGCCGGTGACGCCACGATCGGAAAGGTCGAAGCCGGCGCGGCTCATGTCGAGGAAGACGTAGTCGTCCTCACCCTTCTTCGCGGTGATGACCGCCGGCGTCAGTCCGGCGGTGCCACGGATCAGGCCCGCCGTGAAGGTGACGCGGCCGTCGCCATCGCTCAGAGCGGTGCCGAGGATCTCATTGTTCTTGGCGACGAGCTGCAGTTCGACGCCTTCGATCGGCTCGGCAGTGGCAAGCGAGCGCACGAAGACGTTCAAACCGTCGGTGCCTGCATAGGTGGAAATGCCGATATCGGAGACGACGAACCATTGCGTCGCGCGCGCATCCCACTCCTGGCTCATGCCGGTGGTCGGGGCGGCGGTGAGGACATAGACGCCGGGCTTGCGCTCGGGGAGCGCCTCATCGACCGGGAAGCTGGTGACGACTTCCTTGTTGACGTTGCGCTCGATGTCGATCGTGCCCTGCCAGACGAGCTCGCCGCTCTCGTCTTCGATGCGCTGGGCACTGTAGCCGTCGAGCTGGGTCAGGAACTGTGAGCTCTGCAGCACCTGGGCGATGCTGCGGTCGCCAACGCGGTAGAGTTTCAGCTTGGCGCTGTCGGTGTTGACGGAGACGATCGGGATGCCGCGGCGCGCGGTCGACGGCAGCACGAAACTGTCGCCGGTGAAGCGGACCATCTGGGCACGGTCGGCGACATAGATGTCGAGGGTAACGGGCGCCTCGAGCACCTCGTCGACGGTGGAGGGCAGGCCGGTGCGGAGCGTCAGCTTGTAACGTTCGCCATGCGAAAGGCCTTCGATGCAGATCTGGTCGCCCTTGGCTTCGAGCGCCTTGGGCGCAGCACCATTGACGGTCACGAAGGAGGCGTAGTCTGCGCCGCTCTTCAAAAGCTGCTCTGAGAACTGCACGCAGGCACGCGGCGTGGCCGCGTCGGAATCAATCGTATGCTCGACGACGCGGAAACCCTTGCGCTGCTTGAGATCGAGATAGGCGGCCTCGACCGATTTCGCCTTCACCAGTTCCAGGCTCGCCTTGTAGGCGTCCAATGCGGCGCGGTAATTTTCAGCGCCCTCGAGCGATTTCGCCATGACGGCGAGCGCATGGGCGCGGCTCTCGGTGGTACGGGTCAGCTCATAACCGTTGATCGCCGCGATCGCCGCCTGCATCGATACGGCCGAGTTGTTGGTGATGCGGTTTGCTGTGCGTGCCGCTTCCAGCCAAAGCTCGGCGTCGTCGGGTGTGATCGCCAGGGCGCCCTGGAAGGCCTTCAGTGCATTTTCGATGTTGCCCATGCCGGCCTGGCCACGGGCCATGTCGATGAGCGTATTGACGCCCAAGCCTTGCTGGTCGTCGGCCAGCGCGAGATTGGCCTTGGTATTACGGGCATCCTGCAGGATCTGGTCCGACAGGAATTTGAGGCGCGGCGGTGCGCCGATATCCGCTTCGACGGCCTGCGGCTGCACGATCTTGCCGGCGATCGCGCCCGGGAAAAAATTCAGCTGGTTGTAGTCGGACTTGAGAAAGCACCACTTCACCTTGGGATTGTAAGTGAAGGCGCGGCAGGACTGGTCCGCGATGCAGGTCTGCTGGCACTCGTCGAGCGAGACGTTCTGCTCGGTCCTGAGGTCGAAACCGAAATAATCGCCATCCTGCGTTATCTCGACCTGGCGGCTGGTCTCCGCGGAGAAAGCGGGGACGCCCGTGCTCAGAATGGACAGGAAAAGGGTGGAAAGGCCGAAAAACGCGCGCACAGACATCAAGTCCTCCCAACGCTGCCGGTCTCGATAGGGGCTTCACTTTTCAGGCTTCCTGGCCGCTTGTCAACTGAGGAGAGGTCAAGGCTCAGCGCAATTTCCGCGGGTATCCTGGTGTGAAGGGTCAAATGTCGATCCGGAATGAAACAGGATAAAACGATATGTAAATCAAACTATTATGACATCGAACGACGAAGCGTCGAGGCTAACCCCTTTGTTCCCTGAGGAAGATCGTCAACGAACGGCCGGCGTCGAGGATATGGTCGCGCGTGAGCTCGCAGGCGCGCTCGGCGTCGCGCGCGATACAGGCATCCAGAATCGCCTTGTGCTCGCGACGCGCCCGGGCAACGCCTGAGGTCAGCGTCAGCTGCGCACGAAGGTAGCGATCGATGCGATCGAGCGAAGCGCGGACGATCTGCAGGTAATAGGGGCGGCGCGCTGCCTCATAGAGGCTGTAGTGGAAGTTGCGATTGATCTCGCCCCACCGGTCGGAATTTTCCTCGCGCTCGAACTCCTCGCAATGCTGACGTGCAAGTTCCAGCGTGCGGCGGTCGAGATTGGGCACGGCGAGACGAATGACTTCGGCCTCGATCAGCGCGCGGAACTCGAAAATTTCCTCGATTTCCTCGATCGAAAGCCCGGCGACGACCGCGCCCTTGTAGCGCTCCGTGGTGATCAGCCCATGCTGCTCAAGGCGCGAAAGCGCCTCGCGCACCGGAATGCGGCTGGTGTTGAACATCTGGGCGATGTGGTCCTGGCGCAGGTTCTCGCCCTCGGCGAGGTCGCCTTCGATGATCGCCTTGCGCAAGGCCTCATAGACGATATCGGCCGCTGAGGCGGCTTGCCTGACATCGACGGCGTCGAGTTTCATCCTGTTCAAACCCTGCTGGCCAAACCCTGCGGCCTGGCGAATTCGGAAGCGTTTTCGCGCTGTTGGTCCATGGTCATAGGTCCAATCCGGGCGCCGGGCAACAGAGCTTTGGAAACAAGGCGCGGCGACCTCGTCACGGGAGCCGCAAATCGCCTTGCGGACGAAAGGTCTCTGATGAAGCGGAGTAACGAGGCGTGATATGGTTGAGCCTGCAAAGGCCAGCATTGCCTTGGAAACCTTTCGTGGTGTTACCAATGTCGCTCGTTTACAGGCGCGCTCAAGCCGACGATTTGGCTGCGACCGATGCACTGGTCGTCTCAAGCATCAACGACCTTACCATTCGCCATGGCTTCGGGCCGATGGCGACGGCAAGCCCTCCGAGTTTTCAGCTTTTCTGTCTCAAGGACGATCCGGACGGCCTCTGGGTTGCCGAAGAGGGCGGAGGCATCGTCGGATCCGCCTGGAGTTGGACTTGCGGGGATCTCTGGTTTCTCGCCCAGTTGTTCGTCGATCCCGCTCAACAGGGTCGGGGCATCGGAAATGCGCTGCTGGAACGAACCCTGGAGCATGCGCGCAAGTCAGGCGCAGTCCACAAGGCGCTGATTACCTTCACCTTCAATCGGGCGTCGCAGGGGCTCTACATGCGGCACGGCTTCTTTCCTCGCACGCCGATCTATTTTTTTGACGCCAGTCGTGAGGCGATGCGGATGTCGCCGCAGGTGGTCCTGCGCGCTGTGCCGATCGATGCCGATGCGGCGACCATGGAGACGCTGGCGGCGATCGATCGCTGCGCCATCGGCGTATCGCGGGAGAAGCATCACCGCTACCTGCTCGGCGATCCGGCGA
The DNA here is from genome assembly GCF_050474445.1 of Ensifer sp. B1-9. NCBI lineage: Bacteria > Pseudomonadati > Pseudomonadota > Alphaproteobacteria > Hyphomicrobiales > Rhizobiaceae > Ensifer > Ensifer sp. B1-9. The sequence continues at coordinate 110,941 of NZ_JBCHVG010000006.1, forward strand.
CCCGAGGGTTTCTGTTTTACGCCGGCAGCGATGCGGTCGGATACGGCTATATCGGTTCCAGCGGGCACATCGGTCCGCTCGCAGTCATGCGGCCCGACCATGTTCAAGCTGCCTTCGCGGCCGCGCTGCGATTGGCCGCTGCGGGCACGTCTGAGAAGATCTCGGCCTTCCTGCCGGGGACATGCGACGGCGCCTTGAGCCTTGCGGTCGATCAGGGCATGCGGATCACCTTTCCGATGCTGCTGATGGCGTCACCTGGCTATGGCGACTGGCCGTGTTATCTGCCCCGCAATCCGGGTTTCATGTGATCCGAGAGATTGCGGCGCGCTCAAGGGCGGGCCTCAACCTCGCCAATAGACGTCGACGCGCAGCTATTTCGACGTTTTCGCGACAAGCCCGTCGGCAAGCCGATCGCGGCGCGCTTGCAAGTTCTTCACGACCAGGCACAGCTTCAAACATTTTTCGGATTGTATATTGGATCCAATATTTCTAAGAGTCGTCTTATCGGGTCAGCGCTATCGCGCCACCCGGCAAAACAGGGGCGGCCGACGTGAAAGGCGCGCCCGGGTGGCGCCCGTCCACCAGCACGGAAGGAGAAGGGGCATGCGCAGCAGCAAGGTCGTTCACATCGTTTCCTGCCACGCGGAAGGGGAAGTCGGCGACGTCATCGTCGGCGGCGTCGCGCCGCCGCCCGGAAACACGCTCTGGGAACAGCGCCGCTTCATTGCCGAAGACCAGACGCTGCGCAATTTCGTGCTGAACGAGCCGCGCGGCGGCGTCTTCCGCCACATCAACCTGCTTGTGCCGCCGAAGGACCCGCGCGCGACGATGGGCTTCATCATCATGGAACCGGAGGATACGCCGCCGATGTCCGGCTCCAACTCGATCTGCGTTTCCACCGTGCTGCTCGACAGCGGCATTGTGCCGATGCAGGAGCCGGAGACCCGCATGGTGCTTGAGGCGCCCGGCGGCCTGGTGAACGTCGTTGCGGAGTGCCGCAACGGCAAGGCCGAGCGCATCACCGTCACCAACGTCCCGTCCTTTGCCGACAAGTTGGACGCCAAGCTCGAAGTCGAGGGCCTGGGCACACTGACGGTCGATACCGCTTATGGCGGCGACAGCTTCGTCATCACCGACGCACGTGCGCTCGGTTTCTCGGTGACGCCGGACGAGGCGCGGGAACTGGCTGAAACCGGCATCAAGATCACCCGCGCGGCCAACGAACAGCTCGGCTTCTCCCACCCGGAAAACCCGGAATGGGACCATATCTCCTTCTGCCAACTGACGCTGCCGGTCGAGGAGAAGGACGGCATTCTGCATGGCCGCAACACGGTCGTCATCCAGCCGGCCAAGCTCGACCGTTCTCCGACTGGGACCGGTTGCTCGGCGCGCATGGCGGTGCTCCATGCCCGCGGCGTGATGAAGGTCGGTCAGCGCTTCAGCGGCCACTCCATCATCGATTCGACCTTCAATTGCCGCATCGTCGGCGAAACGACGGTCGGGGGACGCCCGGCGATCGTGCCTGAAATCTCCGGTCGCGCCTGGATCACCGGCACGCACCAGGTGATGCTCGATCCGGCAGATCCGTGGCCGGCCGGCTACCGTCTGGCTGATACCTGGCCGCGCAAGCAGTGAAGCCTGACCTTGCGGGCCGCCTTGTGCGGCCCGTACCTTTCGGCCCAGTCCTTTGGATAGTTCCGCCGGTTCAGTCTTCCTTGATGATCCGGGTGGTGCCGACCCAGAGTTCGCGGGCCGGTCCCGCGCCGACATTGCGGGCGCGATGCGGCAGCGAGGCGGGGAAGTGCAGGGTGTCGCCGGCCTTCAGCAGATATTCCTTGCCGTCGATCTCGTAGAGCATTTCGCCCTCGATCAGATAGAGGAAATCCTCGCCCTCGTGGCTGGTGAGTTCCGACGCATAACCCTTGGGCATATGGGTGATGCAGCCGTTGAGCGCTGCGCCCGGAAAGCCGCGCTCGATCAGTTCGTAGACGCGCTCCTTGGTTTCGACATTGTAGCCGGGGCGCTCGCCGGCGTGCGAGACCATCGAATGCCCATGCTGCGGCGGCTGCGACAGGAAGGTGTCGACGCTGGTGCCGAGCGCGTTGGCGACATTGTAGAGCGAGATCAGCGACGGCGTGGAGATGCCGCGCTCGATCTGGCTGATGAAGCCTTCCGTCAGACCGGCTTCGCGTGCCACGTCCTTCATCGTCTTGCCGATTTCCTTGCGGCGCGCCCTGAGCATTTGCCCGAGCGAGGCGGGCGTCGCAGTTTCCGGGAGGGAGGCGCTTTCGGCAGCTTCGGGCGCCTCGTCGATCTTCAGGGGCATGATTTTCTTTCCGCTTGACTCACGTCTATCGATGTACTTTAGTCCAGCTAAAGCTGGTTCGGCAAGCCGATCACATCGGATGCCTGCCTTCTTGAAAAGGGGAACTACAAGAACATCTTCGCGGCAATCCGTCGGCGACGAAAAACACCGAGAAAAATTGGATCCAATATCCAATTAACGTGTTCGGCGCGCGATCGATGCTGTCTGCGGTCAAAAAAGGAGGAGTGAGATGAAACGTATATTGCCTATCCTGCTCAGTGCGACGCTCGGGCTGCTTGCAGCCACTTCGGCATTTGCGATCGAACGCGGCGGTGCGATGACCTTCGCGCGCTACGACGACTCGACCGTCATCGACCCTGTTTATGCGGATCGCAATCCGGACCTCTGGATGGTGAACGGCCTCTATGAAACGCTGCTGCGCAACGGTCCTGACGGCTCGATCGTGCCGGGGCTTGCCGAGGCACACGAGGTTTCGGCTGACGGCAAGACCATCACGTTGACGCTGAGAAGCGGTCTCAAATTTTCCGACGGCTCGGAACTGACCGGCGCCGACGTCGTCTTCTCGCTCGATCGTGCGCGCAATCCGGATCTCGGTCCCTGGGCAGGACTGCTGGGCGCTGTCGACAAGGTCACCGCAGATGGCAACAAGATCACCGTCTCGCTCAAGAACCCCGACCCGACGATCATTTCGATCCTTGCAACCTTCAACACCGGTATCGTCCCGAAGGCAGCCTTCGAAAAAGCAGCCGGCGCAACGGATCAGGAGAAGGCGCGCGCCTTCTTTGCTGCCGGCCCGGTAACGTCCGGCCCCTTCGTCATGAAGAGCCACGTGCAGGGCACGAGCATGACCTTCGTCCGCAACCCGAACTACTGGCGTCAGGGAGAAGACGGCAAACCGCTGCCCTACCTCGACCAGGTGGAATTCGTCGTCATTCCCGACGACGCCACCCGCATCCTCAAGCTCCAGGCCGGCGAAGTCGACGCTGCCGAGTTCATCCCCTTCGCTCGCGTCGGCGAGCTCAGCGTCGATCCGAACCTGAAGATGGAGCTCTTTCCCTCGACCCGGATCGTCTACGCGCCGATCAACACGCGCGAAACGAAGAAAGACGGCTCGAAGAACCCGCTTGCCGATATCAAGGTGCGTCAGGCGCTGAACTACGCGACCGACAAGAACGTGCTGATCAAGCTCGTTACCTTCGACACCGGCAAGCCGATGACCTCGCTGATGTCGGCGGCGACGCAGCTTCACTATGGCCCCGCGCCGCTCTATCCCTACGATCCGGAAAAGGCCAAGCAGTTGCTATCCGAAGCCGGCCTCAGCGGCGGCTTTGACGTGAAGTTCACGACGCTTGCCGGCAGCGCCGACGATGCGACGCTGTTTACAGCCCTTCAGCAGATGTGGGCGCCGCTTGGCGTCAACCTCAAGGTCGAGCAGGTCGACAATCCGACCCGCGGCGAGAAGAACCGCTCCGGTGATTTCGACATCCACACCTATGGCTGGGCGAACGACGTCAACGACCCGGCCCAGGTGACCGGATGGCTCGGTTACTACAAGCAGCGCCAGGCTGTCGGCACCGGCTGGAACAACCAGGAATTCAATACGCTGTTCGAGGCCTCCAACGTCGAGATCGACCCGGCCAGGCGCAAGGACGAATACAAGCGCATGCAGGAGATCTACGCGGCGGAAGCGCCGTTGCTCTTCCTGTTCGAGACGCCGTTCGCCGTCGCGGTCTCCAAGTCGATCGAAGGCTACGTGCAGACGCCGCTCGGCGCCAACGACTTCTCGGAAGCCTGGCGCGCCGACTGATAACGGAGCGAACCGCGAGAGCCGGGCGATATTTGCCCGGTTCTCCGTTGAAGGTGGAACCATGCCCTCACTTTCCTATCTCTTGGCGCGGCTGCTGCAGATCATCCCCACCTTCCTGTTGGTGATGATCTTCATTTTCCTGCTCGTGCGCCTCTTGCCGGGCGATCCGGCGATCGCCATGGCAGAGGCCAAAGCGACCGATGCCCAACTCGAACAGATCCGGCACAATCTCGGTCTCGACCAGCCCTTGCCGATTCAGTTCCTCGTCTTCGTCAAAAACACGCTGACTGGCGATCTCGGTCGCTCGATCATGCTGAAAGCGCCGGTGACGGAGATCATTCTCGATCGACTGCCAACGACGATCTTCCTGGCGCTCTATTCGGTCGTGCTCGCCGTCTTTCTCGCCGGGCCGCTCGCCTTCCTCGCGGCGTCGCGTGTCAACAGTTCGGTCGATGTCGCGATCCGCGGGGTCTTTCAGGTCGGCCTTTCCATGCCCGTCTTCTATATCGGGCTCCTGTTGCTGACCGTACTGGCAGCGCAACTGCGCTGGTTTCCGGTTGGCGGCTATGGCAAGACCTTTCTCGCGAACCTCTATCATCTCATCCTGCCGGCCTTGAGCGTCGCGCTCTATACCTCCGCGATCATCCTGCGCAATCTCCGGGCCTCGCTGATCGAGGTGCTCGATGCCGACTATGTGCAGTTCGCCCGCGCCAAGGGGCTTTCGCCGCGCATCATCATGACCCGGCATGTGCTGCGCAATGCGCTCGTCTCCACCGTAACGCTGCTCGGCCTGTCGATCGGCAACCTGATGAGCGGCACGCTGGTGACCGAGACGGTCTTTGCTATTCCCGGCGTCGGCCGGCTGATGCTGGAGGCGATCTTCGCCCGCGACTATCCGCTGATCCAGGGCCTGACGCTCACCTTCGCCGTGCTCGTCTCCGTCGTCTTCCTGCTGACGGACGTCGTGCAATCCTGGCTCGATCCGAGGCTTCGCCAATCATGACGGTATTGACCCAATCCCATGCGCGGACGCGGGGACGTCTGCAGGCCTTTCTCGCCCGCGCCTTTACCCGCCCGTCATTCGTCGTCGGCATCGCCATCCTCGGCCTGTCGCTAGCGCTAGCGCTGTTTCCGCAAGCTTTTGCGCCTTACGATCCGCTGGCCTTCGATCTCCAGGCGATCCAGCAGGGGCCGAGCCTTGCGCACCCCTTCGGCACAGACAATTTCGGCCGAGATGTCCTGTCTCGGGTGATCTGGGCCTATCGCGTCGATATGCAGATGGCCTTCTTCGCGACGATCTTCGCGCTGCTGATCGGCCTCACCGTCGGCGCCTTCGTCGGCTACTACGGCGGCATAGCCGATGCGATCTTCGGCCGCTGCGTCGATGCGATCATCACCTTTCCCTTCCTGGTGCTGGTGATCGCCATCGTCGCAGTCCTCGGCCCCGGCCTCGTCAACATGTATGTGGCGATCACCGCGGTGAACTGGGTCTATTACGCCCGGTTGACCCGCGCCGAAATCATGGCGCAGAAGGCCAACGACTATGCCGCTGCCGGCCGCGTACTCGGCTATTCCGATCGCCGCATCATCTTCCGCCATCTCTTGCCGAATGCGATTTCGCCGATCCTCGTCTACTGGATGACCGACATGGCGCTCGCGATCCTGCTCGGTTCGTCGCTCGGCTATCTCGGCCTCGGCGCGCAGCCGCCGGCGGCCGAATGGGGCGTATTGATCGCCGAAGGCCGCAACTTCCTGCTGACGGCCTGGTGGATGAGCCTGATGCCAGGCATCGCCATCGTTCTGACCGGGCTCGGCTTCAGCCTCGTCGGCGACGCGCTTGCCGACCTGCTTCGACCGAAGGGGCGTTGAGATGAAAACCGAAGAAAAAGCGACCGTACTCGACGTCAGGCACCTTCGCACCGAGTTCGGCACGCATGAACGGCCGCTGGTCGCCGTCGATGACGTTTCGTTCCAGGTGGGCCACGGCGAGATCCTTGGTCTTGTTGGCGAGTCGGGCTCGGGCAAGAGCATCACGCTGCGCTCGATCCTCGGCATCATCCGGCCGCGCGGGCGCGTCGCCGGCGAGATCCTCTGGAATGGCCAGGACCTTGTTCCGCTGGACGAGGTCCGGCTTCGCCGCATCCGCGGCCGCGAGATCGCGATGATCTTCCAGGAGCCGATGTCGTCGCTCAATCCGCTGCTGACAGTCGGCCTGCAGATCTCGGAGAACCTCGTCGCTCACACGGATCTCGACGCCAAGGCGAGGAAGGCGCGCGCGATCGAACTGCTCGATCTCGTCGGCATCCCTGCTGCACGCAATCGCCTCGACGATTTCCCCCACGAGTTTTCCGGCGGGATGCGGCAGCGGGTGATGATCGCGATCGCGCTTGCCTCCAACCCGAAGCTGCTGCTCGCGGATGAGCCGACCACCGCGCTCGACGTAACGATTCAGGATCAGATCTTGCGACTGATCCAGTCGCTGAGCCGCGATCTCGGTATGGCGGTGATCCTCGTCACCCACGACATGGGCGTCGTTGCCGAAACCTGCGACCGCGTCGCGGTTATGTATGGCGGCAGGCTCTGCGAGATCGGGACGACGGCGCAGGTGATCGCCGATGCGCGTCATCCCTATTCGCTGGGGCTGCTGCGCTCGATCCCGCGCGATGTCGCGCCGAGGACGCCGCTTTACTCCATCCCTGGTGCACCGCCTGCGCTGAACGCGCTTCCCCCCGGCTGTGCCTTCAGCGCACGGTGTCCCGTTGCCGGTGGCGAATGTGCCGATATTCGGCCACGGCTCCAGAGCGCCGGCGCGCTCAGGCAGGTTGCCTGTCATCATCTTCAGGATGCGCTTGCGCATTTCGGTCCGCGGGAGGCGGCGCAATGACCATGCCCATGCAAGCAGGCCCGACCCCGTTGCTGTCGCTACGCGCGCTTTCAATGCGCTTCGAGAAACGACGTTCGCTCTCCGATACGCTGTCCCGGCGCCCGCAACAGGTCGTTTCGGCGGTCAATGGCGTCGACCTCGACGTGATGCCCGGCGAGACGCTCGGGATCGTCGGCGAATCCGGCTGCGGCAAGTCCACGCTGGCGCGCCTGATTGCCGGGCTCCATCGGCCGACCGCCGGCGACATCCTGTTCGAGGGGAAAAGTGTCGTCGGTCTCAAGGGGCCACGGCGACGCGCCTATAACAGGCGGGTCCAGATGATGTTCCAGGATCCATATACCTCGCTCAATCCACGCATGACCGTGCGCGATACGCTGCGGGAGGCGATTACCGTGCATCGCATGCGCGAAGGTGCTGCGATCGACCGGCGGGTCGACGAATTGCTGGACCTTGTCCGGCTGCCGGAAGGGGCCGCAGACAAGTATCCGCACGAATTCTCGGGCGGGCAGCGCCAGCGCATCGGCATTGCACGTGCGCTCTCGCCGGAGCCGACGTGTCTTGTCGCCGATGAGCTGGTCTCGGCGCTCGACGTCTCGGTCCAGGCGCAGGTCGTCAATCTCTTGATCGAGCTTCAGGACGAGCTGGGCCTGACGGTGCTGTTCGTGGCGCATGACCTTAGGCTCGTACGTCACGTTTCGCACCGCGTCGCCGTCATCTATCTCGGCGCGATCGTCGAGATCGGACCGTCCGAAGCGCTGTTTTCGAAGCCGATGCATCCCTATTCCAAGGGACTGCTTGCCGCAGCACCGTCCCTCGATCCCAGCGCCAGACGGCGCGCGCCGGCACTCGTCGGCGAATTGCCGAGCCCCCTCGCCATTCCGCCCGGCTGCCCCTTCCACGTACGCTGCCCGCACGCGAGCGAACGCTGCCGCCGCGAAAAGCCGGCGTTGCGTCCAGTCGGTGCCGGCATGACCGCCTGCCATTTCGCCGAGACGATCGGCGAGGTCTGAAACTCCACTCGATAGGAAGACATCATGGATACGAGAGCAAAGCCGGATTTTTCCGGCCGGATCGGCGCCCTGCGGCGCAAGCTTGCCGAAACCGGGCTCGACGGTTACGTCGTGCCGCGCTTCGACGAACATCAGGGCGAATACTGTGCGCCGCATGACACCCGCCTCGCATTCGTCACCGGTTTCACCGGCTCGGCCGGGGTCGCGATCGTCATGCGCGACCGTGCCGCGATCTTCGTCGATGGCCGTTATCAGGTGCAGGTGCGCGACGAGGTGGATCTCGGTACCTTCGCGATCGAGCACTTCTACGATGCGCCGCTGAAGGACTGGCTGAAGAACAATCTCCGCAAGGGCGAGCGCGTGGGCTTCAACGCCATGCTGCTGCCCTCGACCTGGGACGCCGATTGCGGCGGTTCCGTGGAAGAGGCGGGTGGTCTGTGGACGCCTGTCGATGAAGACCTTGTCGACGCGATCTGGACCGATCAGCCGGAAAAGCCGCTCGGCAAGATCATGGCTTACCCCGTTGCCTATTCCGGCGAAAGCGTTGCCGAGAAAAAGCGCCACATCGCCCAAATGCTGGCGGAGCAGGGGGCAGACCTTCTGATCGAGGCGCAGCCAGACAATATCGCCTGGTTCCTGAACGTTCGTGGACGCGACGTCGCCTTCAACCCGATGCCGCAATCTTTCCTGATCTTCGACCGCGCCGGCCAGACCGAATGGCTGGTCGATCATCGCAAGCTCCCGAACGATCTTTCCGATTTCGAACTCGACGGAGTCGCGCTTGCCGAGCCGGCACAGTTGCTTGAGCGTGTTCGGACAATGACGGCTGGGCGTACGGCGCTTATCGATCCTGGCTTCGCCCCGTCGGCGGCCGCCCGTGCCACGCGCGCAGCTGGTGGAACTGTAAAGCTTGCAAAAAGCCCGATCACGCTTGCCAAGATGCATAAGAACGTCACCGAGCTTGCAGGCTTTCGTGACTGCCACCGTCTCGACGGTGCCGCATGGATACGCTTCTTCGCCTGGCTCGACCGCCACGCTGCCGAACGAGATGCGAGCGGTAAGCCGGTCACCGAACTCGAGGCGGAAGAGCAGATCCTCGCCTACCGCTCGATGGCCGAGAGCTTCGTCGAGCCGAGTTTCCGCTCGATCTCGGCAGCCGCCGGCCACGCCGCGATGTGCCACTATGCAGCCACCGAGAAGAGCAACGGCTTGATCCGCAAGGGCGGCGTCTACCTGCTCGATTCCGGTGGACAGTATCTGACGGGCACCACCGATGCCACGCGGACGACGGCGATCGGTGCGGTCGATGAGGAGATCCGGCGCGCCTATACAGCCGTCCTCAAAGGACTGATTTCGATGGTATCGCTGAAGTTTCCGAAGGGAACCTACGGACACCAGCTCGACGCCTTCGCCCGGCGTCCGCTCTGGGATCTGGGGCTCGATTATGATCACGGCACCGGCCACGGCGTCGGGCATTTTCTTTCGGTTCACGAGCAGCCGCAGCGCTTCGATCGTCGCGTCAATGAGATCGAGCTGAAGCCCGGCATGGTGACGACCATCGAGCCCGGCTATTACAAGGCCGGAGCCTATGGCATCCGCATCGAGAACCAGGTGGAGGTGGTGGATGACGGCGATGGCTTCCGGAGCTTCCGCAGCCTGACCCTCGTACCCATCGATTTGCGGCTGGCCGACATCGGTCTGCTGACGCAAGCGGAACGGCGATGGATCGACGCCTACCACAACCGCGTTGCACGCGAGATGGATGGCCTGCTCGATGGGGAGACATGGCGCTGGCTTGCGGAACGAACTGCGCCGATCGCAGGTTGAATTGGCACACCAGCCTTCATCAAGGCGCGAGCGCACCAGGATCGGTGGCAAGACGGTGGTCCGGCGGGGCCGCCGTCTTGCATTTTATGGGGGGCGTTTCGCGCAGTAATTGTGTCACACCTTTCATTATCATGTGACTCCCCTTGCCTATCAGGGAATATTTGTGATAATTTTCACAAATATTGTTCGGGCCTTGCGTTGGTCGCGAACGCTGCGAACACACGAAAACACATGGTCAGTCGCAAAACAGCCCGCATCATTCAACTTACCGACGCGTTGTCCGGACGCAGGGTCCTGCATCTGCGCGACGCTGCGGCCCTGCTCGGCGTTTCGGAAATGACGGTCCGCCGTGATGTCGCCGACAATCCGGGCCAGTTTGCCTTTCTCGGAGGGCATATCGTGCCGGCGGGCGAGATCGAACCCGACCCGCCCTATGAGCTCGCGCGCGAAGCCGACAGCCATGCGACCGCCAAGCGCGAGGCCTGCATCCACGCGGCCCGCCACATTCGTCCGGATGAGACGATCTTCATCGATTGCGGCACCACGCTCGAATATCTGGTTGATCTCATTCCGGAAAATTATTCAATAACGGCAGTATGTTATTCGCTGAACGTAGCTGAAAAGCTGACACACAAGCCGAATGTGCGGATTGTCATGCTGGGCGGTGTCTATCATCCGTCCTCGGCATCTTTTTCCGGCAATTCCGGGCTCGAGACGCTCGATTCACTCGGCATCAACGTTGCGTTTCTGTCGGCAGCTGGTGTTGATCCGGGCCGGGGCGCTACCTGCGTGCATTTTCACGAAGTCTCGGTGAAGCAAAAGGTCATCTCGCTGGCGCGCGAGAGCCATCTGGTTGTCGATCTCAGCAAGGTCGGCAAGCTGAAGCCGGCTTTTTTCGCGCCAATCGGCGTTTTTCGCTCTATCATTACGGAAGAGGGCGAGACGCAACTGTCGGGCCTTTAGCGGCAGCGCAAAAATATTACAAAATCGTCAAAACATGAGAGGTCCGCTTGACACTCTCAGTTTGTGATGGAATAGTCACAAAAATTCGATAGAAAAATAACAAAATCGAGATCTCGGCGGCCGTGCCCTGTGTGTGGCCGGCTGCGACAGGGAGTTCAAGGAGCCATCGCTTGGAAGACCTAGCTGTGAAAACCGGCGCGTCGAAAGTCGCGCATTCGCCGGCGGCGGGCCATAACTGGCCGCGCAACAACGGCATCGATCTCGACCTCGGCTGGGTGCTGGATCAGCGCGTCAACCTGTCTGCTGCCGAGCGCCGCGTCGCAACGCTGCCTGGCCGCCGCACCGTCAAGAAGGATGCGCAGGCTGCCTGGTTGCTGAAAGCCGTTACCTGCATCGATCTCACCACGCTTAACGGTGATGATACGACGGAGCGCGTCAAGCGCCTCTGCGCCAAGGCGCGCCAGCCGGTGCGCCAGGATCTGCTCGACGCGCTTGGCATGGGCGGTCGCGGCATCACGACCGGTGCGGTCTGCGTCTATCATCGCTTCGTTTCGACCGCTGTCGAGGCGCTAGAAGGTTCCGGAATCCCGGTTGCTGCCGTCTCCACCGGCTTCCCGGCCGGCCTCATCCCCCATGACGGGAAGCTGCGCGAGATCGAGGCGTCGGTTGCCGACGGCGCCAAGGAAATCGACATCGTCATCACCCGCGAGCACGTGCTGACCGGCAACTGGCAGGCGCTCTATGACGAGATGCGCGACTTCCGCGCCGCCTGCGGTGACGCTCATGTGAAGGCAATCCTGGCCACCGGCGACCTGAAGACGCTGCGCAACGTCGCGCGTGCCTCGCTCGTCTGCATGATGGCCGGTGCCGATTTCATCAAGACCTCGACCGGCAAGGAAGGCGTCAACGCCACCCTTCTGGTAACGCTCGTCATGCTGCGCATGATCCGCGCCTACCAGGAGCAAACCGGCCTCAAGGTCGGTTACAAGCCGGCCGGCGGCATTTCGGCTGCCAAGGACATCCTGAACTACCAGTTCCTGATGAAGGATGAACTCGGGCGTGAATGGCTCGAGCCGGATCTCTTCCGGATCGGCGCATCGAGCCTGCTCGCTGATATCGAGCGCCAGCTCGAACACCACGTTACCGGCGCCTACTCGGCCCTCAACCGTCACCCGATTGGATGATCCCGATGACTGTCGCAAGGTATTTTGACGAAATGTCCTATGGTCCAGCACCGGAAGCCGACACGGAAGCCCGCCAGTGGCTGGCGCGCCACAAGGGCGAATTCGGCCACTTCATCAACGGCGCCTTCGTCCCGTCTGCTTCTGGCAAGACCTTCGAGACCAACGAGCCGGCAACCGGCAAGCTGCTCGCAAAGATCGCGCTTGGCGGTGCCAAGGACGTGGACGACGCGGTCGCTGCTGCCCGCAAGGCGCAAGGCGCCTGGGCGAAGCTGCCGGGCCATGCCCGCGCCCGCCATCTCTATGCGCTCGCCCGCATGATCCAGCGCCATGCGCGCCTGATCGCCGTGGTCGAGGCGATCGACAACGGCAAGCCGATCCGCGAATCCCGCGACATCGACGTTCCGCTCGCTGCCCGCCACTTCTATCACCATGCCGGCTGGGCGCAGCTTCAGGAAACCGAGTTTGCCGATCAGGTGCCGGTCGGTGTCGTCGGCCAGGTCATTCCCTGGAACTTTCCGTTCCTGATGCTCGCCTGGAAGATTGCGCCGGCACTGGCACTCGGCAACACCGTCATCCTCAAGCCCGCGGAATTCACACCGCTGACGGCGCTGCTCTTCGCAGAACTCGCTTCCGCCGCCGGCCTGCCGGCTGGTGTGCTCAACGTCGTCACCGGCGAAGGCGAAACCGGCGCGCTGATCGTCGAGCATGGGGATATCGACAAGATCGCTTTCACAGGTTCGACAGAGGTCGGTCGCCTCATCCGCGAACGCACGGCCGGCACCGGCAAGTCTCTGACGCTCGAACTCGGCGGCAAGTCGCCCTTTATCGTCTTCGACGATGCCGACATCGACGGCGCCGTCGAAGGCGTGGTCGATGCCATCTGGTTCAACCAGGGCCAGGTCTGCTGCGCCGGCTCGCGTATTCTCGTGCAGGAAGGCGTGGCACCGCTCTTCTACGAGCGGCTGAAGCGCCGCATGCAGACGCTGCGCGTCGGCCATCCGCTCGACAAGGCGATCGACATGGCGGCAATCGTTGCTCCCGTGCAGTTGCAGCGGATCGAAAGCCTGGTCGCCAAGGGTGTTGCCGAAGGCGCTGCTTTGCATCAGCCATCGATCGAACTGCCGAAGGGCGGCAGCTTCTATCCGCCGACGCTGCTAACCGGTGTGCAGCCGACTTCGACCGTCGCGACGGAGGAGATCTTCGGCCCTGTCGCCGTCTCCATGACCTTCCGCACCCCGGAAGAGGCGATCCAGCTTGCCAACCACACGCGCTACGGCCTTGCCGCCAGCGTCTGGAGCGAGACCATCGGCCTCGCACTTCATGTTGCCGCCAAGCTCGCCGCCGGCGTCGTCTGGGTCAATGCCACCAATCTCTTCGATGCCTCCGCCGGTTTCGGTGGCAAGCGCGAGTCCGGCTTCGGCCGGGAAGGTGGTCGCGAAGGCTGTTACGAATATCTGAAGCCGAAGGCCTGGCTTGGCCGCAAGCTCAGGGCGGCCGTCGCCGAACCGGCGCTGAAACCCGTCGTTGGCGATTTCGCCATGCCGTTGGTCGATCGCACCGCCAAGCTCTTCATCGGCGGCAAGCAGGCGCGGCCGGATGGAAATTATAACCGCAACGTACTTTCCCCCAAGGGCAAGGTGCTCGGCGAAGTCGGCGAGGGCAATCGCAAGGATATCCGCAACGCCGTCGTCGCGGCGCAAGCTGCCTCCGCCTGGTCTTCGGCAACCACGCATAACCGCGCGCAGATCCTCTATTACATTGCCGAAAACCTGAGCGGTCGCGCCGATGAATTCGCCGATCGCATCGCGGCCATGACCGGTGCGTCGACCGCCAACGCCAAGGCTGAGGTCGACGCCTCGATCGCGCGTCTCTTCACCTACGGCGCCTGGGCGGATAAGTATGAGGGTGCCATTCACCAGCCCCCGCTGCGCGGTGTCGCGCTCGCCATGCCTGAAGCGATCGGTGTCGTCGGCGTGGTCTGCCCGCCCGAAGCGCCGCTTCTCGGCATGATCAGCCTCGTCGCGCCGCTGATTGCCACTGGCAACCGCGTCGTCGTGGTGCCGAGCGAGCCGCATCCGTTGGCAGCGACCGACTTCTACACGGTGCTGGAAACGTCCGACGTTCCGGCCGGCGTCGTCAACATCGTTACCGGTTCGGCGATCGAGCTGGCAAAGACGCTTGCAAGCCACAACGATGTGGATGCGCTCTGGGCCTTTGGTTCGCCCGAGCTCTCGACGCTGGTCGAAAAGCTCTCGGTCGGCAACCTGAAGCGCACCTTCGTCGACTACGGCAAGGCGACGAACTGGCTGGATCGCGATGCGGCAGAAGGTTCGGCCTATCTGCGCCGCGCCACCGACGTGAAAAACATCTGGATCCCCTACGGCGAGTAGGGGCAGCTATTGCGCGGGCGGGGGGAGCCGGTCAGCGCGATGGAGGAAACGAACAGTTAGGGAGACGCGTTCGCCCGCGAAGGGCAGCGCACAGAGCGTGATGGCACTCGTCGCGCGCAGGAGGAGGACTGTAATGCTGAAGAATATCGATCCGGCGCTGAACGCTGACGTGCTGCACGCGCTGCGGTCCATGGGACACGGCGACACGCTGGTCATTTCCGACACCAATTTTCCGTCCGATGCCATTGCGCGAAAGACCACGCTCGGCACGCTGCTGCGCATCGACAACGTATCAGCCGCGCGCGCGGTCGAGGCGATTCTTTCGGTGCTACCGCTCGACACGCCGTTGCAGCCTTCCGCCGGCCGCATGGAGGTCATGGGCGCGCCCGATGAGGTTCTGCCGGTGCAGCAGGAGGTGCAGGCGGTAATCGACCGTGCCGAGGGAAAATCGGCGCCGATGTACGGCATCGAGCGCTTCGCTTTCTACGAGGAAGCCAAAAAAGCCTACTGCGTCATCACCACCGGCGAGACCCGCTTCTACGGCTGCTTCCTGTTCACCAAGGGCGTCATCCCGCCCAAGACCGCCTGATTGACTGCCTGCGCGGTCGCCGCGCAGCGCCTGACTACAGATGAAATCGCGAGAGATTGCCTGGGCACACCGAGCTGCGGTGCGGTCGCAGGAGGAGGCTTGAATGAAGGTTGGTGTTTCGATCCTTGGTATCTTCGTGGCCGACACGGCCTATCTGGCGCCGCGCATGCCGGTTGTCGGTGAAACGATTACCGGCAGCGGCTTCGCGGTCGGTCCCGGCGGCAAGGGGTCCAATCAGGCCGTTGCAGCAGCGCGTGCCGGGAGTCCGGTCTCCTTCATCTCCAAGCTTGGTCGCGATACCTTCGGGGAGATGGCATTGCGCACCTATGCGGAAGCGGGCGTGACATCGAAGATCGTCCAGATGGACGACCTGCCGACGGGCGCGGCCTTTATCTACGTCAACGACCAGAACGGTGAGAATGCGATCATCGTCTATCCCGGGGCGGCGGGCTCGATCGGCATCGACGACGTCGAAGCGGCGCGTGAGACGATTGAAAGTTCCCGCATCTTCGTGACCCAATTGGAGCAGCCGGTCGCGGCCGCACAGCACGCGCTCGAGATCGCCCATGCGGCCGGCGTCACTACGGTTTTCAATCCAGCGCCCGCTGAAGCCTTCCCGGATGCGATCTATCCGCTCTGCGACTACCTCGTGCCGAACGAGACGGAGGCCGCAGCCATCGTCGGTTTCGCACTTTCTTCGCAGGATGACATCCGGCGCGCCGGCGACGCGATCCTGAAGAAGGGCGCGAAGACTGCGCTTATCACGCTCGGGGAACGCGGCGTGCTCTATCACAACCACGAGCAATCGGTGCTGGTGCCCGCAATTGCCGGCGGACCGGTGATCGACACGACCGGGGCAGGGGATGCCTTTGTCGGCGGCTTTTCCGCAGCGCTGGCACGCGGGCTGGCACCGGTCGATGCGGTCCGTTTCGGTTGCGCAACCGCTGGCATCGCCGTTACCCGCCGCGGCACCGCACCCGCCATGCCGACGCTCGCCGAGATCGAGGCGCTGCTGGCACGAGGGGTGTCCGCATGACGCGCAACGACCCGATCAAGCACTTCTTCATTTGGCCCGCCCTCATCATCGTTCTGCTTATTTCGATCTTTCCGCTCGTCTATTCGCTGACGACAAGTTTCATGAGCATGCGGCTCGTACCGCCGACGCCGGCGCGCTTCGTCGGCTTCGGCAATTATCTCGATCTCTTGCAGAACCCACGCTTCTGGCACGTGGCGGGCACGACGACGCTGATCGCCTTCATCTCCGTCGGGCTGCAATATGTGATCGGTCTCTCGGTGGCGTTGGCGCTGAACTCGCGGGTACCGGGTGAGGGCATCTTTCGCGTCAGCTTCCTACTGCCGATGCTGGTCGCGCCGGTCGCAGTCGCACTGATTGCCCGCCAGGTGCTCAACCCGACAATGGGGCCGCTCAACGAACTGATGACGGCGTTCGGCTTTGCCAATCTGCCGTTCCTCACCCAGACGCGCTGGGCGCTCGGCTCGATCATCGCCGTCGAGGTTTGGCAATGGACGCCCTTCGTCATCCTCATGCTGCTTGCAGGCCTTCAGACGCTGCCGGACGATGTCTATGAGGCGGCGGCCCTCGAAAACGCCACGCCCTGGCAGCAGTTCCGCGACATCACCTTTCCGATGCTTCTGCCGATCTCGGTCGCTGTTGTCTTCATCCGCCTGATCGAAAGCTACAAGATCATCGATACCGTCTTCGTCATGACCGGCGGCGGGCCCGGAGTCTCGACGGAGACGCTGACCCTCTTTGCCTATCAGGAGGGCTTCAAAAAGTTCAACCTCGGTTACACCTCCGCGCTCTCCTTCCTGTTCCTGATCGTGATCACCGTAATCGGCCTCGTCTATCTCGCGGTTCTCAAGCCCTATCTGGAGAAGCACAAATGAGTGTGCGTAATCTCAAGGGGAAAGGGCGCTGGCTGGCGCTCGGCGGCTGCCTCGTCTGGCTCGCCATCACCTTCTTCCCGCTTTACTGGGTGCTGATCACCTCGTTCAAGACGCCGATCGCCGTCGTCGGCGGTCCAACCTATCTGCCCTTCGTCGACTTCGAGCCAAGCCTGACGGCCTGGAGCGAGCTCTTGTCGGGCCAGCGCGGCGAGTTCTTCAACACGTTCCTTGCCTCGACGATCATCGGGCTGTCGGCAGCGGTTGCGGCCACCGGAATCGGCGCCATGGCCGCCTATGCGCTCGTGCGTTTTACCTTCCGTTTCCGCCTTCTGTCGGCGTTGATCTTCGTGGCGATCGCCTTCGGCGGCTTTATTGTCGGGCGCCACGTGCTCGGCTACGGCCAGGGCATCTCGCTGATCTACGCCTTCGTCGCCGCGCTCGTGCTTGCAGTGATCTCGAGCCGTTTCCCGCTTCCGGGGCCGGAACTCGGCAACAACGACATCGTTTTCTGGTTCGTCAGCCAGCGCATGTTTCCGCCGATCGTCGCCGCCTTCGCGCTCTACCTGATGTACACGGAGATGGGCAAACTCGGCTTCAAGCTGGTCGACAGCTACATTGGCCTTACCTTCGCCTATATCGCCTTCTCGCTGCCGATCGTCATCTGGCTGATGCGTGACTTCTTCGAGGCGTTGCCGGTCGAAGTGGAGGAGGCGGCGATGGTCGACAACGTGCCGTCCTGGCGGATCTTCTTCGGCATCGTGCTGCCCATGTCGAAGCCGGGACTGATCGCCACCTTCATGATCACGCTCGCCTTCGTCTGGAACGAGTTTCTGTTCGCGCTCTTCCTGACCAATTCCAAGTGGCAGACGCTGCCGATCCTCGTTGCCGGCCAGAACAGCCAGCGCGGCGACGAATGGTGGGCGATCTCGGCTGCCGCTCTTGTGGCCATCATCCCGATGATGGTCATGGCCGGGCTTTTAAGCCGGCTGATGCGCTCTGGCCTTCTTCTCGGAGCAATCAAGTAACCACCCGTTTTGGCATGCATTCATTCATAGGAGGATAGAATGAGGAAATTGCTACTGGCATCTGGATCTCTCGCAGCTCTCGCGATGGGGAGCGCGGGAACGGCGCTTGCCTGCGATCCGGATTACACCGGCGTCGAATTGACGGCGACGACACAGACCGGTCCCTACATCGCCTCGGCGCTGCAGCTTGCGGCCAAGGGCTGGGAAGAGAAGACCTGCGGCAAGGTCAAGGTCGTCGAGTTTCCATGGTCGGAACTTTATCCGAAGATCGTGACGTCGCTGACCTCGGGTGAAGACGCTTTCGATGTCATCGCCTTCGCCCCGGCCTGGGCGCCCGACTTCACCGACTTCCTGTCGGAAATGCCGGCCGAAATGCAGAAGGGCGCCGATTGGCAAGACATCGCGCCTGTCTACCGCGAACAGCTTATGGTGTGGAACGGCAAGGTCCTGTCGCAGACGATGGATGGCGACGCCCACACCTACAGCTACCGCATCGATCTCTTCGAAAACGCCGACAACCAGAAGGCTTTCAAGGCGAAGTACGGCTACGACCTGGCTCCGCCGAAGACCTGGAAGCAGTATCTGGACATCGCCGAATACTTTAACCAGCCGGCCAACAATCTCTGGGGCACGGCGGAAGCCTTCCGTCGCGGTGGCCAGCAGTTCTGGTTCCTGTTCAGCCATGTCGCCGGCTACACCAGCCATCCGGACAATCCCGGCGCCATGTTCTTCAACCCCGAGACGATGGATGCACAGGTCAACAATCCCGGCTGGGTTCGTGGCCTTGAGGAATACATCCGCGCGTCCAAGCTCGCGCCGCCAAACGCGCTGAACTTCTCCTTCGGCGAAGTCAACGCCGCCTTTGCTGGCGGCCAGGTGGCGGAATCGATCGGCTGGGGCGACACCGGCGTCATCGGCGCCGATCCAAAGCAGTCGAAGGTCGCCGGCAATGTCGGCTCGGCGCCACTGCCGGGATCGGACGAGATCTGGAACTATAAGACCAAGAAGTGGGACAAGTTCGACCACATCGTCCAGACCTCCTTCATGGCCTTCGGCGGCTGGCAGGCGGCGGTCCCGGCTACCTCGACGAAGCAGGAAGCTGCCTGGAACTATATCCAGTACCTGACGAGCCCGGCCGTCTCGGGCCAGGCGGCGATCACCGGCGGCACCGGGGTCAACCCCTATCGTATCTCGCACACGACCAATCTCGATCTCTGGTCGAAGATCTTCTCCGAGCGGGAGGCAAAGGAATATCTCGGCGCCCAGAAGGAGGCGGTCACCGCCAAGAACATCGCGCTCGACATGCGCCTGCCGGGCTACTTCTCCTATACGGAAGTTCTGGAGATCGAGCTTTCCAAGGCGCTCGCCGGCGAGGTGACGCCACAGCAGGCGCTCGATAGCGTCGCCGAGCAGTGGAACAAGCTGACCGACGAATTCGGCCGCGACAAGCAGCTTGCCGCCTATCGCGCATCGATGGGCCTGCCCCAGGAGTAACGACAAGCACGAGCCCGCCCCGAAGCGATCGGGGCGGGTCCCAACGTCCCGGCCAGTCCGGGCATCGACAGCAGCAAAGGCTACAGCATGTCACAGGTCCGATTGGAGCAGATCACCAAATCCTTCGGGAACGTTACCGTCATTCCGCCGCTCGATCTCCATATCGAGGATCGCGAGTTCGTCGTGCTCGTCGGGCCGTCCGGCTGCGGCAAGACGACGACGTTGCGGATGATCGCCGGCCTCGAAACAGCGTCATCGGGGTCGATCCGGATCGGCGCTCGAGATGTGACCGAACTGCGCCCGGGCCTGCGCAATTGCTCGATGGTGTTTCAGAACTATGCGCTCTATCCGCATATGACTGTCGCGGAAAACATCGGTTACGGCATGAAGGTGCGCGGCACGCCGAAGGCGGAGATCGACAAGGCGGTCGCGGATGCGGCGCGCATTCTCAACCTCGGCGCCTACCTCGCCCGCAAGCCGAGCGCGCTTTCCGGCGGCCAGCGCCAGCGCGTTGCGATCGGCCGGGCGATCGTGCGCCAGCCGGACGTGTTTCTCTTTGATGAACCGCTGTCAAACCTTGATGCGAAGCTTCGCATCGAAATGCGTACGGAAATCAAGCTCTTGCATCGCCGCCTTCAGACGACTGCGGTCTACGTCACCCACGACCAGGTGGAGGCGATGACCATGGCCGATCGCGTCGTCGTCATGAATCAGGGACGCATCGAGCAGGCCGCCGATCCGATCACGCTCTACGAAGCGCCGGCCAACCTCTTCGTGGCCGCCTTCATCGGCGCGCCCAGCATGAACTTCGTCGAGGGGCAACTCGAGCGTGGTGACGGTGGGCTGCAGTTCAGGGCCGATGGCGGGGTGGCGATCAAAATTCCGGAAAGCCGCGCCGAGAAGCTTGGCGCCTTTGTCGGTCAAACCGTCGTGCTCGGTATTCGGCCGGAACATACAATGGCGGCGGATGCAGGTGCGCCGACGATCAGATTGACGGTACGTGATATCGAACCGCTCGGCCCCCATACGCTCGCGCTCGGCAGAATAGGGCCGGCGGCTTTCACCGCCCAGGTTCACGCCGCCTCACGCATCGGCCCGGATGACGAGATCGAGGTGCCGATTGAGTCTGAGAAGATGCACTTTTTCCTGAAGGAAACCGGCGTGGCTATCGGCCGCTGACCGGCGGGCGGGGCCGAAGGCGATGACGCCTCCGGCCCGCCGTCTTACTTCTTTTCGGCGCGCGCAGCGGCGAGGAAGGCGAGCTTCGCCGGCATTTCCAGATGCTTGGAGAGCGCCACGCGCTCTGGCGTATAGTGGTGCTCGACGTCGAGACAATTGACCGTGCCGAGCAGCTCGCCGCCGACCACGACCGGGATGTTGGCAACCGAACCGCAGCCGAGCGACCAGATGGTTTCGTGGTCGCCGAAGACCTTGGAAATGTCGACGATGGTGTTGGCGACAAAGGTCTGGTGCGCCTTGTGCACGATGTCGAACCAACTGTCGTAGCGGATCGGCTTGGTGCCGGAGGTCGGGTACTCTTGCGGGTGCGAGGTGTAGGCGCGGCGGGCGACTTCATTGACCATGTCGACCGTCATGATGGTGAAGAGCTTGGCGCCGATCACCTGGCGGCAAAGCGTCTGCAATGCGGTCCATACCGCATCGGCATCGGTGGTCTTGGCGATGGCCGCGTCGAATTCCGCCAGCGCGGCAGCGATCTGTTCACTGTTCATGCTATGTCCTTGGGGTTACTCGATGTTTTAGAGCGGGACGCGGGCGGAGAACAGCACGCGGTTTCCTTGCCCCGCCCTAGTTGGCATGCGCGGCGCTGATCTGCATCAGCTCACGCGAATAGGGATCCTTGAGGTCGCCGCGCTTGAGATCGGCGACGTCGGCCACTTCGACGATGCGGCCCTGGCGCATGACGGCGAGGCGATCGCAGAGGAACGAGACGACGGCCAGGTTGTGGGTGACCATCAGGAAGGTGAGGTTCTGCTCGCGCCTGAGCCGCTTCAGCAGGTTGAGGATTTCCGCCTGGACCGAAACGTCGAGCGCCGAGGTCGGCTCGTCGAGCAACAGCACCTTCGGTTTGAGCATCAGCGCGCGGGCGATCGCCACGCGCTGGCGCTGGCCGCCCGAAAGCTGGTGCGGAAAGCGGAAGCGGAACTTGCGATCGAGCCCGACCGAAGTCATGACTTCCTCGATCCGCGCGTTGCGGTCGCCGATGCCATGGATCGTCAGCGCTTCGCCGAGTGTCGCGTCCACCGTCTTGCGCGGATGCAGCGAGCCGTAGGGATCCTGGAACACCATCTGGCACTGGCGCGAGAAGGCGCGGTCGATGCCGTGACCGCGGGGGGAACCGAGCACCGTGATCGCGCCCGTCCATTCCGGCGCGAGACCGGCAATCGCCTTCAGCACCGTTGACTTGCCCGAGCCGCTTTCGCCGACGAGCGCAAAGCTCTCGCCGTCGGCGATGTCGAGATTGACGTCGTGGGTGATCTGCACGTCGCCATAGGAGATATCGAGGTTTTTGAGAGAGAGCGCGGTCATGCCTTAGCCCATGCGCTGCGGTCGAGCACCGGCAGCTCGTCCCGTGTTTCATCGAGGCGCGGGATCGAGGCTATCAGCCCGCGCGTATAGGGATGCTTTGCCGCCATCAGCTCGCCGGCCTTGCATTCCTCGACCACCTCGCCGGTGTTCATGACGAGGATGCGGTCGCAATAGCTGGAGACGAGGTTCAGGTCGTGACTGATGAAGATCAGCCCCATGCCCTTGCGCTTCACCAGTTCGTCGATGATGTCGAGCACCTGGGCCTGGACGGAGACGTCGAGCGCCGAGGTCGGCTCGTCGGCGATCAAAAGATCCGGCTCGGGGATCAGCATCATCGCGATCATCACGCGCTGGCCCATGCCGCCGGAGACTTCGTGCGGGTAGAGGCGGGCAACACGCTCCGGATCGGCGATACGCACCGATTCCAGCATGGCGAGCACACGGCTGTTGACCTCGCGACGCGGCAGTTTCTGGTGCGTCAGCAGCGCCTCGGCGATCTGCTCGCCGATGGTCATGACCGGGTTCAGCGAGAACTTCGGGTCCTGCATCACCATGGAGATGCGCGCGCCGCGGATGGCGCGCATCTGCCGCTCGGACTGCTTCAGCAGATCGATGCCGTCGAAAGTGAGCTTGTCTGCGGTGACCCGGCCGGGCGCCCGGATGAGCTGCAGGATCGACCGTCCGGTCATCGACTTGCCGGAACCGCTCTCGCCAACGATGCCGAGGCGCTCGCGGCCAAGCGTGAAGGAGATGCCGCGCACCACCTCGAGGTTGCCGCGGGGCGTCGGGAAGGTGACGCGTAGGTTTTCGATTTCGAGGAGCTTTTTCATCAGCGCTGCTCCCCGCTCTTCGGATCGAGCACGTCGCGCAGGCCGTCGCCGAGGAAGCAGAAGCCGAGGCTGACGAGAATGATGGCAAAGCCGGGCATGGTCGCAACCCACCACTGGTCGAGAATGAAGGAGCGGCCACGCGAGATCATCGCGCCCCATTCGGGCAGCGGCGGCTGGGCGCCGAGGCCGATGAAGCCGAGGCCGGCGGCCGTCAGGATGATGCCGGCCATGTCGAGCGTGACGCGGATGATCATCGATGAAGTGCAGAGCGGCAGCACGTGGCCGAGATTGACACGCAGGCTTGACGCGCCGAGCAGGCGGACCGCTGAGATGAACTCGGAGTTCTTGAAGGTGAGCGTTTCGGCGCGGGCGACGCGGGCATAGCCCGGCCAGGAGGTGATCGCGATGGCGATGATCGCGTTTTCGATCCCTGGACCCAATGCGGCGACGAAGGCGAGCGCCAGGATGAGCTTCGGCAGCGACAGGAAAATATCGGTAACGCCCATCAGAATACGATCGACCCAGCCGCCGAAGTAACCGGCGGCAACGCCGATCACGAGACCGGCGGGTGCTGCGAGCACGGCAACCAGCGTAACGATGGCGAGCGTGATGCGCGCGCCGTAGACGACGCGGGACCAGATGTCGCGGCCGAGTTCGTCGGTTCCCATCCAGTGGGCAGCGCTCGGCGGCAGCAGGCGTTCGCCGAGCGACTGGCGCAGCGGATCATGCGTCGCCAGCCAGGGGGCAAAGAGCGCCGTCAGCACCAGTGCTGCGATGATGATTGCGCCGACAACGGCCAGCGGATTGCGCATCAGCGCGCCGAAGATGCGGTAGAAACGGCCGAGGCGCGCCTGCATCGGTGAGGCGGGGCTGTCGTCGATCAGCCAATCGCGAAGTGTGGTCATGTGCGCCTCCTCTTAGCGTGCACGCGGATCGAGCACGCGGTAGAGCACGTCCGAAATCTTGTTGATGCCGATGAAGACCGCGCCGATGACCAGGGTCGAGCCGAGCACGGCCGACATGTCAGCGTTGAGCAGAGCGACGGTCAGGTAGTTGCCGATGCCAGGCCAGGAGAAGATGGTCTCGATCATGACCGAGCCTTCGAGCAAGCCGGCATAGGACAGGCCGATGACGGTGATCAGCGGCACGCGGATCGGCCGGAAGGCATGACGCCAGATGACGAGGCGCTCCGGCACGCCCTTGACCCGTGCGGTGGTGACATATTCCTGGCTCAGCTGGTCGAGCATGAAGGAGCGCGTCATGCGGGCGATATAGGCGAGCGAGAAGAAGCCGAGGCAGGACGCCGGAAGGATCAGGTGCCAGACGGCATTGCGGAAGATCTCCCATTCCCCGGCGATGATGCTGTCGACGAGGATCAGACCGGTCACCGGGGTGACCATGCCGTCATAGAAGATATCGACACGGCCCGGACCACCGACCCATTTCAGCCGCGCATAGAACACGGCAAGGCCGACAAGGCCGAGCCAGAAGGCGGGCACGGAGTAGCCGAGCAGGCCAACGACGCGAATGCCCTGGTCGAGCCACGAGCCGCGACGGGCGGCGGCAAAAACCCCGAGCGGCACGCCGATCAGAACGCCGAGAATGATGCCAAGCGTCGCCATTTCGAGCGTCGCCGGGAAGACGCGGGCGAGATCCTCGATGACCAGCTTGCCGGTCGAGACCGAGGTGCCGAAATTGCCTGACAGGACGTCGCCGACATAGCTGACGAACTGGACGGTCAACGGCTGATCGAGCCCCATTTCCTGGCGAACACGTTCATAGACGGCGACCGGCGCGCGGTCGCCAACGACGGCGAGAACCGGGTCGATCGGCACGATCCGGCCGATGAAGAAGGTAATCGCGAGCAGGCCGAGAAAGGTTATCGCGAGCGTAATCAGGAAGCCCATCAACGAGAATAGGCGCTGCCGTGCTCGGCTTGGCCGGGCGGCGCGGCGTACAGGCGCTGCTGGTGTCGTGCTGTCGTTTGCCACGTGGCGATTCCATCCCTCTTCGCTTGCGGTCTCACTTGTCGATAGCGCAAAAAATCGCTTGGAGTATATAAATAAGTTTGCTTAAATCAAAAAAATTTTACTGGAGCGACATGAGGAAAAAGTGTGCGGTTTTCCGCCCGCGTGTCGCTCCAGCGCATAAGAGGCGAGCGCGTTCATGACTGGGTCGATCCGGCCAGTCATCGCAACAGGGAGGGAAACGTGAGCGGTCCGTCGGATGACGAAGCCACGTCCGGGAAAAGTGCCGGGGCAGGACAACCGAAGATCGGCGCGCTGGTGCGCGCGCGTCGGCGGCAGATGCATATGACGCTGCAGGAACTGAGCGATGCGGCGGGCGTTTCCGTCGGCTATCTCAGCCAGATCGAACGCGATCTCGCCATGCCCTCGCTCGGCACGCTCGCGCAGATCGCGCAAGGGCTCGGCGCCGAACTCAACCATTTCATCCTGGCGCCAGCGATCGATACCGGCCTCTCGCGCGCCGAGGGGCGCATGGTGTTTTCCGTCGGCGGTTCGCCGGTTTCCTACGAGCGCATTGGCGCGGACTTCGCCGGCAATCAGCTTTCGAGCTTCGTCATCACGATACCGCCCGGGCACCGCTCCGAGGTCTTCAGCCATGAGGGCGAGGAGCTCGTCTACATCCTCGAAGGGGAAATCCTGTTCGGGCTCGATGGCGACGAGACGACGCTTTCCGTCGGAGACGGCCTGCATTTCCGTGGCATCCAGCCTCACTACTGGTGGAACAGGACCGACACGCCCGTGCGGCTGATCTGGACGGGCACCTTGCCGCTCTTCCGTTTGCGCGCATCCCAATCCAACGAGACCGGCGCGCCGAAATCGGCGCTGAAGCCGGCAATGACGAAAACCAAGCCTCATCGAAAATAGGAGAATGATGATGAGAATGTTCAAGGCCGCGGTCTTCGCGGCGTCCCTGATGCTGAGCGTAGCGCCGGCGGCGCTCGCCGAAACGCCGGCCGAAGTGCTGGTCGTTGCCCAGAATATCGACGACATCGTCAGCATCGACCCGGCCGAGGCCTATGAGTTTTCCTCCGGCGAATACGTGACGCAGACCTATGACCGCCTGGTGCAATATGATGCGCCCGACGTGAAGAAGCTGGCGCCGGGCCTTGCATCTGAATGGACCGCCGACGATGCCGCCAAGACGATCACCTTCACGCTGCGCGATGGCGTTACCTTCTCCTCCGGCAATCCGTTGCGCGGCGAAGACGTCGTCTATTCCTTCAAGCGCGTCGTCGTTCTCAACAAGGCCCCGGCCTTCATCCTGACGCAGCTCGGCTGGACGCCTGACAATATCGACAAGATGGTGACCGCCGACGGCAACAAGGTCACGATCAAGTACGAGGGTGACTTCTCCTCGGCCTTCGTTCTGAACGTGCTCGCCGCCCGCCCGGCCTCGGTCGTCGACGCGGAAACGGTCAAGGCCAACGAAGCCAACGGCGACTTCGGCAATGCCTGGCTGAAGGCCAATTCGGCCGGTACCGGTCCGTTCGTGTTGAAGGCGTTCCGCGCCGGCGAACTCCTGAACCTCCAGGCCAACCCAAGCTATTTCGGCGGCGCTCCGGCCATCAAGGGCGTCATCATCCGCCACGTGGCCGAAGCCGCCACCCAGCAGCTTCTGCTTGAGACCGGCGACGTCGACATGGCGAAGAACCTGACGCCGGACCAGGTGTCGGGCCTTCAGGGCAAGAGCGGCATGAAGGTCGAATCCTATCCGCAGGCGGCTGTTCACTTCCTGTCGTTCAACCAGAAGAACACGGCGCTGCAGCCGGAAGCCGTCTGGGAAGCCGCGCGTTACCTCGTCGATTACAAGGGCATGACTGACAGCTTCCTCAAGGGCCAGATGGAAGTGCACCAGGCCTTCTGGCCGAAGGGCTTCCCCGGCTCTCTCGATGAGACGCCCTACAGCTACGACGTTGAAAAGGCGAAGAAGATCCTCGCCGATGCCGGCATCAAGACGCCGATCAAGGTGACACTCGACGTCATCAACTCCACGCCGTTCACCGACATGGCGCAGTCGCTGCAGGCGTCCTTCGCCGAAGCCGGCATCAACTTCGAAATCATCCCGGGCACCGGCAGCCAGGTCATCACCAAGTACCGTGCGCGCACCCACGAAGCCATGCTGCTTTACTGGGGTCCGGACTTCATGGACCCGCATTCGAACGCCAAGGCCTTCGCCTATAACGAGGACAACGCCGACGACAAGTATCAGTCGACGACCACCTGGCGTAACGGTTGGGCCGTGCCGGCCGAGCTGAACGAAGCGACCAAGGCAGCGCTCAAGGAAGCCGATCCGGCCAAGCGTGATGCGCTTTATGTCGACCTGCAGCATAAGGTGCAGGAAAAGTCGCCGATCGTGATCATGTTCCAGGCCGCGACCCAGGTCGCGATGAAGGACAAGGTCGAAGGCTACGTCAACGGCGCCACTTCGGACTTCGTCTTCTACCGCCTGGTGAAGAAGAACTGAGCCGACGCTGCTCTTGCGCCGATCTTCAAAGGCGCACATATCAACGCCCTGGACCGGAAACGGCCCGGGGCGACATGTTTTTCGGCACCGGTAAGCGCCGGTCGAATAGGAAGCAGAGGGAAGGTCAGTAGCGATGGCGGATGTGAAGGTGAGAACGCGTGAAACCGGTGCGACGGCTGTCGTCGGCAGGACCGGCTTTCCGCATGTGACCTCGGTGACAGGGGGTGAGCTCGATATCGTTACCGGCCCGTCGCAGCCCGGCTACGGCCCGCTCGATCTGCTCTACGCGTCGCTTGCAAGCTGCCTGGTGCTCAGCGCCCGCATCGCCGCCAGCCGCTACGGCGTGCTCGACCGGTTGACGGAAGTGAGCGCCCAAGTGACCGGCGAAAAGGCGCATGACGAGCCTTCGCGTGTCGCAACATTCAACATCGTCTTTGACATCAAGGGCGATTTCGACGACGCGGTCCGCCATGCGATCGCGGAGGCGGCCGAAAACGAGATCTGCACCGTCAGCAACACGATCCGCGGCAATCCGGAATTCGTGACGCGCTTCAGTTCTTGAGGCGAGCTATTCGGGCTATGGCCGGCTGCCATCCAAAGCCGGCCACAGATTAGTGATTTAAGTGCGGCCTAAGCAGGCTGCGGTGCCAGTGCTTCCGTCTGGCGCCGGCCGATGGTCAGCACCAGCAGGGCGGCGACAACGCAGAGCATCCCGGCGGCAAGCAGGGCCGGCGTGTAGGTTTCGAGCGACGTCCGGCTTGCCCCCGCGAGGAAGGCGGCACTTGCGGCACCAAGCTGGTGGCCGGCGAAGATCCAGCCGAAGACGAGGCCGGCGCGTTCCGGGCCGAAGCGTTCAGCCGCGAGTTTCACGGTCGGTGGCACCGTGGCGACCCAGTCCAGGCCGTAGAAAATCGCGAAGATCGACAACGTGTAGATGTTGAAGCCGCTGAACGGCAGGAACATCAGCGACAGGCCGCGCAGGCCGTAGAACCAGAACAGCAGCCAGCGATTGTCATAGCGGTCGGAAAGCCAGCCTGAGCCGACAGTGCCGATGAGATCGAACACGCCAATCAGCGCCAGGAAGCCGGCAGCACCCACGGCGGCTATGCCGACGTCGCCGCAGATTGAAACCCAATGGGTCTGGATCAGGCCGTTGGTGCTGAACCCACAGACGAAGAAGGTGGCGAACAGCACCCAGAAGGTGTTGGTCTTCGCGGCATCGGCGAGTGCCCTGATCGGAGCCATCAGCAGGGCGCCGAAGCTTTTTGCCTTGGGCGGGGCCGGGACGACCTGCTTGGTGCCGAAGGGTGCAAGACCAAGATCGCTTGGCCGGTCCTGCATGAACAAAAGCACCAGGGTGAAGGCACCGGCGAGAACGATGATGACGAGCGTCAAGGCTGACCGCCAGCCGATCGTTTCGGTCAGCGATGCGAGCAGGGGCAGGAACACCAGCTGGCCGGTGGCATTGCTCGCGGTCATCAGCCCGACCACGAGGCCGCGTCGCTTGTCGAACCAGCGTGTCGCGACCGTTGCGCCGAGAACCAGGGCCGTCATGCCGGTGCCAATGCCCAGAACCACGCCCCAGAGCGCGACGAGATGCCAGAGTTCGGTCATGTAGAAGGAGGCGGCGATGCCCGAGAGGATCAGGACCAGTGCCGCGGAGACGACCTGGCGGACGCCGAAGTGATTCATGAACGAGGCGGCGAAGGGCCCAAGCAGGCCGAAGAGGCAGAGGCGGATCGCCAGCGCCATCGAAATCTCAGCATTGGACCAGCCGAATTCGGTCTCAAGCGGTTTGATCAGCACGCCCGCCGAGCCCATGGCGCCGGCGGTCGACAACATGACGAGGAAGGTGACGGCGGCCATCGCCCAGCCGTAGTGGATGTTGCGTTTGGCAAGGTAACGCGCGAGCGCCGGACCGAGCATCGTCGATTTCCTTTCGTCCGTTTTTTCGGGTTGCGAAAGCGGCGCGCGGGCTTACAGAGCGCGTTTCGCATTTTGGGATTAGAGCGCCGCGCGTTCAGGTGAACGCACAAAGGATGCTCTAGGTTTTTGATTCGAAAGCATCTTTCCGCTTCAAATGATCCAATCTAAAGAGCGGGATGCTCTGGTATCCGTCTGCCGCTGTCGCCTGACGGGCGGCGTCGCTTACAGCGTTTGCAGCAGTTCCTTCAGTTGCGCGGCGGCATCCGTCCCCAGTTGCGCCTCGATCCGGTCCTGTGCGCCCTGCCAAAGCGGCGCACCGTCTTCGAGGATCCGTCGGCCGTTTTCGGTGAGCTCGACAACGGCCTCCCTCTGATCCTTTCCGCTCCCGGTTTCGACCAGCCCCATTCCCTCCAGCACCTTGACGTTGCGGCTGACCGTTGAGCGCTCGAGTTCGATCTTGCGGCCAAGTTCGGTCATCGAGATCGGTTCATCGCGCTCGATGTGCCGAAGCAAACTGAATTGGGCGAGGTTGATGCCGATCGGCTGAAGTGCATCGTCATAGAGCGATGTCACTCTCCGAGTGGCTTTGCGTAAGAGGGCACAGTAGCAACGAGACATAATGTGTGTATATACACGCAACTTAATGGAGTCAAGTGTGTGGAGGCGAGGGGGGCGCGATTGCGCGGCAGATAATGAAGGATCCCGGAGCTCGTTCAGGCGCGTCGCTCAATCGACGAAGGGTTCGAGCTCCTTGTCGAACTCCACCTCGACGACATTGTTGAAGAGCGCAGTTGCCACCATGATGCCTGAAAAGGCGACGAGGTCGACGAGCGCCTTGGCATCGTAGCGCGCCTTCAGCCCAGCCCAGATTTCCTCCGGAACGGCATTGCTATCGGCGACGATCGCGCGCCCGAAGGCGATCAACCGCTGTTCGTCTTCCGTGGGTATAACGCTGTGGAAGTCGATGCCGGCATTGGCGAAGGCACGGCGGAAGAAGCCCATGGCGATCGGCGAGCGCATGGCCTCGGAAATCGCGTGCGAAAGAAACCAGATCGCCCGATCGTCAAGCGCTGGACGCAGTTCCTCGCGCAAAGCGAACCATTCCGCATAGATCCGGTGCGCAACCGGCGAATGCAGCAGCGTGCGCTTCATGTTGGTCATGCGTCCACGCACGCGTATTTCTTCGTCATGGGCGGCGCGGATCTCGTCGGAGGCGGTTTCGTAGTCGATCTGGGGGATATGGCTCACGGGCTTGCCTGTCTTGAAGGGCGCATTCTTGATGCGCTTGTGATGATGGGGAATCAGACGGTGCTGAGCAAAATGCTCGTTTCGCTGTTCGACACGCCGTCGACGTCGCGCACTTCGCGCAGGATGCGGTCGAAATCGCTGAGGCTGTTGGCGCGGATTTCGGCGACCAGATCCCAGCCGCCGTTGGTCGTATGGAGGGCGTAAAGCTCGGGCAGGCCGCGCAGGTACCTGATAACCTTGGTGGTGTTGCGGCCGCTAACCTCGATCATCATGATCGCACGGATGGCGCGATCGTCGTAATCCTGCCGCACGCGCAGCGTGAAGCCGAGCACGGCACCGCTTTCGAGCAGACGGTCGATCCGCGTCTGCACCGTCGCCCTGGAGATGCCGAGCACCGCCGCGATCTTGGAGTAGGGCGCGCGGCCATCTTCTCGCAAGAGCGAGATGAGCTGGTGATCGAGGTCGTCGAAGATATGCATGAATATTGCATATTACGATTGTGCAAATTGCTCAATATGCTCCTCAATTTTGGGCAAGTTTAAAATTTCAACTCACTTCTTGCCTGCCTAGGCTGACTTCATCGAATTTCTCCGATGGAGTGGTAACGTGGTTCAGTATGTCGGTGTCGGCAACGTAATCGAGCTGGTCAAATCGATCGGCATCGAGACGTTCCTTTTGGGTCTTGCGGAATATATCGAAGATGATTTCCGCCGATGGAACGCATTCGAGAAAACCCCGCGGCTCGCAAGCCATTCCAAGACCGGCGTCATCGAATTGATGCCGACCTCGGATGGCGAGCACTACGGCTTCAAATACGTCAACGGTCACCCGAAGAACCCGAATGTCGGCCTGCAGACGGTCACCGCCTTCGGCGTCCTTTCCGACGTCAGCACCGGTTATCCTTGCCTCGTCTCCGAGATGACGATCATGACGGGCCTGAGGACCGCCGCGACCTCTGCGCTTGCCGCAAAGTATCTCGCTCGTCCGGACGCCCGCTCGATGGCGATCATCGGCCTCGGCGCCCAGTCCGAGTTCCAGGCGCTGGCCTTCCGCGCTCTACTCGGCGTCAAGCGCCTGCAGGTCTTCGACATCGACGCCGAAGCCGCTGACAAGTTCTGCAGCAACCTCGACGATATGGATTTCGACATTGTCGTCGCGTCGACGGCGGAGGAGGCGGTTGCCGGCGCCGACATCATCACGACGGTGACGGCCGACAAGCGCAACGCCACGATCCTTTCCGACAACATGGTCGGCGCCGGCGTGCATATCAACGCCGTCGGCGGCGATTGCCCCGGCAAGACGGAACTGCAGGGCGACATCCTGCGCCGTGCCGATGTCTTCGTCGAATATCCGGAGCAGACCCGCATCGAGGGCGAGATCCAGCAGATGGCGCCGGATTTCCCGGTCACCGAACTCTGGCAGGTCATCGCCGGCGAGGCCGAAGGCCGCCGCAGCAACGGCCAGATCACCATCTTCGATTCCGTCGGTTTCGCGACGGAAGACTTTTCGGCACTGCGCTTCCTGCGCGACAAGATCCAGGGCACCGCGTTCTACACCGAGCTCGACCTGACGACGCAGCCGGAGCATCCGCGCGATCTCTACGGCCTGTTCAAGCAGCAGCCGGCCGCTTTTGCCGAGCGGAGCGTTGCCTGAAATGAAAAGACCGTCCGTACAGGCGCCGAAGGGCGTCGTGATGATCCGTCCGCATCATTTCGGCCCGAACCCGATGACGGCCGAGGATAACGCCTTTCAGGCGACCGACACCGCGCGCCAGGCCTCGGCGATCGCCAAGGCAGCTTACGACGAAGTCAGCCGCATGGCTGATGGGCTCGCCGGTGCCGGCGTCGCAGTCCACCTCTTCGAGGATGAGACGACGACGCGGCCCGACTCCGTCTTTCCGAACAACTGGTTCTCGACTCATTCCGGCGGGCACGTCGCGATCTATCCGATGTATTCGGAAAGCCGTCAGAGCGAACGCCGCTCCGACATCATCGAGATGCTGAAGAACGAGTACCGCGTTCAGGACGTGATCGATTACTCCGGTCTCGAAAAGGACGGCGTCTATCTCGAAGGCACCGGCGCCATGGTGCTCGACCATATCGGTCGCGTTGCCTACGCCGCCCGCTCCAACCGCACCAATGAAGTGGCGCTGGAACGCTTCTGCACCCACTTCAATTTCGAGCCGATGATCTTCGGTGCGGTCGATCGCCACGGCAATTCGATCTACCACACCAACGTTTTGATGTGCATCGGGACGGAGTTTGCGCTGATCGGCACGGGCATGATCCCCGATGTCGCCCGCCGCCAGGAAATCTGTGCCCGTCTCGAGGAAACCGGGCGTCAGGTGATCGATCTCACGATCGACCAGATCGAGAATTTCGCCGGCAATGCCATCGAGCTCGACGGCGCGGACGGCCGCGTCGTCGTCATGTCGGCGCGCGCGCTCGCCTCTCTCCGCTCCGATCAGATCAAGGCACTCGAAGCGTCCGCTCGTGTTCTCGCCTTCGACGTGCCGACCATCGAGCTTGCCGGCGGATCCGTCCGCTGCATGCTTGCAGGGGTTCACTTGTCCCGTCGGGAAAACGTGAACAAGCAACCGCTTTACGCAGCCATGTCCGATCGATAGAAGCACCTCATCCAAGCCAAAGGTACTAGAAATGTCGCAATCCCGCCCCGTCTACCAGTTCAACAACATCATCGTCCGCACCCCGTCGAAGTCGGTCGTCAACGGCCTGCGCGCCGATGATCGCGGCAACCCCACCTTCGAAGGTGTGAAGGCTGAGCACGATGCCTATATCGCGGCGATGAAGGACGCGGGCGTAAAGGTGACGGTTCTGCCGGCACTCGAGGCCTTCCCGGATTCGATCTTCGTTGAAGATCCGGCGCTCGTCTTCACCGAAGGCGCAATCCTCCTGCGCCCGGGTGCCGTAACGCGCATCAAGGAAACGCCCGAGATCGAACCGACGCTGCGTGCAATGTTCGAAACGGTGCTCGACCTGCCGGGTGACGGCTTTGCTGATGGCGGCGACGTGCTGACGACTCGCGAAAGCGTGATGATCGGCCTTTCCGCCCGCACCAACAAGGTTGGCGCCGATGCCCTCCAGGCTTGCCTTGCGAAGCTCGGCCGCAAGAGCGAGATCGTCGCGACGCCGGAAGGCGTGCTGCACTTCAAGACCGATTGCTCGCTGCTCGACGACGAGACCGTGCTTTCGACCGCGCGTCTCGCCAAGTCCGGTGTCTTCGAGCGCTTCAAGCAGGTGATCATTCCGGAAGGCGAAGAGCCTGCTGCCAACGCGCTGCGCGTCAACGACGTCGTCATGGTCGGCTCCGATTTCCCGCGCACGATCGAGATGCTCGACAAGCTCGGCTACAAGGTCGTGCCCATGAAGACGACGGAGATCGGCAAGATCGATGCAGGTCTCTCCTGCATGTCGCTGCGCTGGTTCAGCAACACGCTCTGATCCGACGCAATCCCCGAGGAGGAACATTATGAAGACGTTGAAGACCGCCCTGTTCGCAGGGATCGCCCTTTCCATGGCTGCCGGCGGCGCATTTGCCGAGGATACGTTGCGGCTCGGCATGACGCCGGAACCCTACATGCCCTTCACCCAGGTCAATGCCGGCGGCGAATGGGAGGGTCTGGAAGCCGACCTTTCCCGTGCGCTGTGCGAGAAGATGGCGGTGAAGTGCGACATCAACCAGATGGCCTGGGATGGACTGATCCCGTCGCTGAAGGAAAACAAGGTCGACTTCATCATCGGCGCCTTCTCGATCACCGACGAGCGTCGTCAGGTCGTCGACTTCTCGGCGCCCTATTACACCGAAGGCACGTCCTTCGTCGGCGCCAAGGCTGACACGAGCGAGATCAAGACGATCGACGCAGCAGATGGTTCCGGCAAGATCATCGATCCGGCTGATGTCGAGGGCAAGATCATCGGCGTGCAGACCTCGAGCGTGCAGTCGGCCTATGTCTCCAAGTACCTGACCGGTGCCGAAGCCAAGAGCTACGACACGGCAGACAACTCGGTTGCCGACCTCATCGCCGGCCGCGTCGACTACGTGCTGATCCCTGACCTCTACATCCAGACCTTCCTGAAGACGCCGGAAGGCGCTGACTACGAGGTCAAGGTCGAGGTGCCGAAGAACGTCACGCTCGGCGAAGGCGTCGCCTATGCCGTGCGCAAGGGTGACGCTGCGACCCTCGACAAGGTCAATGCCGCCCTCGCTGTTCTCGAAAAGGACGGCACGACACAGAAGCTCGTGGACAAGTGGATCTTCGGCAAGAAGTAAGCGCACGTTCTTGAGGGCGGCGCCCCGGTCTCGGCCCGCCGCCGCCCTCATTCGCCAAACCGGCCGCAGCGCCGGGGCACCCTTGCAGCCACCGTGACGACGACCTTTGCCCGCCGTGACCGGACGGGCGGCGTTCTACAGCGCCGCGCGTCTTATGAGACGCGCAAAGGTCGCTGTAGCACTTTGATTTGCTGCATGTCTTTGTCCTTAAATCGAGGTCGATTTAAGGAAACATGCAGTAGGGCTGACGAATATCGGGAACAGGTAACGACGGATGGACTATTACTGGCAATTGCTTGCCTGGGGCGGCGAGGGCTGGGGCGATGATTTCGCCTGGGGCCTGCTCATGACCTTGCAGGTTTCCGTGGTCGCCTATGCGGTTGCGGTTCTCTTCGGCTTCCTGGGGGCTGCCGGCAAATTGTCGAAGCACCGCGTTCCGCGCGTCCTTGCCGAGATCTACACGACCGTCGTCCGCTCTCTTCCCGAACTGCTGGTCATCCTGCTTCTCTATTTCTCGGTCGCCAGCGGCGCGGAGCGGCTGTTGAAACACTTCGGTCTCGTGGCCGAGACCTTCCAGTTCAGTTCCTTCTGGGCGGCCATCATCGCGCTTGCTTTCGTCTCCGGCGCCTTCATGACCGAGGTGCTGCGCTCCGCCTTTCTTTCCGTGCCGCCTGGCCAGATCGAGGCAGCCGTCTCGATCGGCATGCCGAGACGCAAGGTTTTCACCCGCATCATCTTTCCGCAAATGATGCGCCACGCCGTGCCCGGCATGGGCAATCTCTGGCTGTCGATCACCAAGGAAAGCGCCATCATCAGCGTGCTCGGCTCGTTCAGCGAGCTGCTCTACACCGGGTATCGGGCGGCGGCCGGCACCAAGCAGTACATCTTCTTCTATGGGCTGACGGCCATCCTGTTCCTGGCGATCACGCTCGTTTCCGTCCTGGCGATCGCCGAGATCGAGCGCCGCCTCAACCGGGGGCACCATTGATGGAAACGATATCAAACGTCGTCGGTTTCCTGCCGGCGCTGATCAAGGCAACCCCGCTGACGCTGCTTTTGACTGCGGTCGCCGGCGTCTTCGGACTGGTCATCGGTACGCTCGTGGCGCTTGCCCGGCTTTCCGGTCGTCGCGTGCTTTCGGTTCCTGCCTATGTCTTCACCTTCGCCTTCCGCGGCACACCGCTCTTGGTCCAGATCTATCTGATCTATTATGGCCTGGGGCAGGTACTGCCCGGCACCTGGGTGCGCCACAGCTTCCTCTGGCCCTATCTGCGTGATGGCCTGTGGTACGCGATCTTCGCGCTCAGCCTCAACCAGGCATCCTACAATGCCGAGGTCATCCGTGGCGCGATCAAGGCGGTCCCGCGCGGACAGATCGAAGCGGCAAAATCGATCGGCATGCGCTCGTCGATGATCCTGACCCGCATCACCTTGCCGCAGGCGTTCCGCTCCTGCCTGCCGGTGCTGACGGGCGATCTGATCATCTTGTTGAAGACGACGTCGCTCGCCTCGACGATCACGATCCTCGAGGTCATGGGCACGGCCCGCATGCTGCAGCGCCAGTCGCTGTTGATCTTCGAACCGCTGATCGCCGCCGGCATCATCTATTTCACCGTCGTCTTCATCCTGACGCGCGTCATGGGCGTCGTCGAGAAGCGGCTCACCCGCTACCGCACGGCGAAGGCATAACGAGGAGGCGCGCCGCGGCGCGCAAGAGGAACGAACATGGTCGCAACAGCGCTTTCGGTGAAGAACATTCACAAGAGCTTCGGGTCCGTCGAGGTGCTCAAGGGCGTCTCCTTCGAGGCAAAGTCCGGCGACGTCATCTCGCTGATCGGCAGCAGCGGCTCGGGCAAAAGCACGTTGCTGCGCTGCATCAACTATCTGGAGACGCCCGACGAGGGCGAGATTTCGGTGTCTGGCGAGGTGATCCGCACCGTCAAGGGCAAGGACGGCAAGTTCCACGCCGCCGACAAGCGGCAGCTCGAACATATCCGCACCCGCCTTGGCATGGTGTTCCAGAGCTTCAATCTCTGGTCCCACAAGACCATCCTCGAAAACATCATCGAGGGGCCGATCCATGTGCTCGGCATGGCGCGCAAGGATGCGATCGGCGAGGCCGAATTGCTGATGGAAAAGGTCGGCATCACCCCGAAGCGCGATCATTACCCGAACCAGCTCTCAGGCGGCCAGCAGCAGCGCGCCGCAATCGCCCGGGCGTTGGCGATGAAGCCGGAGGTTATGCTCTTCGACGAGCCGACCTCTGCGCTCGACCCGGAACTCGTCAATGAGGTGTTGCTGGTGATCAAGAAGCTCGCCGAAGAGGGGCGCACCATGGTGATGGTCACGCATGAGATGTCACTTGCCCGCGATATCTCCAGCGAGGTGATCTTCCTCCACAAGGGACTGGTGGAAGAACGCGGCGCGCCATCAAAGGTGATGCGCGATCCGCAATCGGCGCGGCTGCGCCAGTTTCTGCAGATGGCTTGAGGAGGCCGAAATGCGCGACGCCACTTTTTCCGAATTCCTGCCCGAGCTCGTCGAGATCCGTCATAAGCTGCATGAGATGCCCGAGATCGGACTTTCCGAGGTGAAGACCTCCGAGTTTGTCGCAGGATTGCTGCAATCCTGGGGCTTCGAGGTGACGCGCGGCCTGGCGACGACAGGCATCGTCGCCACGCTGAAGCGTGGCAACAGCAACCGCGCCATCGGCTTTCGCGCCGACATGGATGCGCTGCCGATGCAGGAAGAAACCGGACTTGCCTATCAGAGCAAGCACCCGGGCGCGATGCATGCCTGCGGCCATGATGGCCACACGAGCATGTTGCTCGGTGCGGCCTGGGCGCTGTCGAGGGACGAGAGTTTCAACGGCACGGTCCACCTGATCTTCCAGCCGGCCGAGGAAAACTTTGGCGGCGGCAAGCTGATGATCGAGGACGGCCTGTTCGAGCGCTTCCCCTGCGAGCGGGTCTATGCGCTGCACAACTGGCCGGGCCTGCCGGTCGGCCAGTTCTCAAGCCGTCCAGGTGCGATGGCGGCGTCGATCGACGTGCTGACGCTGACGATCCGGGGCAAGGGCGGCCACGGCGCCCAGCCGGAACTGACGGTTGATCCCGTTGTCGTCGGCTCAAGCGTGGTGATGGCGCTGCAGACGCTGGTCTCGCGCAACGTCTCGCCGCATCAGCCGTCCGTGGTAACGGTCGGTTCGTTCCAGTCGGGCTCCGCTTCGAACATCATTCCCGATACGGCGGTGCTGGAGATCAGCATGCGCTCGACCGACCCTGCCGTGCGCAAGCAGTTGCAGGAGCGTGTGGAGCAGATCGCCCGCTTCCAGGCGCAGAGCTACAATGCCGAAGCAACCTTCGATTGGCAGGTCGGCTACCCCGCGACGATCAACGATGCGGAGGCGGTCGAAGACGCACGCGCCGTGATCGCCGAGACCTTCGGCGCCGACGCCTATGTCGACCTCCCCGAGCCGCTGATGGGCAGCGAGGACTTTTCCTTCCTGCTGGAAAAGGTCCCGGGCGCCTATGTGTTGATCGGTAACGGTCAAAGCAGTGGTCTGCACACCACCCGCTACGATTTCAACGACGAAATCCTCGAGCGCGGGGCGAAGTATTTCTACCATCTCGCCCGCGCAGCGCTCGTCTGAATCGCGATGGCGCCAACCGTCAGGCGTTTGAGTGCAAGTCGCCGAAGACGGTCGGGATCAGTTCCGCGACGGTCGGATGGATATGCACCGCGTGGGTGATCGTCGTGTAGGGCTTGGCGGCGTACATCACGTCGAGAATGCTCTGCACCGCCTCGTCGCCGCCGGTGCCGAGGATCGAGGCGCCGAGGATTTCCTTGGTGTCGGCATCGACGATCACTTTCATGAAACCCTCGGTCTCGCCCTTCTCGACGGCGCGGCCGACGCGGCTCATCGGTCTGCTGCCGATAAGCAATTTGCGCCCCGACTTTCGCGCCTCGGTTTCCGTCATGCCGGCACGGCCGAGCGGCGGATCGATGAAGAGAGCATAGGTCGAGATCCGGTCGCTGACCTTTCGCGCCTCGCCATCGAGCAGGTTTGCTGCGACGATTTCGAAGTCGTTGTAGGCGGTGTGGGTGAAGGCGCCGCGGCCGTTGCAGTCGCCCATGGCGAAAATATGCGCCACGTTGGTCCTGAGGCGCTCGTCGACTTCGATGTAACCGCGGGTGTCGGTCTTGACGCCGGCGCGATCCAGGTCGAGATCGTCGGTGTTCGGCCGACGTCCGGCCGCCAGCAAGAGATGGGAGCCCGCGATCTCAGGCGCGCCTGCCGTGCAATCAACTCCGGCGACAACTTCGTCGCCCCGTTTGGCGAAGCGGATGCACTCGGCATTCAGCCGGAACGCGATACCTTCTTTTTCCAGGATCGCGAGAATTGCATCGGAAACATCCGCATCCTCGCGGCCGATCAGCCGCGGCCCCTTCTCGATGACGGTCACCTCCGAGCCGAAGCGGCGGAACATCTGCGCGAATTCGAGCCCGATATAGCTGCCGCCGACGACGATCAAGTGACGGGGCAGGGTGTCGAGATCCATGATCGAGACGTTGTTGAGATAGGGCACCTCCTCGACGCCAGGGAAATCCGGCGTTGCGGCGCGCCCACCGACATTCAGAAAGATCTGATCGGCTGAAAGCAGGTCTTCGCCCAGGCGGACCTCATGCGGGCTTTCGAAGCGGGCATGGCCCTCGAAGACAGTGCAATTCTTCATGCCCTTCAGCCAGCTTTCAACGTTCTTGCGCGACGTGAACCGCACCGTGTCCTTGCGCGCCATGACGCGGGCGAAATCGATGGAGATGGGGCCTGTGCTGACCCCATAATCCGCACCTCGCCGCGCCAGATGGGCCGCGTAGGCGCTTGCAACCATCGCCTTGGTCGGCATGCAGCCGGTATTGACGCAGGTGCCGCCGAAGAACTTGCGCTCGATGATGGCGACGGTCTTTCCCGCGGCTGTCAGACGGCCAGCGAGCGAAGGGCCGGCCTGGCCGGCGCCGATGATGATTGCGTCGAAGTGTTTTGTCATGAGACTAAGGACACCACCCAGAGTGCGAGGAGAACGGCGATAGCATCCTCGACAACGGCGATCGGCAGATCCTTGCCGCCGATGGCCGCAACGAGGCGCTTGCGAGCTTCGTAGCCGCCGAGCGTTCCGATGACTGCACCGATGACGCCGGCGACCAGACCGCCCAACATAGCACCTCCGGCGGCGCCAAGCACGGCACCACAGAAGCCACCGCTGACGATGCGGGCGCCGAACTGCTGCGGAACCTTTCGGCTCGGCGTGCTCGGCAATTGATCGCCCACGAACTCCACGAGGGCCAGCAGGCCGAAGATGTAGGGCGTGAACCGAAAGCCCATGAAGGCGGCCCAGGTGCCGTCAAGTGGTAACCAACCGGCCGCAGCGCCAATGCTGACGGCCGCCGGTGCAGTCATGGTTCGCAGGCCGGCAACCACGCCGATAAGCAGCGCGAGAAGATGGATCGACATGAAATCCCCGAACTTTCGCCGGGCGAACCCTCCGTCAGCCCCCGGGCGGTTGGGTCGAGCGGCATCGCAACCAAGAGTGAACGCAGATGTTCTGGCGGGCCTTGATCAAGGTGGCCGACAATGCGGTCGATTGCAAC
Organism: Ensifer sp. B1-9; assembly: GCF_050474445.1. Taxonomy (NCBI): domain Bacteria; kingdom Pseudomonadati; phylum Pseudomonadota; class Alphaproteobacteria; order Hyphomicrobiales; family Rhizobiaceae; genus Ensifer; species Ensifer sp. B1-9. The sequence goes on from NZ_JBCHVG010000006.1 coordinate 151,329, forward strand.
GACTATTCGGTCGCGCCGAATGCGATAATCCAGACTTTCGATCATGTTAGTAGAGGAAGAAATTTTTCGTCCGCCACAGTCTCAGCGTGCAACCCTATTTTTTGCCGGGGGCTGACATATATGGAATGGCTTACCCCGACGCAGCGGACTTTCCGTGATCAAACTTGGGGATCGAAATCCGAGGAGAATCCCATGCGCCTGACCAGACTGCTTATCGGAACTGCCTTTGCCTTCACGTTGACCGCAGCCGCGGCCAGCGCCGACGTGGTCGTTTCCTCGAAGATCGACACGGAGGGCGGTGTGCTCGGCAACATCATCCTTGCTGTGCTCAACGCCAACAACATCAAGACGGTAGACCGCGTTCAGCTCGGTGCGACGCCGGTCGTGCGCAAGGCGATCACCGCGGGCGAGATCGACATCTACCCGGAATACACCGGCAACGCCGCCTTCTTCTTCGAAAAGGCTGACGATCCGGTGTGGAAGGACGCGGCCAAGGGTTACGAGACCGCCAAGAAGCTCGACTACGACGCGAACAAGATCGTCTGGCTGACACCGTCTCCGGCCAACAACACCTGGGCGATCGGTCTTCGCAAGGAAGTGGCGGATGAGAACAAGCTGAAGACGCTGAGCGATTTCGGCAAATATGTTTCGGGTGGCGGCAAGGTCGTGCTCGCCGCATCGTCCGAGTTCGTGAATTCGGCCGCTGCCCTTCCGGCCTTCCAGACGACCTATGGCTTCACCCTGAAGCAGGACCAACTCATCACCCTCTCGGGCGGTGATACCGCGGCAACGATTGCGGCTGCAGCGAACCAGACGAATGGCGCCAATGCGGCCATGGTCTACGGAACCGACGGTGGCATCGCGCCTTCCGGCCTCGTCGTGCTCGAAGACGACAAGGCGGTGCAGCCCGTCTATCAGCCGACGCCGATCATCCGCGAAGCGGTGCTCAAGGAAAATCCGCAGATCGAGGAACTGCTGAAGCCGGTGTTCGAGAAGCTCGACCTCCAGACGCTTCAGGACCTGAACGGCCGCGTGCAGGTTGGCGGCGAGCCGGCCAAGACCGTCGCCGAAGACTTCCTGAAGAAGAACGGCTTTCTGAAATAAGTTGACCGATAACCGGGACGCTGGTCCGATGGCCGGCGTTCCGGGGCGTATCTGTTCTGCAGGTGCCGAAGTCGCGCCGGCACAGGCGGGGAGGGATGTGGCTTGAGAGAACTCCGCTTTGACAAGCTCGGAGCGATCATCGCGACTTTGGCGCTTGGCGGCGCCTTGATCGCGCCCTTCGCAACGTTTCGCGCCAATCGCATCGTCGCCGGTGAGGCGAAGACGATCGTCGACTCCCTGCCGCAGCCCTGGAGCGTGGCAGTGCTTTTGGTGATCCTTGCGGGCGCGCTCGTAGCGGCTATGCGCTCGCCCGCCATTCTGCGCCTTGTCGCAGCTTTCGCAGCGCTGGGCGTACTGGCGCTCGGCATCGGTGTCGCCGCCAGCCACCTGGCGCCGGAAGGCAACAGCTACGCCCGCGTTTCGCCTGCCTCCGGCTTCTGGGTCATGCTCTTCGCCTTCGGCCTGCTGGCCGCCGATGCCCTGACGCGATTGCGCCCGGCGCCTTTCGTGCGCATCATCGTGCTTGTCGCCGTGCTCGCCTTCATCGGGATGCTGTTGTTTTCCGGTGCTTGGGACGGTCTCTCGATCCTTAAGGAATATTCAAGCCGGGTCGATACTTTCTGGGCGGAAGCCCGCAAGCATGTGACCTTGGCGCTCGGCTCGCTTGCGGCCGCAACCATCGCCGGCATTCCACTCGGCATCCTCTGCCATCGCGTCACGCGGCTGCGCGACGGCTTGCTCGGAATCCTGAACGCGATCCAGACGATCCCGTCGATCGCACTTTTCGGCATTCTCATTGCGCCGCTTGGCTGGATCGCCGCCAACGTGCCGGGCGCCGCCACGATCGGCATTCGCGGCATCGGCGTCGCGCCGGCCTTCGTCGCACTGTTTCTCTATTCGCTCTTGCCGGTCGTCGCCAATACCGTCGTTGGGCTGGCCGGTGTTCCGAGGGACGCGAATGACGCCGCCCGCGGCATCGGCATGACCGATTGGCAGCGGCTTGTCGGCATCGAATTTCCGCTAGCCTTTCCGGTGATCCTCACCGGCATCCGGATCGTGCTCGTGCAGAATATCGGCCTGGCAACCATTGCGGCGCTGATCGGCGGCGGCGGTTTCGGCGTCTTCGTCTTCCAGGGTGTCGGGCAGACAGCGATGGATCTCGTGCTGCTCGGGGCCGTTCCGACCGTCGTGATGGCGTTTGCCGCGGCGATCGTCCTCGACGCAATGATCGAGATGGCCACACCAAACGACAGACAGGCAGAGGCCGCATGATCGAGATCGAGAACATCACCAAGCGCTACGGCGAGATCGCGGTCGTCGACGACGTCAGCCTTACGATCGCACCACGCACGGTCACCGTCGTGGTCGGCACCTCCGGTTCCGGCAAGACGACGCTTTTGCGCATGATCAACCGGCTGGTGGAGCCGACGGCGGGGACGATCCGCCTCGATGGCGAGGACAACCGTTCGCTGCCAGGCTATGAGCTGCGCCGGCGCATCGGTTACGCGATCCAGGGGCACGGCCTGTTCCCGCATCGAACCGTCGCGCAGAACATTGCCACCGTGCCGACCCTGCTCGGCTGGCAACGCTCGCGCATCGATGCCAAGGTGGACGAGCTTCTCCAACTGTTCCAACTCGATCCGGCCGCCTTTGGTCCACGCTTTCCGCACGAGCTTTCCGGCGGTCAGCAACAGCGTGTCGGCGTCGCGCGGGCGTTGGCTGCCGAACCGAAAGTCCTGCTGATGGACGAGCCCTTCGGCGCACTCGACCCGATCATTCGCGCCAAGGCGCAGGATGATCTGCTCGCCATTCAGAAGCACTTCGAGACGACGGTCATTCTCGTCACCCATGACATGGAGGAGGCCTTCCAGCTTGCCGACCGCATTGCCGTCATGGACAAGGGCAAGGTGGTGCAATATGCGACGCCCGCCGAAATGCTGATCAAGCCCGCGACCCCGTTTGTCGAAAGCCTGATCGGGGTCAGCGAGCGGCCCTATCGGTTGCTCGCGATCGAGCAGGTCTCAAGCGCCGTCGAACCAGGTTCGGCAGATGGCGCTGCCATATCGAGCGCGCTCACGCAAAGGGAGGCCCTTGCCGAACTCCTCTGGTCCGGACGGAACGCGCTGCCGGTGGCCGATCCCGCAGGTGCAATCATCGGCAAGGTCAGTCTCGAAGGGCTGGTTAAACGAGCGGCTGGGCCCGCCTGATGCCGAATCTATCCACGCTTTTTCGCGCGGCAGCGTTCCTGGTGCTGGTCGCCTTCCTGCTGCAACCGCAATGGTTCGAACCCTTGCTGCGGCCACTGGTTCAGGCAAATGCGCCCGTGATCTACAATCAGGGCAGCCTGCTGCAACTGACGCTGCTGCATCTGCGCACCGTCGCCATCGCGGTGGCCGCTGCGGCAGTGATTGCGCTTGCCCTGGCAATATTGGTGACGCGCGAATCCGGGTCAGAGTTCCTGCCGCTGTCCCGGAGCCTGGTGAATATCGGCCAGACCTTTCCGCCGGTGGCCGTTCTGGCGCTCGCCGTTCCCATCTTCGGCTTCGGTGAGAAGCCGACGTTCATCGCGCTCTTTCTCTACGGCCTGCTGCCGATCTTCGAGAACGCACTGACGGGGCTGACGACCCTGCCGCCCTCCGTCATGGAGGCCGCGCGCGGTGCCGGCATGACAGGCGGCCAGCGGCTGATGAAAGTCGAGCTGCCGCTGGCGATGCCCGTGATCCTTGCCGGCATCCGGCTTTCGGTGGTCATCAGCCTGGCAACAGCCACGATCGGCTCGACGGTCGCGGCGAAAACCCTCGGCGAAGTAATCATTGCCGGTCTGCAATCGAACAATCTCGCTTTCGTCGTCCAGGGCGGCCTGATCGTCGCGACGCTTGCGGTCTTGTTGCACGACGGATTGCAGGCGGCCGAAAGAAAACTCGCCGCAAGAATGGGGCGCTAAAGGCACCCGCCTGTCCGTCGCCAAGGTAGTGTGGCGACGCCTCGATCAAAATCGAAGCCCCTCATGACGGCCACGCAACGTGCAGTGGTCTGGACCGCTTTCGTCCTGCCGTAGAGTTGCGGATTGCGCACCCTTTTTAGTTGTCCGTGAAATGCCTGCTTTCTCGGCATGTGCCCTTAATATGAAAATGAATTTCACAATTTTACAAAAAATACGGATTTGGGTTGACGCCCTGAAAAAACTGTCTCAGTCTGCGAAAATAAATTACGCCAAAAGGGCAGGGGAACAGGACGAGCATGAAAGTCGGCATCATCGGACTCGGATTCCGTTTGGGTTATCTCGGCTATGTCTTCAAGGCTATGGACGAGAACTTCGAGATCGCCGGTTACGTCGATCCGAACCCGGCTGGTTTGTCCACACTCACCGAAAAAGGCATCTCGGCCGGCAAGGCCTATGCGACGCCTGAAGAGCTGATCGCCAACGAGAAACTCGATCTGTTGATGATCGGCTCGCCCAACCACATGCATCTCGACCATATCCGGATTGGGCTTGAAGCGGGTCTCAAGGTTTTCAGCGAAAAGCCGATTGTGACGACGATCCAGGAGAGCCTGGAACTCGCCGCGCTGATGGCGAAATTCGGTCATGAGCGACTGATGGTCGGTCTCGTTCTGCGCTACGCGCCGATGTATCGCGACCTGCGGGCGGCGCTTGCCGAAGGCAAGCTCGGCCAGGTTGTCTCGATTGAGGCGGCCGAACATATCGAGCCCTATCACGGCGCCTTCTTCATGCGCGACTGGCGCCGCTACGAGCGCTACTCCGGCAGCTTCATGCTGGAGAAGTGCTGCCACGACCTCGACCTCTACAATGGTGTTGTCGGCGCGCGGCCGGAACGGGTGGCAAGCTTCGGCGGCCGCAAGAGCTTCATTCCCGCCAACGATCCGGCGCGCGAAGGCATCAACGATCTCGAACTCTTCCATCGCAAGCCGAGCGGCTGGATGGGCTCCGACAAGGTTTTCGACAGCGACGGCGACATCATCGACTATCAGGTGGCGATCGTCGAATATGCCAATGGCGTCGGCATGAACTTCCACACCAATCTCAACGTTCCGGATCAGTTCCGCCGGTTCTGCATCATGGGATCGCGCGGCATGGCCGAGGGCGATTTCATCCGCGGCTATTTCGACGTCCACGAGATGCTGACCGGCAAGAAGGTCATCGAGAACAAATACGCCGCCACCGAACTGTCGCAGCACTACGGTGCCGACGAGCAGATGGCGACCGACATCATCGGCCACGTCCGCGACGGCCGACCACTGCCGGTTTCGACGCTCGACGCGCTTGAAGCCGGCATCCTGGCCCTTTCGATGGACGAGGCGCGGCGCAAGAAGAGTGTCATCGACCTCCGGCCCATATGGGACCGTTTCGACGAAGCCCTGCATTCCCGCGCGGCGTAAGGGGAGGCGAGGGATGAGTGTTCAACGCAGCACGGTCATCTTCGCCTGGATCCTGCTTCTTCCCGCTGTTCTCTACGTCACGGTGATCGTCGCCTATCCGTTGGTCGATACCTTCATCCTGTCGTTCACGGACGCGTCGCTGAAGAAGACGACGAACTGGGTCGGCTGGACCAACTACGACAAGATCTTCAACGAGACCTTTGCGGAGGTCATCTTCCGGACCTTCGTCTGGACCTTCTTCTCGGTCTCGATCAAGATGATCATCGGCGTCTTCGGCGCGACGATGTTGAACGCGGCCGTGCCGGGACGTGCGCTCTTCCGCCTGCTCACCATGCCGCCATGGATCGTGCCGATGGCCATCGGCATCTTCATGTGGGGCTGGATGTACAACGGCCAGTTCGGCATGATCTCCGGTGTCCTGCAGAACTGGGGCTTGAGCAACGGGCCGATCGCCTTCCTCGCACACGGGTCGACCGCCTTCTGGGCGACGATCATAACCGACGTATGGATCGGCGTGCCGCTGGTGACGCTTTACATGCTGGCGGCGATGCAGGCGATCCCGCAGGATCTCTACGAGGCTGCATGGACCGACGGGGCGGGGCGCTTCTACCGCTTCCGCCGCATCACCCTGCCGCTGCTCATCCCGTCGCTCATCACCATGTCGATGCTGTCGCTGATCGCGACCTTCAACTCCTTCGACATCATCTGGATCCTCACCCAGGGCGGCCCCAACGGTGAAACGACGACGATGATCATCGATACCTACCGCACCGCCATCGGATCGAAGAAATACGGGGAAGGGGCGGCGCGCGCGGTGCTGATCTGCATCTTCCTGTCGATCTTCTGCTTCGCCTATTTCCGGGTCACCAGCCGTCTTGCCGCGGGGGAACAGAAATGAGCCAGCCTGCCATGATCAACCGCTACCGCTGGTACGAGCTCGTTGGCATCTATGTCGGCATCTTCGTCTTCCTGTGCTTTATCCTGGCGCCGTTCTTCGAAGGGTTTCTGGTATCGCTGAAGCCGCTTGGGCTGCTGTTCTCGTCGCCCTATCGCTTCTGGCCGGAAAATGGCTCGTTTGCCGCCTACGTCACCATGTGGGAGAGCGTGCCGGGCTTCGCCCGTTACATCTTCAATTCCTTCTTCATCTCCACCATCGTGACGGCGATCGTGCTGGTACTGGTGATCCCGGCGGCCTATGCCTTCGCTCGCTTCAATTTCCGCGGCAGCGGGCTGCTGCTGGGTGCGTTCCTCGCGGTCAACATGTTTTCCGGCGCCGTGCTGCTCATTCCGCTTTTCCGGCTGATGCGCACCTTCGGCGTGCTCAATACCTATCTGGCGATGATCGTGCCGGGCGTCGCCTTCCTGATCCCGTCGGCGATCTGGCTCCTGCGCACCTATATGATGCGCATCCCGCGCGAACTGGACGAGGCAGCCTTCGTTGATGGCGCCAGCCACTTCTACACGCTGCGGCGGGTGATCCTGCCGATTGCGATGCCGGGCATCACCGTCGTGGCGATCACCACCTTCATCGGAGCCTATGCCCAGCAATTCATCTATGCGCTGACCTTCAATTCCAAGAGTGAATACATGCCGCTGCCGGTCGGGCTCTTCGCCTATTTCGGTCGTCAGGAGGTCGTCTGGAACGAACTCATGGCCGCAAGCTTCGTCGGCATCGCACCGGCCGTCGTCGTGATCTTCCTCTTACAACGGTATCTCGTCAGCGGGCTGACCGCAGGCGCGGTGAAACAATAAGACTTAAGTCAACCACCAGAGAACGGGAGCATAAAAACGTGTCTATTCAATTCAAGACAGGGGTACTCGCCCTGGCGCTGCTCGGCTCGACCGCGCTTGGTGCCGTCACCGCGAAAGCGGCCGACCAGGAGATCAGCTGGATCTACTGCGGCGACACCATGGATAAGGTCCACGAGAAATACATCAAGCAGTGGGAAGAGAAAAATCCGGGCTGGAAGGTCACGCCGGAAGTTGTCGGCTGGGCCCAGTGCCAGGACAAGGCCACGACGCTTGCCGCCGCCGGCACGCCGGTCGCGATGGCCTATGTCGGCTCGCGCACGCTGAAGGAATTCGCCCAGAACGACCTCATCGTTCCCGTTCCGATGACGGACGAGGAGAAGAAGACCTACTACCCGAACATCGTCGATACCGTCACCTTCGACAACAACCAGTGGGGCGTTCCGATCGCATTTTCGACCAAGGCGCTCTACTGGAACAAGGACCTGTTCAAGCAGGCCGGCCTCGATCCGGAAAAGCCGCCGAAGACCTGGGCTGAAGAAATCGAATACGCCAAGACGATCAAGGAAAAGACGGGCATCGCCGGTTATGGCCTTCCGGCCAAGACCTTCGACAACACCATGCACCAGTTCATGCACTGGGTTTACACCAACAACGGCAAGGTGATCGACGGCGACAAGATCGTCGTCGACAGCCCGGAAGTGCTGGCGGCACTCCAGGCCTACAAGGACATCACGCCCTATTCTGTCGAAGGCGCGACCGCCTATGAACAGAACGAAATCCGCGCGATCTTCCTCGACGGCAAGGTCGGCATGATCCAGGCGGGTTCGGGTGCCGCGACGCGCCTGAAGGAAACCAAGGTCAACTGGGGTGTCGCACCGCTGCCGCTCGGCCCTTCTGCCAAGGGCGAGGGCACGCTGCTGATCACCGACAGCCTGGCGATCTTCAAGGGTTCGGGCGTCGAAGAAAAGGCGATCGAGTTCGCCAAGTTCATCACCTCGCCCGGTCCGCAGGGTGAGTATGAGCTGCAGGGCGGCGCCGGCCTGACGCCGCTGCGCCCGTCGCCGATGGTCGATGAATTCGTCAAGAAGGATCCCTATTGGAAGCCGTTCATCGACGGCATCACCTATGGTGGTCCCGAGCCGCTCTTCACCGATTACAAGGGCTTCCAGAACGTCATCATCGAGATGGTCCAGTCGGTCGTGACCGGCAAGGCCGAACCGGCCGACGCGCTCAAGAAGGCGGCCGGCGACCTTGAAGAGTTCAAGTAAGGCCATTGGGCCGCGAGCTTTGCTCCTTATTGCAGGGTTCGCGGCCCTTACTTCCTTCTGCTATAAATGAGCCGCTTCTCGCCGGTGGCCGGAGACAGTTTCTTGGGACAGCTCAATCTCAATCGGGTTCAGAAATTCTACGGGACTTTCGAGGTGCTGAAAGGCATCGATCTCGAAGTCAAGAACGGTGAGTTCGTCGTTTTCGTCGGACCTTCCGGTTGCGGCAAGTCGACCTTGCTCAGGATGATAGCCGGTCTCGACGAGACCAGCTCAGGGGACATCCTGATCGAGGGCAAGCGCGTCAACGACCTGCCGCCAGTCAAGCGCGGAATCGCCATGGTCTTCCAGTCCTACGCGCTCTATCCGCACATGACCGTCTTCGAGAACATCGCCTTTCCGCTTCGCGTGGAAAAAATGGCCGAAGAGAAGTTGAAGGCGAAGGTGGAGCACGCCGCGCGCATCCTGCACCTCGACCAGCGACTGCAGCAGAAGCCCGGCATGTTGTCCGGCGGCCAGCGCCAGCGTGTCGCGATCGGACGGGCGATCGTGCGCGAGCCGAAGATCTTCCTCTTCGACGAGCCGTTGTCGAACCTTGACGCCGCCCTTAGGGCGGACATGCGCATCGAACTGGCGAAACTGCACCGGCAGTTGCAGGCAACGATGATCTACGTCACGCACGACCAGGTCGAGGCGATGACGATGGCGGACCGGATCGTCGTTCTCAATGCCGGGCAGATCGCCCAGACGGGCGCACCGCTCGAGCTTTATCACAAGCCTGCCAATACCTTCGTTGCCGGCTTCATCGGCAATCCGAAGATGAACTTCCTTCCCGTTAGCTGCAAAGGCGTCAGTGATGCCGGCGTCGAGGTCGACTACAAGGGGCAGACGGCGGTCATTCCCGTCGCCCCACAAGGCGGCCTCGTCGGCCGGACGCTGACGCTCGGGGTTCGCCCCGAACACATCACGCTCGGGCCCGGAGATCTGACCCTCAAGATTACGCCGACGGTGATCGAGCGTCTCGGCGCCCATACGGTCGCCTATGCGGCGATTGGCGGCGAAGGCGAAAACTTCTGCGCCATGTTGCCGGGCACGGCGGCGATCCGGCCGGAAGAGACGATCCAGACCGGTATCCAGGTTGCCGATTGCCATCTCTTCGATGAAGCGGGCATCGCACTCGAACGCCGCGTCGAATTGACCGACATCGACATGGGCGTGCTCGATCCTGCGGCCGCTTGACGGCAACGTTCAGAACAAAGAAAGGGACCGCCAGCTTTCGCAAGCCGGCGGTCCCTTTTTACCAGGTGTGCTGAACCCGTCCGAGAAGTGCCAGTGTGGGTGAGACTGCGGCGCGTGTCGAGCGGTTCAGACTGCACTCTTTTGCGCAGCGTGCGGGTTGTCGACCTTCGGCCAGATATCCTTGCGGGCGCGCTTGTAGTCGGTGCGCGCCGGGTTGTTCGGATAGGGAGTGCCGGCCGAACAATAAAGGATCTCGGACGCGATCTTCGAGAACGAGGCGTAGAAGTGGTTGGTCGACTTGATGACCAGGATCTTCTTCGTGGTCGGATCGATGCCCATCACCGAGAAGAGGCTTGGATCGAAGCTCTGTGCCCGGGTCGAGTTGAGGATGATGTCGATGCCGTTGAAGAGGATGTGAGCGGCGTCGCCGAACGGCGCGAAACTCTCGCCGAAGCGCATCTCGGCGTCCCGCACCAGTTTGACAACCTTGACCGTGCCGTCGACCGGATTGCCAGTTCCGGGGGCTGACTTGGCGCCAAAGCGCAACGGGATCTCGGCGCCTTCGCCGGCCGCCATGCAGATCTGCACGGCCATAGGATCCCAGATCGTTCCGACCGCAACGTCGGCTGCGCCATGCCTCAGCAGTTCTTCGAGCAACACCGTCGCGTCACCAGCCGTACCGCCGCCCGGATTGTCCCAGACATCCGCGATCACCACTGGTCCAGCGGCCGCGGCAAGCGCCTGGCTGACGGCCTGTTTCTCGTCGATCTGCGGCATGATAAAGGTGCCGCGCTTCGAGAAGAGCTCGAGCCCCAGCTCCCGCGCGATGCTTGCGCCCTTTTCCGCCTTGCCGTTGGTGACGGCGATCAGCTTGGTGCCCATCTCGGGAACGTCGCCCGCCATGAAGCCATGGACGACCGAGAGCGAGAGCACATCCGCGTCTTCTCTTTCGATCCGCATCAGCTTGTCGACGAAGGACCGCATCGGCTCGCGCGACGTCGGGTAGACGTCGATCATCCGGCAGTCGAACACCGACATGACAGGCGTGACGCGGCCTTCGAGCGTATCGACCACGATGCGCCAAAGGTCCTCGGCGCGGTCGACGAAGTCGGTGTGCGGAAACTCCTTGAAGAACACGAAGAAGTTCGAGGCTGCGGCGCGCTTGGCCGTCAGGTGGCTGTGGGGATCGAGCTCGGCGCAGACGAGAATGTCGGGCCCGACGATCGCGCGGACGCGCGCCAGCAGGTCACCCTCGGTATCCTCGTATCCGGCAGCGACCATCGCGCCGTGCAGGCCGAGTACAACGGCGTCGACCGGCATGGCCGCGCGCAGTTGATCGAGGATCTCGTCGCGCAGGCCCTCATAGGTTTCGCGGTTGACGAGGCCTGCCGGATCCGCCCAGGTGGCGGTGCCTTCGATCAGTTCCCAGCCTTTGTCCGCGGCGACGCGACGGCCAACCGTGATGGGCGCGGTGCAAAGCGTCGGGGTCTCCGGATGCTTACCGGGTGGTGCATAGAGCGAGGCTTCGAAGGCCCGGCGGTCGATGCAGATCGGGGAGAAGGTGTTGGTCTCGGTCGCAAGCGCCGCTGTGAAGATCCGCAATGCCTTTGCCTTTTCTGTCGCGTCGCTCTTTAGGCCGGACCCATCGGGTTCGGCAGGTAGCCGGTGAAGCCGGCGATCTTCCAGCGTCCCTGATGCAGGCGGCAGTAGTAGACCGTCTGCCATTTCAGGATGTCGACGCTGCCATCCGTCTTCTTCAGGCTGCCATCGAACTTCTTGCGTGCCAGCGCTTGGTCGCCGTTGATCTCGATGTCTTCGAGCGTCGTCGTGGTGAAAATGGCGGTGCGCGGATCCTCGGCAAAGCTCTGGCCGGCGAAGTCTTCCGCCTGGCGCAGCCACTCGTCGCGATAGGCGGCGAGCGAGGGGAAGGTCAGCCGCCAATTATCGGGATTGGTCTCCCGGCGGCCGTCGATGCCGATGAAGCTCTCCTCGACGAAGTCGTCCGCGACCATCGACCAGTCGGCCGCGAGAAAGGCGTCGATATCGCGAGAGACGAGCATCTCCCAGATCGAATGGCGTGCAGTGTCGGAGGAGGGGAATGGATTGAGGAAAGGATCCCGCATATTCGCGCCCTGGATTGAAATTCTTTTCATGAATGGTGTTTTTCACTAGCCAAATTCAGCTTTCTATGGTCACTTGTCAACGATCAAAGAAAATAATTTGCAAGAAGGCTCATGATGACGATCAAGCGCTATGGTGCGGAGCAGGTCGGCGCTGGCGGTAAACCCTTGCCCTTCGCACGCGCGGTGGAGGCGGACGGCTGGCTTTATGTATCCGGCCAGGTTGCGATGGAAAACGGCGAGATCATCGAGGGGGGGATTATCCCGCAAACCCACAAGACGATCGCCAACGTGCTGGCCATCCTGACCGAAGCCGGCTACGGTCCGGAACATGTGGTTCGTTGCGGCGTCTGGCTCGACGACCCGCGTGATTTCTGGACTTTCAACAAGATCTACCAGGAGTATTTCGGTGCTCATCCTCCGGCACGGGCCTGCGTCCAGTCGTCGATGATGGTCGATTGCAAGGTCGAGATCGACTGCGTCGCCTACAAGCCGAAGGAAGGCTGATCTTGGAGCGGGATGAGGAAAACTGCATGCGGTTTTCCGCTCGCATCCCGTTCCCATTCGTGATCCGAAGCAAGGCATAAGCGGGCGATGGACATCTTCGCGACACTGCAGGAAGAAAAAGGGCGGCTCTCCCAATCGGAAAACCGCATTGCCGACATTCTCCTGAATGACTTCGAGTTTGCGGTGAACGCCTCCATCATCGAATTGGCGAGCAAGGCGGACGTCTCTCCGCCGACCGTTACCCGCTTCTGTCGCCGGCTTGGCTGCGACAGCTTTTCAGACTTCAAGGTCCAGCTCGCCCGCACAGCCTATATCGGCATGCGCTACCTGAAGCCCGAGCCGAAGAGCCGCGAGACTGGCGATGTCGCCCAGGACATCATCACCAAGTCGCAGAACGCGCTGTTTTTGCTGCACCGCTCGCTGGATCTCGCGGCGATCGAGCAGGCGGTCGAGCGGATCGCCGCGGCGGAAATGATCTACGCCTTTGGTTCCGGCGGCAATTCCTCGATGATTGCCGGCGAGCTGCAAAACCGGCTGTTTCGCTACGGCCTGCGCATCACGTCGAGTTCAGACCACAGCATGCAACTGATGATGACGGCGGCCGCCCGGCCGACCGACGTGCTCATCGGTTCGTCCTTCTCCGGTCGCAACGCCGAGCTCGTGCGCGCCTTCACGCTCGCACGCGAGCTGAAAGTGCCGACCATCGCGCTGACACAGAGCGGCAGCCCGGTCGCGGCCGCCGCCAGCATCACCGTTCCGGTCGATCTGCCCGAGGGCAACAACATCTACCGTCCCACCTCCACCCGCATCGCCTACCTGGCGCTGCTCGATATCCTCTCCAGCCTCGTTGCCTATCGGGTGCAGCCCCAGGCGACGACCACACTTCGGCGCATCAAGCAGCAGCTCGTGACGCACCGCGACGGTGACGATCGCCAGCTTCTCGGAGACTGACGTGCCGCGAAAGGTCAGCGCATGACACAGTCCCTCGCGATCGTAACCGGCGCAGCCGGCGATATCGGCCGCGCTATCGCGCGCAAGCTTTCCGATGATCATGACGTGATCCTGCTCGTCGATATCGATGCAGGCGCTGCCGAACGGGCTGCGCGTGCGCTCGGCGATGACAAACGCTTCGTGGCGACGGCTTGCGACGTGACCGACACGACGAGCGTTGCGGCGATGGCCGCGACGGCAGCGGAGAGGGGAGCCGTTCGCACGCTCGTCAACAATGCGGGTGCTGCCCGCGCCGTCAGCCTGCATGATACGACGCCGGAGATCTGGCGCATGGACAACGCGCTGAACCTCGAAGCCGCGTTCCTGTGCTTTCGTGCCGTCGAGGACATGTTGAAAAAGACCGGCGGATCGGTGGTCAACATCGCTTCGGTCAACGGCATGAACGTCTTCGGCCACCCGGCCTACAGCGCCGCAAAAGCCGGCCTCCTGCATCTGACGCGCCTTATCGCGGTAGAATACGGCAAGTTTGGCATCCGCTCGAACGCTGTTGCCCCCGGCACGGTGCGCACCCAGGCCTGGGAGGCGAGGGCGGCGGCAAACCCCGATGTCTTCGAGGAGGCACGTCGCTGGTATCCGCTGCAGCGCATCGTCAACCCCGACGATGTCGCCAACGCCGTCCATTTCCTGGCGGGGCCACTCGCCGCGGCCGTTACGGGCGTCTGCCTGCCTGTCGATTGCGGTCTTACCGCCGGTCAGGCGGAGCTGGCGCGCACGTTTTCGCAATCAAGCCATTACTGACATTGCATTTGGGAGGAAGAAGATGCACCCGGTTTCCTATCGTCTCGAGGCGTCCTGGCAGCCGGATGGCGGCCCGTTTGGCCGGTTCACCTTCACGCTGTTCAACGTCTCCGGTGCGCCACTTTCCGGCTTCAGGATCGTCTATACGTCGCTGACCCGCGTCATCGATCCCGAGGCCTGCGACAATGCCGTCTTCCTGCGCCGCAATGCCAATTTTCACGAGTTTGCGCCGCCTGAGGGGCTGACGATCGACAACGGCGAAAGCTGGACCTTCACCGTCAGCGGCCTGCATCGCAATGCGCGCCATTGCACTGATGGCGCCAAGTCCGCCTACCTGACGCTTGCCGACGGCCGACATGTGCCGGTCGCGGTATCGGATTTGCTTCTTGAAAACGCCGTCAGTGAGCCGCCGCCGGTTCGGCTGCCGGAAGGCAAACTCGATCAACCCTATGCGCTTCAGCCCTGGCCGGCGACGCTCGAGCTTCACGCCGGAACAGGTTTCCCGGTCGTTCTCTATCCGGCCACTGGGGCCGGGCAAGACGACATTGCAGCGCTTGATACCGTCCTGTCGCTTTTCCATCGCCTGTTTCCCGAGGCCCATGCACCCTTCAGCCTTGCTGCATCGCGGCATGGGCGGGCGATCGTCTTCATCGCGGATGCCGGTTTGGCGGCAGAGGCCTATCGCCTCGATTTCTCCGAAACCGACATCCGCCTGAACTACGGCGGCAGCGCCGGCCGCCAATACGGCCTGACGAGCCTTGCCCAGCTCCTGCACGGCGCGCGCAATCATCCCGGCAAGTTCCGCTTCCCGGCGAGCGGCGCGATCTCGGATGCACCGCGCTACGGTTGGCGCGGCTGTCATCTCGATGTCTCCCGACAATTCTACCCGACCGCGGACGTGGCGCGGCTGATCGATATCCTCGCCTGGTTCAAGCTCAACATCTTCCATTGGCATCTGACGGATGACGAGGCTTGGCGCCTGGAGATCAAGGCGTTCCCGGAGCTGACGACGCTCGGCGTTCTGCGTGGTCCGGATGAACCGCTCTTGCCGCAGCTCGGCAATGGTGCAGAGCCCGTGGGCGGCTTCTACAGCCAGGCGGACGTCAAGGCGATCGTCGCGCAGGCAACGTCGCTCCACATCGATGTCGTCCCGGAGATCGACATCCCCGGACACAGCACGGCGACGCTCGTCGCGCTGCCGGATCTGACCGATGGCCAAGAGGCGCCGGAGAGCTACCACTCGGTCCAGGGCTACCCGAACAATGCGCTCAATCCGGCCGTCGCCTTCACCTACGATTTCCTCGAGAAGGTTTTCGACGAGATGGTCGAGCTCTTCCCGAGCGCGTACATCCATATCGGCGGCGACGAAGTGGCAAACGGCTCGTGGCTTGCTTCGCCCCTTGCCAAGAAGCTGATGGAGCAGGAAGGCATTTCCGGTACCTTCGCGCTGCAGTCCTATTTCCTGAAGCGGGTGAAACAGATGCTGACGGCGCGTGGCCGCAAGCTCGCCGGCTGGAACGAGGTGGCGCATGGCGGCGGTGTCTCGACCGAAGGTACGCTACTGATGGCCTGGGAGCGACCGGAGGTCGGCATCGAGCTCGCGCGGGAGGGCTATGACGTGGTGATGACGCCCGGACAGGCCTATTATCTCGACATGGCGCAGGCCGATGCGTGGCAGGAGCCGGGTGCGAGCTGGGCTGGCACGGCCACCCCCGCCCACACCTATGGTTATGAGGCCGAAGGTGAGTTTCCTGAGGAGCTGAAGCCGCGCCTCAAAGGCGTCCAGGCTTGCATCTGGTGCGAGCACTTCCTCTCGCGCGGCTACTTCAACCGCTTGGTCTTCCCGCGGCTTCCGGCGATCGCCGAGGCGGCCTGGACACCCAAGTCGGCGAAGGATTGGCTGCGCTTCGCGGCAATCGCGCCGCTCAGCCCGAACCTCTGAGAGGAAAACCCATGCGCATCGCCGTTGGTGGCATCCACACCGAGTGCAGTACCTATTCACCGGTTCTGATGACGGAAGACGACTTCCGTGTCCTGCGCGGGCAGGCGCTGCTGGACGCAGACTATTTCAGCTTCATGAAAGCCGAAGGCGTCGAGCATCTGCCGCTCTTGCATGCGCGCGCCGTGCCGGGCGGACCCGTATCGCGCCCGACCTATGAGGCGTTCAAGGCGGAGTTCCTCGAAAAGCTCAACGAAGCTCTGCCGATCGACGGCCTCTATCTCGCCATGCATGGAGCGATCAAGGTCGACGGCATGGACGATGCCGAGGGCGACTGGATCTCGGCCGCCCGCGCCGTCGTCGGCCCCGATTGCCCGATCGCGGCGAGCTATGACCTGCACGGCAATGTCAGCCAGAAGATCATCGATCAGCTCGACATCTTCGCCGCCTACCGCACCGCGCCGCATATCGATACGCCCGAAACCATGGCCCGTGCCTGGTCAATGCTCGTCTCGGCGCAAAAAAACGGAACGCGGCCGGGTATCGCCTGGGCGCCGGTTCCGGTGTTGCTGCCCGGCGAATGCACCTCGACCGAGGACGAGCCGGCGAAGTCGCTTTATGCCCAGCTGTCAGAGATCGACAAGCGGCGGGGGATCCTCGACGCGAACCTGATGGTCGGTTACGTCTGGGCCGATGAGCCGCGGGCTACCGCCTGCGCAGTCGTCACCGCGACGGATAGGGCCGCGGCCAAGCAAACGGTCGAAGAGATCGCCGCCGGCTACTGGGCGGAGCGTCGGAACTTCCGCTTCGGTCCGGTGACGGGACCGCTCGACGAGATGCTCGACATCGCCGGGCGGGCGACGACAACGCCGATAATCCTTGCCGACTCCGGCGACAACCCGACCGGCGGCGGCGTCGGCGACCGCGCCGATGTTCTGAAGGCGCTGCTGGCACGCAACTGGCGCGGCGCCCTGATCGCCGGCATCACCGACCGGCCCGCTGTCGAGGCGTGTTTCGACGCGGGTGTCGGCAAAACGCTGATGCTCAAGATCGGCGGAAGCCTCGACCCGGCAAGCCCAAGCGCCGAGATGCTGGTGGAGGTCGTCAAGCTCGACGATCCAGGCGCTAAGAGGGAGCGGCAGGCGGTGGTGCGCGTCGGTGAGATCGATATCGTCATTGCCGCGCGCCGCAGACCCTATCACGATATCGAGGACTTCCGTCTGCTGGGGCTCGATCCCCAGGCGGTGCGGTTGCTGGTCGTCAAGTCGGGTTACCTGTCGCCGGAGCTGGCGCCGATCGCCAACCCCAATCTGATGGCCTTGACCGAGGGCGTCGTCAATCAGGGCATCGCCGGCCTGGCAAGCCTCCGCCGCCCGCGGCCGGCCTACCCCTTCGATCAGGACTTCGCCTTCGAGCCGGCTGCGCGGTTCTCGGCCCGCTGGTCGAGCGACGATTGAGGTCGCGCTGTCCGCATTATTCCTACCTGAGTCTTGGGTAGGCTTTGCGCTGCAGCGTCGCGCGTCTTTGGGAGACGCGCTAAGGTCGCAGCGATACTTCAAGTTGCCGCACAATTCCTTGGATAGATACCGATTTAAGGAATTGTGCAGCGCCCTCCACCCGCTTCGCGGACACGTTCTGGCATGACTTCCACCATTCTCAGCGCCATGCGCAACCCGGCCATGCGGATCAGCATGCTCGCAATCTTCCTGTTCGGTTTTGCGGGGGCAGCAACCTCGCCCTACCAGTCGGTCGTCGGCATCAACGAACTGGGGCTCAGCGACGCCGTCTATTCGTTGCTGATCCTCGTTGCCTCGACGGTCAATGTCATTGTCAGCGTTTCGATCGGCATCCTCGCCGATCGCGTCGGCAACTACCGGGTGCTGATGTCGACGGCGATCCTCTTCGGCGTCGTCGGCTACGGCATCGTCTATGCGCTACCGAACCAGATGAGTTTCGTCATCAGCGTCCTTTTGCTGCTGCCGATCTACGGCTCACTCTATACGCTTCTCTTCGCCAATGTGCGCAGCATCGCACGGCGGATGAGCGGGCATGATGCGGCATCACTGACGACGGGCGCACGTGCGGCCATCTCGCTTGCCTGGGTGCTGGTGCCGGGACTGGTGGGCTTTGCGCTGGCGGGCGGAGAGAGCATGTTGCCTGCCTATCTGCTTGCCTGTCTTGGCTGCACCGTCAATCTGTTGATCGTCTTCTTTTCGCTCCCCAACGAGGGCGGCGTCGACCCGTCACTCGGCAAGCGGCTGTCCTACTGGACATCGTTCCGAGAAATCCTGACGCCGCGCATTTTTCTGCGGGTGATTGCCGTTGCGACGATCACGTCAACGTTGCATGTCAATGCGGCGGTGCTGCCTCTCATCATGACCGACGAAATCGGCGGAAGCGTCACTGATATCGGCATTATCGTCGGTATCGTCGCTTTCCTGGAAGTCGTCTTCATCTTCGTCTGGGTGCGCATTCAGTTGAACCTCGTCCCCTTCAAGGCGCTGGCGCTGGGGACGGCCATCTATATCGGCTACATGCTGCTACTCGGTTTTTCCGCCGCCACCTGGCAGATCTACGCACTCACCCTGGTCAGCGCCTTCGGCGCCGCCGCACTGATCACCATTCCGATCAGCTATCTTCAGGACCTGATCGCCGATCGGCCAGGACTGGGAAGCTCGCTGATCGCCGTGAATCTTTTCTTAAGCGGCGGGCTTTGTGCCGGGCTCTTTGCGCTTGGCACCCGGGTCAGCGACTATTCGGGCACGGCGTTGCTTGGCGGTGTAGCAGGATTTGCCGGGTTGGTGCTGCTGTTGGTGCTAGATGGCGATCGAACAGGAAAGAGGACAGTCCGCCGCTAACTGGCTAGTCCCAGGGCTCATCGACAAATTTGCACGTCAATTTTGTTTGGTTGTCTTGGAGACATCTCTTCTTTTGATCGATGAGGATCATAATCCTCGTGATGAAGCGCGAAAAATCGGCTTTGCTGGAGTTGAACGTGGCTATCCCCAGAGCGTGCGCCTGGGCCTGAGCCACGCAGGTCGCCAACTCCTGATCGGGGACGTCGCTGTTTGCAACGACGACGGCTCGGTCAAACCGTCCTTCCGCAGAATAGTTCACGGCCGAAGCGCAGTTTGCTGCACCAGTTGCTGCACTATCGTTCAGCAGCCTCTCATAGTAGGGGTCGAAGCCGAAATCTTCAATTTTGCTGACGTCGACCCGGCCATTCTGGACGACGTCGTTTCTGAAGATCACGCCGATGGTGTTTCTCCCGAGGCCCGGTTGGGCTCTCACCTCAATTCCGGCAGTGATGGCGAGCATTTGAATTGTTGAGAAGACGACGTCCCTCTTCTTGCTCTCCCCTTGGCTCATTCCTACGCCGATAAATTCCGGGAAGGCGGTAAAATGCCGCTCTCCGTTGCGAACAGGGCCGAAGAAGCTCACGTTCTGGGCGACCGAAGATGAAGCAATAAAGACGCTCGTCAGAAGCCCCGCGGTAAACATAAGATGCCTAATGGTTCTTCTCCTGTTTCTGCCCCAACACACGAAGCCTTCTCATAAGAAGTCAGCGCTCGCGTGAGCGAGAAGGATCTTCTGCAATGCGTCGCCAGCAATGCGATAGCATCTCCATTTTTCTAGCATCGCAATCAACAGCTGCAAGGCGCTGAGGCAAGGAAGACGGAGTCCTGGTACGTGTCTCATCAAAAAGTGATTGGGGCGCCTTTCGGCGCCCCAATCAGTATGTCCGTTGAGTATGTCGGTCGAGGGCGTATCAGTTGCCGAGAATGCCCGGCAGGCGCAGGCCCTTGTCCTTGGCGCAATCGAGAGCGATCTCATAACCCGCATCGGCATGGCGCATGACGCCGGTTGCTGGGTCGTTCCAGAGCACACGCTCCAGGCGCTTGGCCGCGTCATCGGTACCGTCAGCGCAGATGACGACGCCCGAATGCTGCGAGAAACCCATGCCGACGCCGCCGCCGTGATGCAGCGACACCCAAGTGGCGCCCGATGCGGTGTTGAGCAGGGCGTTGAGCAGCGGCCAGTCGGAGACGGCGTCCGAGCCGTCCTTCATCGCTTCGGTCTCGCGGTTGGGTGAGGCGACCGAGCCCGAGTCGAGATGGTCGCGGCCGATGACGACGGGAGCCTTCAGTTCGCCGTTCTTGACCATTTCGTTGAAGGCGAGGCCGAGGCGGTGGCGGTCGCCGAGGCCGACCCAGCAGATGCGTGCCGGCAGGCCCTGGAAGGAGATGCGCTCGCGCGCCATGTCCAGCCAGTTGTGCAGGTGCTTGTTGTCGGGCAGCAGTTCCTTGACCTTGGCGTCGGTCTTGTAGATGTCTTCCGGATCGCCTGACAGGGCCGCCCAGCGGAACGGACCGATGCCGCGGCAGAAGAGCGGACGGATATAGGCCGGGACGAAGCCCGGGAAGGCGAAGGCGTTCTCGAGGCCTTCTTCCTTGGCCATCTGGCGGATGTTGTTGCCGTAGTCGAAGGTCGGAATGCCCATGTCCTTAAAGGCGATCATGGCTTCGACATGATCGCGCATCGAAGCGCGCGCAGCCTTTTCGACCGCTTTCGGATCGCTGACGCGCTTTTCCTTCCATTGGCCCATCGTCCAGCCCTTCGGCAGATAGCCGTTGACCGGGTCGTGCGCCGAGGTCTGGTCGGTGACCATGTCGGGACGGATGCCGCGGCGGACCATTTCCGGCAGGATCTCGGCGGTATTGCCGAGCAGGCCGACGGACTTCGCTTCGCCATTCTTGGTCCAGCGGGCGATCATCTCCATCGCCTCGTCCAGTGTTTCGGCCTTCTCGTCGAGGTATCGGGTGCGCAGACGGAAATCGATCGAGTCCGGATTGCACTCGACGGCGAGGCACGAAGCGCCGGCCATGACGGCGGCGAGCGGCTGGGCGCCGCCCATGCCGCCGAGGCCGCCGGTCAGTACCCATTTGCCCTTAAGATTACCGCCATAGTGCTGGCGGCCAGCCTCCACGAAGGTCTCGTAGGTACCCTGAACGATGCCCTGTGTGCCGATATAGATCCAGGAGCCGGCGGTCATCTGGCCGTACATGGCGAGACCCTTCTTATCCAGCTCGTTGAAGTGATCCCAGGTCGCCCAATGCGGCACGAGGTTCGAGTTGGCGATCAGCACGCGCGGGGCGTCCTTGTGGGTGCGGAAGACGCCGACCGGCTTGCCGGACTGCACCATCAGCGTCTCATCGTCGTTCAGGTCCTTGAGTGTCTCGACGATCTTGTCGAAATCGGCCCAGGTGCGCGCCGCCCGGCCGATGCCGCCATAGACGACCAGTTCGTGCGGGTTTTCCGCAACGTTCGGGTCGAGGTTGTTCATCAGCATGCGCAGCGGCGCTTCGGTGAGCCAGCTCTTGGCATTGAGCGTCGTGCCCTGGGGGGCGCGCACGTCGCGAATGTTGTGGCGCGGATTGTTCATGGTCATGCCTCGCTCCCTGTCTGTGTCTTGAGGTCAAATGCGATGGTTTCGATGCGATTCAGGATGGCTTTCAGCGGCCCGCGCAGCCGCGCGCTACGGGCGGCGTCGAGCGCGAAAGGCGGCTCTTCTGCGGCGAGATGGGTCGATTGGGCGAGCTCCATCTGGATCGCATGCACGCCGGTTTCCGGCCGGCCATAGTGGCGAGTGGTCCATCCACCCTTGAAGCGGCCGTTGAGAATGCTGGTGTAACCCACTGCCGCAGCAGCGATATCGGCAGTCGTCTTCTCGATCTCGGGTGCGCAGGTCTTGCCCATGTCGGTGCCGATGTTGAGATCCGGCAGCTTTCCGTCGAAGAGGAACGGGATATGCGAGCGGATCGAGTGGCAGTCATAGAGCACGACCACGCCGTGGATTGCCTTGACACGTTCGATCTCGGCGGCGAGTGCCGCGTGATAGGGCGCGTGGAACGTCCGCAGGCGTTCGGCGATATCGGCTTCGGTTGGCGCCTCGCTATCCTTCCAGATCGGCTTGCCGTCGAAGTCCGTTTCCGGGATAAGGCCGGTCGTGTTCTGGCCGGGGTAGAGGCTGACGCCGGCGGGATCGCGGTTGGCGTCGATCACGTAGCGGTGGAAGGTGGCGCGAACGACGGTCACTTCCGGCAGCAGGCCATCATAGAGCTGGTGGATGTGCCAATCGGTATCGGCCAATATCCGGCCGTTGTCGTTGAGCCGATCCCAGATCGCACCCGGCACGTCCGTGCCCGTGTGCGGAAATCCGAGAATGACCGGGGAGTTTCCCCTTTTGACTTCGAAGACCGCCATCTCAGGCCTCCAGGCTGGGAAGGATGCCGGCGGAAACCGCAGCGTTCAGGCGACCGGAAGCGATGAGGTCGCCGGCAGCCTTGAGGTCGTTGGCCATGTAGCGATCTTCTTCGATCGTCGGCGAGACGGCGCGAAGTGCGGCGGCGGCCTTCTGAAGTTCCGGACTCGTCGTGAGCGGCGCGCGGAATTCAACGCCCTGGACCGCGGTGAGTGCTTCGATGCCGACGATCGAGAAGAGGTTCTCGGTCATCAGCAGCAGGCGGCGAGCACCATGGCAGGCCATGGAAACGTGATCTTCCTGGTTGGCCGACGTTGGTGTCGAGTCGACCGAGGCCGGATGCGAGAGCTGCTTGTTCTCCGACATCAGCGCGGCGGAGGTGACCTCGGCGATCATCAGGCCGGAGTTGAGGCCCGGTTTCTTGGCGAGGAAGGCCGGGAGGCCATAGGAGAGGGCAGGATCGACGAGCAGTGCGATGCGGCGCTGCGAGATCGCGCCGATCTCGCAGACAGCGAGCGCGATCTGGTCGGCAGCGAAGGCGACCGGTTCGGCGTGGAAGTTGCCGCCGGAGACAACGGAATTGTCCGAGAGCACCAGCGGATTGTCGGTGACAGCGTTGGCTTCGGTCTCGAGCGTGCGGGCAACGGAGCGCAAGAGATCGAGGCAAGCGCCATCGACCTGCGGCTGGCAACGAATGCAATAGGGATCCTGCACGCGCTCGTCGCCTTCGATATGGCTTTCGCGGATGGCCGAGCCGGCGAGAAGTGCACGCAGGGCTGCGGCCGTGTCGATCTGGCCACGATGGCCGCGCAGCGTGTGAATGTCGGGATGGAAGGGCGCGGAGGACCCCATCGCGGCATCGGTCGACATGGCGCCAGTGATCAGCGCGGCCTGCGCGGCGCGGTGGGCGCGGAAGAGGCCGGCGAGCGCCAGTGCGGTCGAGGTCTGGGTGCCGTTGATCAGCGCCAGGCCTTCCTTGGCGGCAAGCACGACAGGCGTCAGGCCCGCGGCGGAAAGCGCTTCGGCGCCCGGCATGCGACGTCCTTCGAAGAAGGCTTCGCCATGGCCCATCATGACCGCTGCCATATGGGCGAGCGGCGCGAGGTCGCCGGAGGCGCCGACCGATCCCTTTTCGGGAATGACGGGGATCACGCCCTTTTCGAGCATGGCTTCGATCAGCCGCACGAGTTCGAGGCGAACGCCGGAGGCGCCACGACCGAGCGAGACGAGCTTCAGCGACAGGATGAGGCGTACGACGTTTTCGGCAAGCGGCTCGCCGACGCCGCAGCAATGCGACAGGATCAGGTTGCGCTGCAGCGTCGCGACGTCGGCGCTGTCGATCTTGATCGAAGCCAGTTTGCCGAAGCCGGTGTTGATGCCATAGACCGGCGCGTTGCCGGCGACGATGTCGGCGATGCGGCGTGCGGCCTTCTCAATGCCGGCGTCAAAGGACGGGTCGAGACGGGCGGGTTCACCGGTCCAGTAGATGGTTTCGAGGTCACGAAGGGGCACGGAGCCCGGATGTAGAATAATGGTCATTGACCAGTCCTTTGCCCTCTGAAGATGCGTTCATGAAGCGGGTTGAAGCCGATGCGATAGACGAGCTCGGCGGGATCCTCGATGTTCCAGATCGCGAGATCGGCTGATTTGCCGACCTCGATCGTGCCGGTCTCAGCAAGCAGGCCCAAGGCGCGTGCGGCTTCGCGCGTCGCACCGGCAAGGCACTCGGCAACTGTCAGCCGGAAGAAGGTCGCCGACATGTTCATGGTGAGGAGCAGCGAGGTCAGCGGCGAGGTGCCGGGGTTGCAATCGGTGGCGATCGCGATATGCGCGCCGGCATCGCGCAGCGCCTGAACCGGCGGCAGGCGCTCTTCGCGCAGTGCATAGAAAGCGCCAGGCAGCAGCACCGCGACGGTCCCCGCCTTGGCAAGAGCTGCGGCACCTTCGGCGTCGAGATATTCCAGATGGTCGGACGAAAGCGCGCCGTAAGAAGCTGCAAGTCTGGCGCCGCCAAGATTGGAGAGCTGCTCGGCATGGAGCTTCACCGGCAGGCCGAGCGCCCTGGCGCGGTCGAAGACCCGGGCGATTTCCGCGGTCGAAAAGGCAATGCCCTCGCAGAAGCCGTCGACAGCGTCGACCAGCCCTTCGGCGTGGGCCGCGTCGAGCCCGGGCAGGACCACGTCGGAAATATAGTCGCCGTTGCGGCCCTTGTAGTCGGCCGGTGTCGCATGGGCGGCGAGGTAGCTGGTGACGATACGCACCGGACGGAGTGTTTCGAGCTTGCGGGCCGCGCGCAGCATGTTGAGCTCGGCAGCCACGTTAAGCCCGTAACCGGACTTGATTTCGACGGTCGAGACACCTTCGGAAAGAAGCGTGTCGAGGCGTGGCAGGGCGCTGCCGACCAGTTGATCCACCGTCAGCGCATTGGTCGCCTTCACCGAGGAAACAATGCCGCCGCCGGCGCGCGCGATCTCCTCATAGGTCGCGCCTTCGAGCCGCATCTGGAATTCGCGGGCGCGGTTGCCGCCGTGCACGAGATGGGTGTGGCAATCGATGAGGGCGGGCGTCATGACGCGCCCCTTGCAGTCGGTGGCCTCGAGGCTGCGCGCGAAGTCTGCGGAAAGATCACGCTCCGCACCGGCATAGACGATACGACCGTCGACGACCGCAACGGCGGCATCCTCGATGACGTCAAGCCCGTCGACGTTTTCGCGGAGTGTCACGAGACGCACGTTGCGCCAGATGCCGGATGCCTGCTTGCGGGTCGAGAGTTGGTTCATGAGGTCGCCTCCACTGGATATAATGTATATACATATTAATTCGCTCCACAAGAGGAAAATTGGCAGCCTGGAGGAAAAGGAAAGGGCGATCGGGTCGCCGAAGAGCGATGAGACATCTGAGCAGATCGCTTTAGAAATCTGATTTCTTAGGAATTTTTGGCCGGCGTCGGGTTTCATGGACGCAAAAAAGAAAGGCCCCGAAACCTTAAGATTCGAGACCGCCGTTTATGTCTATAGGAAAGGATGAGCGCGAGCGTCTTCGCGAGCCGAAGCCCTGCTGGGGCAAAAATGGACCACGCTAAGCGGCGTGATCCGCCTTGATGCGCAGCCGCTCCACGACCTCGACGAAGCGGTTGCCGGCGACCTCGAGCCTGCCGCTATTGTCGATGACGCTGACACCGGGCCCGGACGTGACGTCGGGGACCTGGCGGCTGAGCCGCCGCAGCACCTCTTCCTCGCTCTCGCGGCCGCGCTCGGCAAGACGTTTCGCGAGCACCGGCGTTTCCGCCGTGATGACCACGACCGCGATCTCTCCGAAGGCTTCCCGGAACGCAGGCAAGGCGTGACGGCTGCCGTTGACGATCGCCGTCATGCCGTTTCTGACGTTCTGGAGCACCGCGGAGGGGATGCCGTATTTCAGTCCATGCGCGTCCCAGGAGACGGCGAAGGCGCCGTCCTTCTGCATGCCGACGAATTCGTCTTCCGAGACGCTTTCATGCACCTCGCTACCGGCGTCCGAAGGGCGCGTGATGACGCGGCGAACGAAGTGCACGTCGTGACAGTCGGCAAAGTGCCGGGCGGCAAAGCCCATGACGCTGTCCTTGCCGGCGCCGCTCGGTCCGACGACGACGACGAGCGCGCCACGCTGTTCGCGCGCGCTCATGCGACACGCCGCCCTTCGCGCCAGACGGAGCGCACGACCGGAATGCCTTCCTTGCGGTGGACGCGGGCGACATCGGCACGCAGGCCGACCGCGACGCGGCCGCGGTCGTTAAGACCGACGGTGCGTGCCGGCGTCGAAGTCACCATCGCGATTGCCTTCGGCAGGTCGATCGCCGCGATCTCGTCGGAGAGGACAAAGGGGGCATGGATCAGGCTGAAAGGCACATAGTCCGACGACAGCACGTCGAGGACACCACGCTCTGCAAGGTCGCGTGCGGCGATGTTGCCCGAGTGCGACTTGCCGCGCACGATGTTCGGTGCGCCCATGAGCACGCTCAAGCCCGCGCGGTGCGAGGCTTCCGCCGCTTCGAAGCTCGTCGGGAATTCGGCAAGCTTGATGCCGAAGCCGATCGATTCCTCGACATGGTCGACGGTTGCGTCGTCATGGCTGGCGATGGTGATGCCGCGGGCGGCGCAGGCCTGGGCAAGCGCGGTACGGTGCGGGCCGGCGTATTTTGCCGAAAGCGCCTGCTGACGTTCGACAAAACGGGCGAATTCTTCGTCCGAGAGGCCGCGCTTGGATTTGTAGTAGAGCGTGTACTGGTCCATCGTCTGGAACTGGCGCTGACCGGGCGCGTGGTCCATCAGCGAGACGAGCTTGACCTGCGGATCGTTCTGGAAGTCCTCGTAGTGGTCGAGCACGTCGGAGGTGGACACTTCGCAGCGCAGATGGATCAGGTGATCGGCGCGCAACCGGCCTTCTTCCTTCGCCTGCGCCAGGGCATCGGCCATGCTGCGCATCTCGCCCTTCTGGAAGCCGCCGTCTTCGTCGGAACCGAGACGCAGGCAGTCGAACACCGTGGTAATGCCGGAGGTGACGACCTGTGCGTCATGCGCCTGAATCGCTGCGATCTTCAGCCAGCGTACGCCCGGGCGCGGCGAATAGTGGGCTTCGAGGTGATCGGTGTGCAGTTCAATGAGGCCGGGGATCAGATAGTCGCCTTCGAAGTCCTCGCCGCCGGTAACCGTTCCCTTGGAAATATCGGCAATCTTGCCGTCGCGGATCAGCACCGAACCGTCGAGGACACTATCCTCCAGAACGATGCGGGCATTGGTTAGAACCTGTTCTTTGCTCATCTCATGCAATCTTTCGTTGGGTGTCGCTGCCAAGCGGCAGCAGCGAGCGGACAGTAAAGGGGGCGCCGCGCTCCGGTTCGACGAAGAGTGCGACTGACGTTACGTGAAGTGGCTTTCCGATGTGCTCGGCAAAGGTGGTTTCGAGGACAGAGCGCATGACGCTGCTCGCTTCGGAGGGCACGGGACCGGTCAAGGTCAGATGGAACTGAAATTCTTCGAATACATAGGGATAGCCCCATTCCCTCAAGTAGCGCCTTTGGCGCTCCGGGAGGCTCTCCGGCTTGCGCCGGGCAAAGTCCGCCTCCGACAGGGGGGCACGGAACGGGTCGAAGCGATGAACGGCATCTTCGGCCAGATCCTGCAGTTCGGCGCAAGGGGCGGACGGCACAAGGGCAAAGAACGGACCGAGCTGGAAAAGGACGATTTCAGGGATTTCGAAGGGATCGAGGTCGGCCGCGAAGCATTCGAAGATGCTGAGCAATTCTTCCTCGTCGCGGTCTTCCGCAAGCTCGAACGGAGCCTTCAGCGTGCCATGGAAACCGTAGCGCCGCGGGTCGGCTGTCAGCGCGCGCTGCGTATCCTTGTCGAGGCCCGCGACCGGCGGGGTATCGAGATCCTGGCCGGTGAAGGCATCACGGCCAAGCCAACGGGACGCGACCTGCGACAGCCGGTCGTCCGCCGGCGGCGCGAAGTAGATTGCATAACGCACGGTCTTCACTTTCTTGTAGCGACCGGCCCGCCAGGGCGGCGGGTCGATAGTTTGCGGGATGCGATGCGCAGCTAACCGATTTCCATGACAACATCATGATGGCGGGCGCGCAAATGCCTGGCTGTCGTCAATGTGCCTTGCGCCCCATCAGGCGCGAACGGCACGCGTTCGAGATGCTGTCGAAAATAAAGACAACCAGCAAGATCAGAAGCACCATGTAGGCGACATTTTCCCAATCGGAATTGGTGCGCATCGCTTCCCAGAGCTTGAGGCCGATACCGCCCGCGCCGACGGCGCCGATGATGGTCGCCGAACGGGTGTTCGATTCCCAGAAATAGAGCGCCTGGCTGGCAAAGACCGGCAGCACCTGCGGCAACACGCCGAAGCGCTGCACGGCGAGCGGCGCGGCACCCACCGACTTGACGCCCTCGCGCTGCTTGTCGTCGATGTTCTCCAGCGCCTCGGAATAAAGCTTGCCCAGCGTGCCGGTGTCGGTGAAGAAAATCGCCGAGATACCGGCAAGCGGTCCGGGGCCGAAGGCGCGGGTGAAGAACAGCGCCCAGATGAACATGTCGACCGACCGCAGGAAGTCGAAGAAGCGCTTGGCCAACTGATTGGCCATGAAGTTCGGCGTGATGTTGCGGGCGGCCAGGAAGCAAAGGGGGAAGGCGATCAGCGAGGCAAAGAGCGTGCCGACGAAGGCCATGACGACCGTCTGCAGCAGCTTCGTCCACACATCCAGATGTTGCCATTCGGCATTATAGAGAATGTTGTTCCAGGCAAGCGAAAGGTTCGAGCGGGCCGGATCGATGCGCTCGCCGGAGGCGATCAGCGAGGCAACCTCGCCATAGCTTTTGCCGAAGAAGGGCGAGTTGGTGTCGAAGAGGAAATTCGCCCAACCGAAGAACCGATTGCGCACGGAGACCTCGTCGCCTTCGACTTCGGCCCACCCGGTGGCGCCAAAAGCCAGAACGATCTTCTCGCCGGGACGCTTCTGCGTCGCCCAGGACGGCAAAACGCCTTGCGGTGTGACCGTGTCCGTGCCGTCGACGGCCATCGTCAGCGTCTCGCCGCCATGGGTCGCCTTCACCAGACCGTCGGCGATCTCGATCTTGGTCGAGCGGTCGTAGGTCACGACGACCCGCGTCAGCACCTCTTCCGTGCGGGTTTCGACGCGGTTCTGCGTCGCGGCCGTCGAGCCGCCGCCAAGGGCCGAACCGGGCGCCATGAAACTGAAGGACGAGTTTGCTTTCGGTTTGGCTGCCTGCGCCGTCGACGCCGGAATTTCAACGCGGCGCGTCACCGTCTCCTTGTCGAGTTCCACCCAGTCCGGCTTGGGATTGGGGCCAAGCGGCGAATTGCGCTGATAGTTGAGGCTCATCGTCCGGTCCGAAGCGATGTGGATTTGCGGACGCACTTCGTAAGAAACCCAGTCGGCGAGGTAGGTGCCGGCGATGCCCCAATTGGCGTTGCCGAGCACCTGGCCGATCGAGAAGAACCACCAACTGAAGACGAGGTAAACGATGACGCCGCCGGCGATCGCTACCGTGCGTACCCGCTTGGTGGTGGAGGATTTCAGCAGCTCGGGATGGCGGGTCGCGATCGCGTCCATCTCCATCGGGCTCAGTCGTGTGGTCGTGGTCATGGCGCGCACCTATTGGGCAAGCTGGAATGCTTGCTCGCCGACAAGGCGGCGGCGAAGCCAAGCGGAAAACTGGTCGACGGCGAAAATGGTCGCGAACAGCAAGATGACGATCGCCAGCGTCTTGGCCTGGTGGCCCTGGCCGATCGAAAGGCGCAAAAGCTCACCGATGCCACCGCCACCAACGGCGCCGATGATGGTCGAGGCGCGCACGTTGATTTCAAGCCGCAACAGGAAATAGCTGGTGAAGTTGGGCAGCACCTGCGGCACCATGCCGAACCAGACGCGCTCGATCCAGTTGCCGCCGGCAGCCCGCAGGCCCTCGTCCGGTTTCATGTCGGCGTTTTCGACCACTTCGTAAAAAAGCTTGCCGAGCGCGCCGATCGTGTGGATCGAGACCGCGGCGATCGCGGGAATGGGCCCGAGCGAGAGGATCGCCAGGAAGAAGCCGGCAATCACCACCTCCGGAAAGGCGCGCAGGATCTCCATGAAGCGGCGAACCGCGCCGCGTATCCACGGATTGGGCATCAGGTTGCGTGCGGCAAGGAAGCAGAGCACGAAGCCGAGCGCCGTGCCGATGACGGTCGAGAAGATCGCGATGTTCACGGTCTCCAGCATCTTGTGGACATATTCGGGGATGTAGAAACTGTCGGTCAGGTACAGCCGGCCTTCGGGGTAGTTGTACTTGAAGCTGCCGTCGTCATAGGGCGAGGGCAGGTCGAACATGGCGCGGAATATTTCCAGGCCGTCGCGCGGTGCGAGATCGCCGACGAAGTCGAAGAAATGCGGCAGGCGATCGAAGAACTTGCCGGCGTTGGAATCGTTGGCGAACCAGAGCGAGCCCGAGAGCGTCAGGAAGAGAAGGCCGAAGCCGAGCCAGGAATAGAGACGGCGGCGGGAACTGAGTTCCTGCCAATGGCGCTCGATGACGGCGCCGTTGTCGCTCAGATGCCGCGGGAGCAGGGAAGTTGCCATGATCATTCCGGCTTACACCGGCCTCTTTGGCATTTCCTGGAAAGTGCGAAGCGGCTTTCCGTCAGGAAATGCGTGAATAAGCGATGGACGTACTCAGCGGCGCGGCGCTGAGACATGCAGTCGGGACAGGTGCCGGACACCCCTTCAACAGTGAAACGCTGGCCGTTTGGGCGGCCAGCGTTCCCGGGAGATGCGGTCTATCAGCCGCCGATCGTCGCCTTGCGGGCGTCGATGATCGGCTTGTAGAAGTCGGAGTTGACTTCGGTATAGCCGGTAAAATCACCGCCCTGGATGGCCGAGAAGCAAGCGGCGTCGGTCTTCGGCAGGTCCATCATGAACTGCTTGAACTTTGCCTTCATGTCGTCGTTCATCGAAGTGCGGACAACGATCGGGCCGTTCGGGATCAGCGGCGATTTCCAGAGCTCGACGAGGTCGTTCATGTCGAGGATGCCTTTGTCGACCATCTTGCGCAGGTTGCCGGAGGTGTAGCCGTCCTTGAATTCGCCAACGCCCGAGCCGAAGGTCGTGCCGGCATCGAAGGTGCCCTTGACGACTTCGAGAACGAGGTTTTCGTGACCGCCGCCGAAGCCGGTCTCACCGAAGAATTCCTTGACCGGCGCGCCGATTGCTTCCGGCAGGGTGACGAGCGGAACGAGGTAACCCGAGGTGGAGTCCGGATCGGCGAAGCCGAGCTTCTTGCCCTTCAGGTCTTCGAGCTTGGTGATGCCGGAATCCTTGCGGGCGACCATGATCGAGTGGTAGCCGGTCGAACCGTCGGTCTGGACGGTTGTCAGGATCGGCTCGACGGCGTCAGCCTTGGCGAGGTAGATCTTGGCGTAGCCGGAAGCGCCGAGTTCGGCGTAGTCGAGCGTGCCGCCGAGCAGGCCCTGGATAACGCCGTCATAGTCGGCGGCCGGGAACAGCGAGACCTTCTCGACGCCGATGGCGGCCGGCAGCTTGTCGACGAGGCACTGGAAGTTGCGCAGGCGGTCGGCTTCGTTCTCGCCGCCGAGGATCCCGATGCGGAATTCCTTGAGGTCTTCAGCCTGAGCGTGGCCGACGAGGGCGAGGAGCGCGACGGCGCCCAGAAGAGCTTTCTTCAGCATAAGGTTCTCCCGTGTGTCCGGCTCGGCCGGATGCTATTCGGTTTCAAAGAGGTGCCCTTGACGCGGGCTTTCGATCCTGGCGGGCGTCAGATGCCGGCCAGTGCCAGCGGCTTGAGGCCGGCCGATGCCGTTTCTTCCTGCGGTTCGGCCGCGGGAATGTTGATGCTGGTGGAGGTCATCGATTCCTCGATGCCCGTATCGGCGCCATAGATCTCGGCAACCGCTGCCGCAGTCAGATCCTTGGGCTGGCCGTCGAAGACAACGCGGCCGTGCGCCATGCCGATGATGCGTTCGCAATAGTTGCGCGCGGTATCGAGTGTGTGAAGGTTGGTGATGACCGTGATGCCGTCGCGCTCGTTGATGTCGCGAAGCGCATCCATGACGATCTTGGCGTTGAGTGGATCGAGCGAGGCGATCGGCTCGTCGGCGAGCAGCACCTTCGGCTGCTGCATCAGAGCACGGGCGATTGCGACGCGCTGCTGCTGGCCGCCGGAAAGCGTGCCTGCGGGCTGAAGCGCGGTCTGCTCGATCCCAAGGCGCTCGAGCGCGCCGATCGCCATGATGCGTTCTTCGCGGGTGAACATGTTAAGGATGCTCAAGACCGTCGAGCGGTGATTGAGGCGGCCGAGCAGAACGTTGGTGAGCACGTCGAGGCGCGGCACCAGGTTGAACTGCTGGAAGATCATCGCGCAGTCGCGCTGCCAGTTGCGAAGGGCAGCACCGCGTAGCGACGAGACCTCGGTACCGTCATAGACGATCGAGCCCGAGGACAAATCGACAAGACGATTAATCATGCGCAGCAGCGTCGACTTGCCGGCACCCGAACGGCCGATCACGCCGACCATCTGCCCTTGCGGGATGTCGAAGGTAACCGAACTCACGGCTGTCTTCTTGCCGAATTGGCGGGTTACACTCTTCAACTGAAACATTGCTAGCAGGTCCTCTTTCGGGGAGACCGGTCATCGGTATGACACCTGCCATATCGGCGCTTCATGAAAGCGAAATGTCAGTTTGTTGTAAGTTCTGTTACAGTTCACACCCGCGCGGCTGGGTTAATCAAATGTGAACGGCATCGCGCCGGCAGGTGCGCGATCGGTCACCTCCGACGGGATTGCCAGGTTGATTTGGAGCGGATCGAGGGCGGCCGCCCGATCCGGTCATGGTGCAATATCGCTGCTTGATCCTAGCTTTTTGGGCCAGGTTCCAAGGTCGTCCCGGGTATATAGAGCGCAATCGGCCGGATCTCGTAGATCGCCGTCGGATTGCTGCGTCGCAACTCGCGTGCTGCCGCGATGGCTGCCTCGAGTGACGGGAAGTCCACGACGTAAAGGCCCAGAAGCTGCTCCTTGGTTTCGGCGAAGGGGCCGTCGGTGACGATACCTTCGCCCTTGCCCCTCAGCGTCACCGCGCCTTCCACGGGGCCGAGCCGCGCTGCCGGGCCAAAGGATTTCTGTTGAACGAAGCTATCGTGAACCTGGAGCAGGTCGGACATCAAGGCCGCGTCCTCCTCCTTGCTCCACGATTCGACCACGCCTGCCGTATGATAAGCCAAGATCGCGTAATACATCGGACCGTCCTCCCGGACGTATTCCTGTCAGGTTTCGCCGAAGGCTTCAATCGGCTCGGCGATGGCTTTGCGATTGCTCGAAATCGCCGCAGGGACGCTGCGGCCCAACGGCAGGCTTGCGCCGCGATCCGGGGAGCTAGCTTGAGTTCGCCGCGTGTCGCGGCTTGCCGCGCCCACCAGACCAGACCAGACCGCGCGAGTGCTTCGAACTGCGGCTGCGCGTCCGTGTCCGAAGTCGCAGACGGCCGAGTACCAGCACATGTTGCCGGAATGATTGCGCTTCTGTGCTGGAACGCGCTTCGTTGGCGCATTCATCACGCGGACGCATGGTCCCATCACTTCGTTTCATGGAGTGTGCGTGCTTCGACCCTTGACTCATCTTTATCGATCTTTCTAATTTATGTTGTCAGACATCTTACATAAACGGGAACCCATTGCTGACGTTCAAACAGGAGGATCGCGTGAGGAAACTGGTTCTAAAGCTCGCCGTCGGTGCTGCCGCGCTGGCACTTGCCACCGCCGCACAGGCCGGCGAGACGCTCGACCGGGTGATGAGCAAGAAGGCCATGGTGGTTGCCACCAACAGCGGGTGGCCGCCGCAGAGCTATCTCGACGACAGCAACCAGCTGGTCGGCTTCGACATTGACGTCTCCCGCGAGATCGGCAAGCGCCTCGGCGTCGAGGTCAGCTTCGAGACGCCGGACTGGGCCACGTTGACCGGCGGCCGCTGGCAGGGACGTTATGACGTCGGCGTCGGCTCGGTGACCCCGACCAAGGCGCGCGCCCAGGTCATCGATTTTGCCGGCATCTATTACTACAGCCCCTATGTCTACGTCATTCACAAGGACAGCGAGGCGAAGTCGGTCGCCGACCTGAACGGCAAGGTCGTCGGCGTTGAAACCGCCACGACATCGGAAGATTTCATTCGCCGGCAGTTGGAAATCGATGCTCCGGGGCTGCCGCCGATCGAATACAAGCTGGAACCGGGCGAGATCCGCACCTTCGCCGACTCCATGCTTCCCTTCGACGACCTGCGCCTCGGTAATGGCGTGCGCCTCGATGCCGTCATCGCGCCGGAACAGACGGCGCTCAACGCCATCAAGAACGGTTATCCGCTCAAGGTGCTTGAAGGCGAATACGCGTTCAAGGAGCCGCTCGTCGTGATTGCGGAAAAGACCGATCCGGAGTGGACGAAAAAGATCGGCGACGTCATTGCGGAGATGAAGAAGGACGGCACGCTCGCGAGCTTTACCACCAAGTGGTACGGCAAGGACTACAGCGCCGATTGACCTCGACAAGTCTGCGAGGCGGCAGCCATGCCGCCCGCAACCCTTAATCGCTGTCTGCGGGGCGAGAGAATATGTCCTATCCGGATACCTATTACAAAAAGACGATGGTCGACCGGAAGGTCAGACCAGTCCTTTCGGAAACCATCGAATGTGACACGGTCGTCGTCGGCGGCGGGCTCGCTGGTCTGACAACGGCGCTTCAGCTTGCACGCGCCGGGCAATCGGTCGTCGTGCTCGAAGCCGAAAGTGTCGGCTTCGGGGCTTCCGGTCGAAATGGCGGCTTTGTCAGCCCGGGGTTTGCGACCGGTGGCGAGAATATCGCGCGAATGGCCGGTACCGAAGGTGCACGGCAGATCCATCGGCTGTCGATCGAAGGCGTAGATTTCGTTCGCGAAACGATTGCGGCACTGAAGATCGAGAGCGCGCACGCGCAGCCCGGCATCACCAGCGTGCTACGCTATGACGACGGCGGCAGCTTGAAGGCACATGCCGATGCGATGCGCCAAAACTACGGATACGAACTGGAGTATTTCGACACCGAGCGTGTCCGCTCCGTATTGAAGTCGAAACGCTATTTTCACGCCTTGCGCGACAGCCGCTCCTTCCACATGCATCCGCTGAACTACCTTCGGGCGGTGGCCGACGAGATCGAGCGGCTGGGCGGGCGGATCTACGAGGGCTCGGCGGCAACGGCAAGCCTGCTCGACGGTGCCGAAAAGACGGTGTCGACAGCCCGTGGTCGCGTCAGGGCACGCCAGGTCGTCTTCACCACCGGTGGCTACACCGGACCGCTCAACGGCCGGCTGAAGCGCGCCTTCCTGCCGATCGCAACTTACGTGATGCTGAGCGAGGCGGCGCCGGATCTGATCCGCTCGGCCATCGCCACCAGCGACGCGATCGGCGACAACCGCCGCGCCGGCGACTATTACCGGCTGGTGGATGGCGGCAAGCGGCTGCTCTGGGGCGGACGGATCACCACGCGGGCGGCGTCGCCGGCGGCGCTGGCCGCCGAATTGCGCCGCGAGATGACCGGCACCTATCCGCAGCTGAAAGAGCTCAAGACCGAACTCGCCTGGTCGGGGCTGATGTCCTATGCCCGCCACCTGATGCCCCAGATCGGCGAGATGCGGCCGGGGGTCTGGCATTGCACCGCCTTTGGCGGCCACGGGCTCAACACGACGGCGATCGGCGGCAAGCTGGTGGCCGAAGGCATTCTCGGCCAGTCCGACCGCTACAAGCTTTTCCGGCCGTTCGGTCTGGTCTGGGCCGGCGGTTATGCCGGGCTGGCGGTGGCGCAACTCACCTATTGGAAACTGCAGGCACAGGACTGGTGGCGCGAGCGCGCGGCCTGAACGCCGGAGATTTTGAGATGATTGGTCGTCTGATACTGACTTATCCGGATGTCGCGCGACGGTCCGGCCTGGTTCTGCTGCTGGCGCTCGTCACGCTGGCGATCTACGGGCTCGGCATCAGCCCCGCCTGGATCGGCCATCTGCTGCCGACGTCGGCGGGCTGGCTGGAAGCCAACCCGGCGCTCGGCCGGCTGATGAGCGCCGTGATGGTCGCCCTGATTGCGGCGGCGAACTGGAAGGCCTTGCGGCAATTGCCGCGCCGCGGCCAGGTGATCGGCGTCTGGGTCGAGCTCTTCGTGCTGTTGATGCTGTTCTTCTATTCGTTTGATCTGTCCTTCGCCTTCATCGCCAAGAAGATCGGCTACCTGGTCTCGCAAGGCGTCGTCACGACGCTCTACATCTCGGTGCTCTCGATCGCGATCGCCACGCTGATTGCGCTCGTCGGCGCCATTGCGAAACTGTCGAAGAATGGCGTCGTCTACGGGCTGGCCACCTTCTACACCTCGCTGTTCCGCGGCCTGCCGTTGTTGATGCAGATCTACATCATCTATCTCGGCCTGCCGCAGGTCGGCTACGTCATCGGTGCGGTGCCGGCCGGCATCCTGGCGCTGTCGCTCTGCTACGGCGCCTATATGACCGAGATCTTCCGCGCCGGCATCGAGAGCATTCCGCGCGGCCAGACGGAAGGTGCAACCGCGCTTGGCCTCAGCCCGAGCCAGACGATGGCGCTGGTGATCATGCCGCAGGCGATGCGGGTCATCATCCCGCCGACCGGCAACCAGTTCATCGCCATGCTGAAGGACTCCTCGCTCGTCTCGGTCGTCGGCGTCTGGGAGATCATGTATCTCGCCCGCACCCAGGGCCAGACCGAGTTCCGCCACATCGAGATGCTGATCACCGCCTCGATGATCTACTGGATCCTCTCGATCGGTCTCGAATTCCTGCAGTCGCGGGTCGAAGCCCGCTTCGGGCGGTTCGATGTCCGCTGAGCACGGTGCGCGCGAATTCCTTGCGGTGAAAAGATTGCAGGTGCCCGCCATATACCCGGCCCGGTGTTGAACCGGGCCGGGCAGGGCGGGCGAATTGCGTCAAAGCGTGTGCGGTTGCTGCGGAAACCCGCCGACATGGGTGCAGGTGCGCGCAGCGAGGTCGCGTCCGGCCTCCAGCCGTTCGATGAGCGGGCGGCCTTCGAGATGAGCGAGAATGAACCCGGCGATAAAGCTGTCGCCTGCGCCTGTTGTATCGATGACATCCACCGGACGGCTGCCGGTCGATGCCAGTTCGGCGCCGTCGGTGGCGAGCGAACCGAGGGCGCCTCGTGTGACGACGGCCAGTTCGGCTCCGCGAGAGAGGAAATCAACGGCCAATCGGTCTGCGTCCTTGCCGCCCTCGCCGCCGGACCCGAAGGCGATGCTAAGGCCCTTTACGCCAAGGTCGGCAGGGGTGGCATTGACGGAGACGTCCTGCGAGACGCTGACGCCGGCGGCCACGAGCGCCTTGCGCAGTGCGCCGCCGTCGTCGAGCCAG
The DNA here is from genome assembly GCF_050474445.1 of Ensifer sp. B1-9. Lineage (NCBI taxonomy): Bacteria > Pseudomonadati > Pseudomonadota > Alphaproteobacteria > Hyphomicrobiales > Rhizobiaceae > Ensifer > Ensifer sp. B1-9. The sequence continues at coordinate 188,630 of NZ_JBCHVG010000006.1, forward strand.
CCGATATGTATGTGATCCATGGTCTTCAGAAGGGCGATGTCGTCCGCGTCGGGTCGGTAACCGGCGCAGGCGCCGAAATCCTCATAAAGGAAGACGCGGTCGCCCTCCGGCGTGATGCCGATGTCGGTGTAGGCGGTGTTGATATCGCGCTCCTTGAGGCCGTCGAGCCGAACGCCGTTCTGCTTAAGAAGCTGCCGCACTTGCGCGCCGTTGCGGTCGCGGCCGACGGCGCCGAAGTAGAATGACTGCTGCCCAAGAAGTGCCAACTGCACGGCGACATTGATCGCGTTGCCGCCGACATAGGCTTCTCCCACCGGCGCCTCAAAACGATCGATGCAATTGTCGCCGACGGCGGCAAGGCGGAAGGTGGTCATGGCGTCTCCTGGCAGCCGCATGGAAAGGTCGCGAACGCGTTTTCGCATCCGCGACCGCTCGGCATGTCTCCGTAAATCAACCTCGATTTGAGGACGAAGACATGCAGCAAATCAAAGTCCTACAGCGACCTTTGCGCGTCTGATAAGACGCGCGGCGCTGTAGGCGAACGATTACGTCGCGAATGCTCAGTAGGCAACGCGCTTGTAGTAACGCCGCGTCGTCAGAGGGTGATTGCGCATCACCTCCAGATGAGCACTGATGCGCTCGAGCACGGTTGCAAGCACGATCGGTGACACGAGACCGCGCACGTCGGGAGAAAGCCCGGGGAGGGTAAACTCCGCGGTGTCGAGAACGGTCAGCTTGCTTGTGTAGTTCGGCACGAAGTTCTGAACGCGCTCGGCCAGGGGGCGCATCGCATCTTCGCCCTTGAACAGGATGACGCTGACGTCCTGTTCCACCAGTTCGAGAGTTCCATGGAAGAAGTCGGAGGCATGCACCGGACGGGTACGGATCCATTGCATCTCCTCGAGAATGCACATGCCGTAGTAGAAGGCCTCCGGCCACACGTTACCGGCGCCGGTGATGATGTGATAGTTCGAACCGGCAAGAATCTCCGCGAATTCCTCTGCCCTGGCTTCGAAGCCGCGTTTCACCTCCAGCAGCGATTGCGGCAGGGTTTCGAGTTCGCCCATGACCCGCGCGTAATCTTCGAGCTCCCCGCGGTGGCGCATGATCGAAAGTGCGATGAAGAGCGATTGCAGATAGAAGGATTCGCAGGAGGTGTCGTCCTCGGCGAAATTGACGAAGATGTGGTCGCCACCTTGACCGAGCGGCGTGTCCCGGTGTCCGACGAGCGTCAACACGGTCGCGCCAACCGCCTTTGCCTTTTCAAGCAGCGCCACGCTTTCTTTCGTCGTACCGGACAGGGAGGGAATGACGACGATGGATCTGGAATTGAAGTTCGCCGATCCGGAAAGGACGAGCTCTGCCGGCAGGTCGATAAAGGTGGGAAAGCGGGACCGGCGTTGAAGAAGCTGGGCGGCCGGCTGCATCAGGATGGCGGCGCCGCCCGTCCCCATGAAGAAGATGTTCTCCGCGCCGGCGGCGAGACAGGCCGCGATCGTGGCGTCTAGTTGTTGGCGCAGCGCGACCGCGCCCGACTGAATGCGAAGAAATCTCTGTTCGTCAAAGTTCAGCATGACATGCTTTCCCGGTGGTTGCCTCGGCCGGCGGTCTTGGTGTCCGCCGTTCTCTTCAATGTTGTAAGACAACTGACAACAATGTGAAGCGGTGTCAAGAGAGATGCATCCGGCGATATCTCGCCAGCGGCCGCTACGCATCATGAGGCCGGCGGAGAAGCGTCGAAAATCCGGGCGATCTGGGGTACACTTGACCTTCCAGGATTTGTCAGACAAGAACATCTTTGTGATTGTTCAGCGGAGTGAGAGGAATTGGACGAACCCCTTCGTGATACGCGCACACTGGTCATTCAGCTTCGCGACCGCATCGCGGATCTGATTCGCGACGAAGGGCTCAATCCCGGCGACAAATTGCCGACGGAGGCGCAGTTGACGCAGCGCTTCAAGATCTCGCGTCCGGCGCTGCGCGAAGCGCTGAAGCTGCTCGAGCAGGATAGCATCATCTATGTCGAGCACGGGCGGGGACGCTTCGTCTCGGCCATGTCCGCCGTTCAGGTCGATCGCCCGATCACCGTCTTCGAAAGCGTTACGGACATGGCCCGGCACTATGGCTATGCCACGGCAAACAAGGTTCTCTCCGTAGCGGAAGAAACACCTGATGCGATCACGGCGGAGCAGTTGCGGCTCCAGCCGGGTGAGCGGGTGATCCGCCTTGAACGGCTGCGGCTGCACAAGGACGAGCCGATCCTCTATTGCGTCGACTTTATCCCACGCAGCATCATCCCGTTGCGCCTCTATGATGTCGATTGGACCGGTTCACTGCTCGATCTTTTGGATCAGCACAGGAGCAGGCCCCGGATGTCGGCTGCGATCGTCTCTGCCGTCATGCTTCCCGACGATGTGGTGGAGCGCAATGATTTGCGCGACTTCGGGCCGGCGCTGCTCATCCGCGAGACCTGTTTCAATGCGGCAGGCTTGCCGGTGGTCTACGCGCTCGACTATCACCGCGGCAGCCATTTTTCCTTCAGCCTGGCGCGCAAGTGATCCGTGGCGGTTGCTGACGATCGGCTCGTGAGCGACGACAAACCGATCCTGTTACTTCTCGAAGCGGGACGGGCTGAATTTCGATGGGTTAAGGCCGGCGGTGTCAAAGCCTTCCGGCGCTGCGGCGCCGATGACGAGGTTCGCGGCAAGGGCGCCAAGTGCGGGCGAGGTCAAGATGCCATAGCCGCCCTGGCCGGCGAGCCAGAAGAAATCCGGCCGGTCGCGGGCAAAACCGATGACCGGCAGTTTGTCGGGTGAGAAGCTGCGCATGCCGGCCCAGCTCTTGAAGATGCGCCGAACCGGGACGGTCGTTGCCTCTTCGATATAATGCGCCGCCCAGGCGACATCGATTTCCTCGGGCTGGACGTCGGCCGGCTCGCAAGGGGTGGCGTCGGCTGGCGAGGCGAGCAGCCGCCCGCCCTCGGGCTTCATGTAGAAGTCTTCATCGATCTCGTTGATTTCCGGCAAGGTGAGCGCGTCGATCCCTTCGGGAAGATCGACGGTGATCGCCGTGCGGCGATGCGGCACGATGCCAACGGGGGAGACGCCGAACAGGTTGGCAACCGGATCGGCCCAGCCGCCAGCGGCGTTGACGATCGTCTGTGCGCTGAGATCGCCGGCACTCGTCGTCAGCACCCAGCGGTCGCCGTCCCGGCGCGGTGCCAGCACGTCCGAGCGTTCGATGACCGCCGCACCCTGGCGGCGCGCGCCCCGGACATAGCCTTGCACAAGGTTTTCCACCTCGATGTCCCAGAAATGCGGATCGTAATAGGCAGCGGCAACATAGTCCCGCCGGAGGATCGGCACGCGCGCGATCACCTCGTCGACGGTCAGTCTCCGGATTTCAGGATTGGCGCGGTGTTCCGCCAGGAGGACCTCCTCGAAGCGCTCAGCCTTCTCGGCATTGGCGATCATGACGCCGCCGCGTTGCTTGAGCAGCGCCACCTCTGAGAATCCTTCAGGCGGATTGTCGAAAAAGGACTTGGATATGGTCGCGAGCGCACAGACCTCGGGCGCGTTGTAGCGCAGCACGAACTCTGCTGCCGAGCGACCGGTGCTGTGGTAGCCGAGCCCATCCTCCCGCTCGATCACCACGACGGAGCGATGTGGCGCCAGGAAATAGGCGAGCGACAGCCCGGCGATGCCGCCGCCAATGATTGTCACATCGTATTCGCGCATGTCCCGCCTCCGTTGGTTGTTGGCGGGACCATAGGCAAGCTGCCATCCGCGTTCAAATTTATAACCGGAAAGGTGGCTATCAATTCTGATAATGGTCAGACGATCTCATCGAGGCAGTGGTCGAGTGGCTCGGTGTCGGCGACATGGGCCAGAAACGCAGTTTCAGCCGGATTGAGGATCGCGTTGGGGTTGGAGATGCGGAAGACATCGGTCGTCGGCAGGTCGGTGTAGGGCGGCAACTGCCAAAGCTGGCCCTTCGCGGCGGCCGCCGCCGCCAGGTGATCGGGCAACATGCCGATGCCGACATTGGAGGCGATCAGCCGCATGACCTCTTCGACATTGCAGGAAACGGCGCGGACCTGCTGACCGAATGAGCCGATTGCACGCACCGCCGTCACCGAGTTCATGTGTTGGCCGCCCAGCACGTCGGCGATGAAAGCGATATAGGGATTGCCCCTGAGGTCGTTGAAGTCGATGCCCTCGACGCCGAACAGCGGATGACTTCGCCCGCAATAGAGGGCATAGCGCTCGCGCACATGGAAGCGCTTGTTGAGCCATTCGGGTATGTTACCGTCGCAAAGGCCCATGGTCGCAACGTTGCGCTCGACCGCGCTCAGCACGTCGACAGTTGTCGCGATGGTGACCGACAGCGTCACTTTCGGGTGCAGCCGGAAGAAGCTTTCGAGCTTGCGGTCCCAGGCAGGATTGTGGGCGTGACTGACAGAATGGATGTTGAGGTGGCCGGTGATTTCCTCGCCGGCGGTTTCCAGAACGTTCGGCAGCCGGATGACGGCTGCGAAGATGTCGCGGCACTGGGCATGCAGGCGGGCGCCGGCATCTGTCAGGTTGAAGCGCCCGGGACGCCGGTCGATGAGTTTCTGGCCAACCGTTTGCTCCAGCCGCTTCAGCGCCATGCTGACGGCCGGCTGCTGCAGAAGCAGCCGGTTTGCCGCTGCGGTAATGCTGCCTTCCTCGACAAGCACGACGAAGGTGCGCAGCAGATTCCAGTCGAGATTGTGGGCGAAGCGTTCGAGGCGGTCGTTGGCCATGGTCGTGGCTTGCTTTTGGTCTCTTGCGTTGACTGGGCCGCTCGGCAGCGAGGATTGGCGGCCCGAAGGACTTCAGTTCTTGTCGTCATATTTCAGCGATTTTGCAACACGGGGCGCGTGTCCCGGGTCGGAGCAGGGGCCATTCCCCGGACGCATGAGGCGGTGCCTCAATTTCGTTTGAAACGGCCTGCACCCCTTGCGATAACATCAGCCGAATAATCCGATGGGAGAGAAACATGGCCGGCAAGACGCAATTTCAATGGGATGATCCGTTCCTCCTCGAAGATCAGTTGACCGAGGACGAGCGTATGATCCGCGACACCGCGCGGGCCTATGCGCAGGACCGGCTGCAGCCGCGCATCATCGACGCCTACCGCGAAGAGGCGACCGACCCGGAGATCTTCCGCGAAATGGGCGAGCTCGGCTTGCTCGGCGTCACCGTCTCTGACACCTATGGCGGCGTTGGCGCTTCCTACGTCGCCTACGGCCTCGTTGCCCGCGAAGTCGAACGCGTCGACAGCGGCTACCGCTCGATGATGAGCGTACAATCTTCGCTGGTGATCTATCCGATCTATGCCTACGGCTCCGAAGAGCAGAAACAGAAGTACCTGCCGAAGCTGATCAGCGGCGAGTGGATCGGCTGCTTCGGCCTGACCGAGCCGGATGCCGGTTCGGATCCGGCCGGTATGAAGACCCGCGCCATCAAGACGGAGAGCGGCTACCGCCTGGTCGGCTCGAAGATGTGGATCTCCAACGCGCCGCTCGCCGATGTCTTCGTCGTCTGGGCGAAGTCGGAAGCCCATGGTGGTGCCATCCGCGGCTTCGTGCTCGAAAAGGGCATGAAGGGCCTTTCCGCCCCTAAGATCGCCGGCAAGCTGTCGCTGCGCGCTTCGATCACCGGCGAAATCGTCATGGACAATGTCGAGGTCGGCGAAGAGGCGCTGCTGCCGAATGTCGAGGGCCTCAAGGGTCCGTTCGGCTGCCTCAACCGTGCTCGCTACGGCATTTCCTGGGGCGCGCTCGGCGCCGCTGAATTCTGCTGGCATGCCGCGCGCCAGTACGGCCTCGACCGCAAGCAGTTCAACCGTCCACTGGCACAGACGCAGCTCTTCCAGAAGAAGCTTGCCGACATGCAGACCGAGATCACGCTCGGCCTGCAGGGATCGCTCCGTGTCGGTCGGCTGATGGACGAAGGCCGCATGGCCCCGGAGATGATCTCGATCGTCAAACGCAACAATTGCGGCAAGGCGCTCGATATCGCCCGCATGGCGCGCGACATGCACGGCGGCAACGGCATCTCCGAGGAATACCAGGTCATGCGCCATATGGTGAACCTCGAGACCGTCAACACCTACGAAGGCACGCATGATGTTCATGCGCTGATTCTTGGTCGTGCCCAGACCGGCCTCCAGGCCTTCTTCTGAGCGACACGATCATGGAAGCGCCGCTGAAAGGCATTCGTGTCCTGGAACTGGCCCGCATCCTCGCGGGCCCTTGGATCGGCCAAACGCTGGCCGATCTCGGTGCCGACGTCATCAAGGTTGAAAGCCCGGCGGGTGACGATACCCGCACCTGGGGCCCGCCCTTCGTCGCGGGCGAAGATGGCGAGAAGCTCGACGCCGCCTACTTTCACGCCTGCAACCGCGGCAAGCGCTCCGTGGTGCTCGACTTCACGACGGAGGAGGGGCAGGAGGCGGTGCGCCGGCTGGCGGCGCAGTCGGATGTTCTGCTCGAAAACTTCAAGGTCGGCGGGCTCGCCAAATATGGGCTCGATTACGAGAGCCTGAGGAAGATCAATCCGCGGCTGATATATTGCTCGGTCACCGGCTTCGGCCAGGATGGTCCCTATGCCCACCGTGCCGGCTATGATTATATCGTCCAGGGCATGAGCGGCATCATGGACCTGACCGGCGAACCGGATCGCGAGCCGCAGAAGATCGGCGTCGCCTTCGCCGATATTTTCACCGGACTCTACGGCGTGATCGCCGTGCAGGCGGCCCTTGCCCAACGCGAACGCACCGGCGAGGGGCAGCAGATCGACATGGCACTGCTCGACTGCATGACCGGCGTGCTTGCCAACCAGGCGCTGAACTTCCTGGTCTCCGGCAAGGCGCCGCGCCGGCTCGGCAATGCGCACCCGAACATAGCGCCCTATCAGGTCTTTCCGACCGCGGACGGCCACCTGATTGTCGCTGTTGGCAACGACCGGCAGTTCGTGAAGTTCTGCGCATTGCTCGGGCGTCCCGACCTCGCGACAGACGAGCGTTATCTGACCAACGCGCTCAGGGTGCAGAACCGCGACACGCTGACGCCGGAGCTGGCCGCGGAGACCGCAAAGATCGAACGCGACACGCTGTTGAAGATGCTGGAAGATGCCGGCGTGCCCGGCGGGCCGATCAACACCGTTGCCGATGTCTTTGCCGATCCGCAGATCGCGCATCGGCAGATGCGCGTGGATACGCCGCACTCGGGTGCCGCTGCCGGCACATCACCGGGCGTCAGGACTCCGATCCGCTTTTCCGGTGCCGAACTTGCGCTTGAGCGCGGCGTGCCGCGGTTAGGAGAACACACTGACGAGGTGCTGGCGGAGATCGGAATGCAAGTCGCGAAGGCGAACTAACGCTACGTAAGGTGTCAAAGGCGCAAGTTAAGGCTCTGCTGAAGGAAACGGCAAAAAGCCCCGGAAATCACGGAGATTTCCGGGGCCTTTTGTTTTAGGCTTTGAGTGCGCGATCGAAGACGCGCGACAGCCGTTCGGCAAAGGCCCGCGGATCCTGCGGCTTGTCGCCATCGAGCACGCGCGCCTGGTCGAGCAGGAGCTGAACCGCGTCCGTCCGGAACGCGGTATCGCCGGCGGGGCTTGCGGCCATCGCTGTGATCAGCGCATGGTTCGGATTGACTTCGAGGATCGGCTTGGCCGTGTCTTCGAGACGGCCGGCACCCTGAAGCATCTTTTCGAGCTGGCGATCGGGGCCGTGCTCCGGCGCGACCAGGCAGACGGCGCTTTCCGTCAGACGGTCGGACGTGCGGACGTCGGAGACGGCCGCGCCGAGCGTTTCCTTGGCGAAGGCGACGAAGTCGATGACCAACTGGCTGGCCTTCGGCGTTTCTTCCTTGCCGCCTTCGGGCTTGGCGATATGGCTGAGATCGGCAGCGCCTTGGGTGATTGACTTCCAGGGCTTGCCTTCGAAGTCGGGGGCGGACGTCACCCAGAAGCTGTCGACCGGATCAGTCAAAAGTAGGACCTCGATGCCGCGAGCGCGAAAGCCCTCGAGCTGCGGTGAGGCCTTGAGCTGGCCGAGATTGTCGCCCGTCAGATAATAGATTGCCGACTGGCCTTCCTTCATGTCCTTGACGTAGTCGGCGAGACTGCGCTGGCCTTCGTCCGAGGTGGTGGTCCGGAAGCGTGACAGCGCGACCAGTTGTTCGCGGCGCTCGTAATCCTCGTAGATGCCTTCCTTCAGCACGCTGCCGAAGTTTTCCCAAACCTTGTCGAAGGTCTCTGGCTCGCTCTCCGCCAGCTTCTCGATCGCAGTCAGCACGCGGTTGGTGACGCCCTTGCGGATGCTTGCGAGCAGCGGGCTTTCCTGGATCATTTCGCGCGAGACGTTCAAAGGCAGGTCCGAGGTGTCGACGAGGCCGCGCACGAAACGCAGGTAGCGTGGCAACAATTCCGCCTCGTCGGTGATGAAAACGCGCTTGACGTAGAGCTTCATCCTTCCCTTGCGATCCGGATCGAAGAGGTCGAAGGGCTTCGAGCCGGGCACGAAGGCAAGGGCCGTATATTCATGCCGGCCTTCGGCGCGGAAGTGTACCGTCAGGGCAGGGTCGTCATACTGCCCGGCAACGCCGCGGTAGAAGTCCGCATAGTCTTCCTTACTGATCTCGCTTTTCTGCTTGGTCCAGAGTGCTGTGCCGTCGCCGACCTGAACCGGTTCCGCGCCGGGTTTTTCCAGAATGGAGATCGGCACCGGTACGTGGCCGGATTGATCCTTGACGATGCGCTCGACCGTCCAGCGCGACGTATAGGTCTTGGCATCGTCCATCAGATGGAGCGTGATGCGCGTGCCGCGCGCCGGAGCGTCCGCAAGTTCGGCCGCAGAAACGGTGTAGCTGCCCTTGCCGTCGGAGGACCAAAGCCAAGCGTGTTCAGAACCTGCGCGGCGCGACACGACGTCGACCTTATCGGCGACCATGAAGGCAGAGTAGAAGCCGACACCGAACTGACCGATAAGCTGCGCACCTTCCTTGCCTTGCGCGGCCTCGATGCGTTCCATGAAGGCGCGTGTGCCGGAGCGGGCGATCGTGCCGAGCGCTTCGACGAGCTCATCGCGGCTCATGCCGATGCCATTGTCTTCGACAACAAGGCGGCTGTTTGCTTCATCGAGCGTCAGGGTGATGCGTGGGGTCGGATCGCCCGAAAGCAGCTCGGGCGAGACGATCGCTTCATAGCGCAATTTCTCGCAGGCGTCCGCGGCGTTCGAAATCAGTTCGCGGAGGAAGACGTTCTTGTCGGAATAGACCGAATGCACCATCAAATGGAGCAGTCGTGCCACATCGGCTTCGAAGACATGTTTCTCTACGGACATTTCGGTTTCGCTCATTGCCTTGGCAACTCCTTGTGGTTTTCGCCCCAATTGGCAAGCTCGGTCCGGAATTTCAAGGGCCGTCTTGCGTGGTATCGTTTTCTGTATAATGCTGCACTGCGAAGAAACGCCAAAGGTTGGCGATGTGTGTGCGTCCTCGATAGGTTTAGGGCGAAAAAATCGCTACGGCGACAAATTGCCGTAATACTCCACTGATATGCTGCTGCAGCCCGGTTAGACGGTCTCGGGTCATCTATGTCGAGTTCATATTGCGGCCATGCCGCCTGTCTCTTTGACTAAGGTCAATGCGAGACCAATTGCGTTGTTCTATTGGCCTTGGAACGGGGCTGGCCTTCAATCGCACCGAGGAGTGGACATCATGCCCAAGCATCCCACGATCCCGACATTACCGACGTTTGCCGATGCCTATTCCTATTCGCTCGATGCCTGGCAGCGCTCGATCCTCTTTCTTGACGTGATGCGGCAGCGCGGTGCGCAATACGAGGAGCACAGGACGCAGACGGCGCCGAACGTGCTGGAGTTCGAGGCCCGGCTCGTTCGCGACGGACGCAGCCTCGCGCAGCCGGTAAATTATGCGTTGGTCAGCATCGTTGCGCCCGACGGCGTCGTGATCGATCCGTCGAAGCGCCCCTTCGTCGTCGTCGATCCCCGTGCCGGTCATGGCCCGGGGATCGGCGGTTTCAAGGCGGACAGCGAGATCGGCGTGGCGATGAAGGCGGGCCATCCCTGCTATTTCATCGGCTTTCTTCCCGATCCGGTTCCTGGGCAGACGATCGAGGATATCGTTCTTGCCGAAGCCCACTTTCTCGAAACCGTGATCGCTCGCCATCCGGAGGCAGACGGCAAGCCCTGTGTGATCGGCAATTGCCAGGCGGGCTGGGCCGTGATGATGGTCGCCGCGCTGCGGCCGGAGCTCTTCGGCCCGATCATCATTGCCGGCGCGCCGCTTTCCTACTGGGCCGGCGTCAAAGGGCAGAACCCGATGCGCTATTCCGGCGGGCTTTTGGGGGGGAGCTGGCTGACGGCATTGACCGGAGATCTTGGCGCCGGTGTCTTCGACGGGGCCTGGCTGGTGCAGAATTTCGAGAACCAGAACCCGGCCAACACGCTTTGGACCAAGCAATACAATCTCTATTCGAAGATCGACACGGAGGCCGCCCGCTACCTCGGCTTCGAGCGCTGGTGGGGTGGGCACGTGACGCTGAATGCCGAGGAGATGCAGTTCATCGTCGATGAACTCTTCGTCGGCAACAAGCTTGCCGCCGGCGAAATCCGGACGTCGGACGGCACTGCGATCGACCTTCGCAACGTCCGTTCGCCAATCGTCGTGTTCTGCTCGAAGGGAGACAACATCACCCCGCCGCAACAGGCGCTCGGCTGGATCCTCGACCTCTACGACAGCGTCGACGAGATCCGCGCCTACGGCCAGACGATCGTCTATACCGTTCACGAGACAGTCGGGCATCTCGGCATCTTCGTGTCCGCCGGCGTCGCCCGGAAGGAACATGACGAATTTGCCTCCAACATCGATTTCATCGACGTGCTGCCCCCCGGCCTATACGAAGCGGTGCTGACGCCGGCGGGCGATGTCGCGGAGGGCAGGGACCTCGTTTCCGGTGAATGGCTGATGCGCTGCGAAGCGCGAACCCTCGACGACATCCGGGCGCTTGGCGGCAACGACATCGAGGACGAGCGTCGTTTCGCGGCCGCCGCGAAACTTTCGGAAGTCAATCTGGCTCTTTACCGCACCTATCTGCAGCCGATGGTCAAGGCGGCAGCGACGCCACCGGTCGCAGAGGTGATACGGAACATGCATCCGTTGCGGCTGCAGTATGCGCTGTTCGGGCCGGACAATCCCTTTATGGCCTGGACTTCAGCGCTTGCCGACCTAGTTCGCGAAAACCGCGAACCGGCGGACGCAGGCAATCCGTTCATCGCCTGGCAGGAGGCCCTGTCGCACCAGATCGTGGACGGGCTCGACGCCTGGCGGCGGACGGCCGAATATCTTTCGGAGCAGAGTTTCCACGCCATCTACGGCTCGCCGACCCTGCAGGCGGCGCTCGGGATCGACAGAAATTCGAACCAGCCGCCGCGCAAGGCCGAAAAGAGCCTGCTGCATCAAGCGCTCGTCGAGGCGCGGATCGCCGAGCTTAGGGCCAAGTTGGCGGACGGTGCTACGTGTGAGGGGCTTGCCCGGGCGTTGATCTTCGTCGGCATGGCACGTGGCGGTGCGGACGAACGCGGACTTGAGGCCGTTCGCAGGCTTCGCCGTGCGCACCCCTCGGCCAAGCAGTTGAGCCTTGCCGAATTCAAGGCGGTGATGCGCGAGCAATACTTCATGCTGCTGATTGACGAGGACGCAGCCCTTGCGGCGCTGCCGAAGTTGTTGCCGGAAGCAGTCGAGCAGCGTCGCGCCGCCTTCACCGCGCTTCGCGAGGTCCTTGAAGCCTCCGGGGCGTTGACAGGTCTCGCGGCCGAGCGGCTGCAACGGGTGGCGTCGCTTTTCCAGTTGGAAAGCGAGCCGCCGGTGGCGATCAATGGGGGCAAACCCGCCCGCACGCGTGCCGCATCCTGATTGAAGAAGGAGTTTCGACGTGTCCGAGGTAGCCGCAATGCCACTCCAGCAGTCCAAATACGATCGCCTGATTGCCGCCGCGCGAGAGGAAACGCCGGCGGTCACCATCGTCGCACACCCTTGCGACGAGACCTCGCTGCGTGGACCGCTTGAGGCTGCCGAAACGGGATTGATCAAGCCCGTGCTCGTCGGCCCGGAAGCGAAGATCCGTAGCGTCGCTGCCGAACACCGGCTCGAGCTTGGAAGCTACGAGATCGTCGACGTGCCCCACAGCCATGCGGCGGCGGCGAAGACGGTGGCGATGATCCGTGAGGGCCGCGGCGAACTGCTGATGAAGGGAAGCCTGCATACGGACGAGTTGATGCGCGAGGTCGCGGCCTCCGCGACCGGCCTCAGGACCGATCGAAGGATCAGCCACGTCTTCATCATGGACGTGCCGGGCCATGCCGAGACGCTCTTCATCACCGATGCCGCCATCAACATCTTCCCGGACCTTGAGGCCAAGCGCGACATCGTGCAGAACGCCATCGACCTCTGGGTGACGATCGGTCTTGGCGAGCCGCGCGTCGCCATTCTTTCTGCCGTCGAGACCGTGACGACGAAGATCCCCTCGACGATCGAGGCAGCTGCGCTCTGCAAGATGGCGGAGCGCGGCCAGATCACCGGTGGCGTTCTCGAGGGCCCGCTTGCCTTCGACAATGCGATCGATCCGGAGGCCGCGAAAATCAAGGGCATAGTTTCCCCTGTTGCCGGCCAGGCGCAGATCCTCGTGGTGCCCGATCTTGAGGCCGGCAACATGCTGGCGAAGAACCTCACCTTCCTGTCTCATGCCGACGCCGCCGGCATCGTGCTTGGCGCACGGGTGCCGATCGTGCTGACCTCGCGGGCGGACTCGGTGCGGACGCGTCTCGCTTCCTGTGCCGTCGCCTCGCTCTACGCGGCACGGCGCCGCACGCCAGAAGTCGCGGCGGTCTGACCATGGACGCGCTTCTCGTCGTCAATGCCGGATCGTCAAGCCTGAAGTTTCAGGTCTTCGGGATCACGGATGCTGGCCTCGAACGCCGGGTGAAGGGGCAGATCGGCGGCATCGGTACGCGACCACGCCTGCAGGCGAAAGCGGCCGACGGAACCGTGCTCGTCGATCGAAGCTATGAAGCCGACGTCATTGTTGACCTGCCGGCGGCCATTGCCGCGGCGCGGGACTGGCTGTTGACCCTCGAAGGCTTCACGCTGCGTGCAGTCGGCCATCGGGTGGTGCATGGCGGCCCCGACTTTGCCGAGCCGGTGCTGATCGATGCCTCCGTGCTCGAACGCCTGGCGAGCTACCAGGACCTCGCGCCGCTGCACCAGCCGAACAACCTGGCGCCGATCCGCCAGGCGATGACGATCAATCCGGACGTGCCGCAGGTCGCCTGCTTCGATACCGCTTTCCACCACGGCCATCCGGAAGCGGTGAACTGCTACGCCATGCCGCGCAGCTTCTACGACGACGGCGTCCGGCGCTATGGCTTCCACGGACTCTCCTACGAGTACATCTCGGAGCGCCTGCACGACGTCGCACCTCAGGTAGCAGGCGGCCGCGTCATCGTTGCGCATCTCGGAAGTGGTGCGTCGATGTGTGCCCTGCGCGACGGACATAGTATCGAGAGCACCATGGGCTTCACCGCGCTTGACGGCTTGCCGATGGGAACGCGGCCCGGCCAGCTCGATCCGGGCGTGGTGCTCTATCTGATCCTCCAGCGCGGCATGAGCGCAAAGGCCGTTTCGGATCTGCTCTATCATGAGGCAGGCCTCAAGGGGCTCTCCGGCGTGTCGAACGACATGCGCGATCTTCTTGCAAGCGAGGATCCGCACGCCAAGCTCGCTATCGATCATTTCCTCTATCGCTGCGGCCTCAATGTCGGGATGCTTGCGGCTGCGCTCGGCGGCATCGATGCTTTCGTCTTCACGGCGGGTGTCGGTGAGAATTCCGCCGCGATCCGCGCGCGTATCGCGGAGAACCTCGCCTGGCTCGGCGCCGAACTCGATCCGGCCGCGAACGAGGCGGATGCCACGCTGATTTCCACGCCTTCAAGCCGCGTCGCGCTCTATGTCATCCCGACCGACGAGGAGTTGATGATCGCGCGCCACACACTGGCACTCCTTAAAACTTGTGCTGCCTGATCCATCGGAGACAATTCATGTCCATTCCTGTCGCAAAGGCCAAACTTCTGGACGGCCGCAAAGGTCTGATCGTCGGCATCGCCAATGATCGGTCGATCGCCTGGGGCTGCGCCCGCGCCTTTCGCGCCTTCGGAGCGGAAGTCGCCGTCACCTATCTGAACGACAAGGCAAAGCCCCATGTGGAGCCGTTGGCGCGTGAAATCGAAGCGCCGATTTTCCTGCCGCTCGACGTTGCTGTTCCCGGTCAGATGGAGGCGGCCTTCGAGGAAATCGGCAGGACCTGGGGAGAACTCGATTTCCTCGTGCACTCGATCGCCTTTTCACCGAAGGATACGCTCGGCGGCCGCGTGGTTGATGTCCCGCGCGAGGGGTTCTTGAAGACCATGGACATATCCTGCTGGTCCTTCATCCGCATGGCCCATCTCGCCGAGCCGCTGATGAAGAACGGCGGCACGCTCTTCACCATGACCTATCACGGCTCACAAGTGGTGGTGGAGAACTACAATATCATGGGCGTCGCTAAGGCCGCCCTCGAAAGTGCGGTCCGCTACCTTGCATCGGAACTCGGCCCGAAGGGGATCCGCGTCCATGCGATTTCGCCGGGAGCGCTTGCGACCCGCGCCGCCTCCGGTATCCCGGAATTCGACGCGCTGCTCGAAAAGACGAAGGTCAAGTCACCGTCGCGCGAACTCGTCGACATCGACGATGTCGGCGTTGCCACGGCCTTCCTGGCCCACGATGCCGCGCGGCTGATTACGGGCCAGGTACTCTATGTCGACGGCGGCTACCACATCGTTGACTAGCCGTCCGCTGTGACCTCCCCGTTTTCTCGGGGAAGTCAACTCGACGGGAGTGCATGCCCGCGTCAAGGCGGCGATACGGCAGTTCTTGAAATCCGCGCTCTTGGGCCCGATATTTTCTTCACTTCTTTTTCATCCGGTTGAATGCGAAAGGAGGACATCATGCTCAACCCGGAATTGGTATGGATGACGTCCGTTACCGTTCAAATGAAGGACGGGACGCGACAGGTCTTCGCTTCTGTCAACGACGTGCTCGATTTCCTCGAAGGGGACTGGAATATCTATCGAGGCAGAAAATACAATCGGGCAGTTCAAACGTGCCGCCGCGCTCTAAATCGAATGACGCCAGTCGCGATCGCGCGCGAAGCGTTCATTGACGCCTGCCGAGATGCGGGCATGTCGACGGCTGCGGATGAACAACTCGGCACGATGACCGGCGCCGGCGGTCACCACTCGCCGGCCTAGAATGGCTCGGGCTGGGGCACGCTTGCTGCCCCAGCCTTTCGAGTATCCGCCCCGTGCCGCGCCAGCGCGGTTCGCCGTCGCGCTTGATAGGTCGAAAGGCCGCTCGGTGACCCATTACGCCAGCGTTCGCCTTCGGCTGCCTTCACACTTGTCTGGAGGCCTAGTGGGTTCTGCCCAGCGGCCCTTCCCTCGTTGTGCGGTAGATGCGCCGATAGTGCAGCGCATTTTTCCCAAAGCCAGCAACTAGGTCTTCGAGCGTGACGGGCGAAAAATGTGTACTCCCGCCCGACCGATATTCAGTCGTGGCGGGTTGATGCAAACCGCCAGGGCAGTTGCCGACGTGCTCCGCGAACTTTCGCTCGGCACGACCGAATTATCTATCTCTAGCAAGTGGTTACGGCATCGACGTCGTCGCTTCGCGCTCGTAACCAGCCGGGCACGTCTCCACCCGGCTGGTATGCGGCGAGCGGTATTATTTGGTGCGATCGATCGTGATCCGCTTGACGTTGGCTCCCGCCTTTTCGGCCTTCGGAAGAGTCACTGTGAGCAGACCGTTCTTGAAGGTAGCGGTAACCTTATCCTCATCGACCTGACAACCAAGAGCCAGCCGCCGTTCGAAGCGCCCGTAGTAGCGCTCGCTAAAGCGGCGATCCTTGTCCTCGGTCTCCCTTTTATTTTCGCCGCGAAGCGTAAGCAGACCGTCTTCCAGCAGCACCTCAACGGCGTCTGGATCGGTGCCCGGAACCTCAGCGGTGATGCGGATCTCGTTGTCATTCTCCTCTATCTCCACGTGCGGCCACGCGCCATTGAAGGGCGTATCACCGAACAACGATGGCGAGCCGAAACCGCGGAAGACTTCGTCGAACAGGCGGTTGACATCGCGGTGCAGCGACAGGAATGGATCCATGTCATCGCCGCGATACACGCTTGGAACCTGGCTGCTGCCACGGCTCCAAGGGATCAGATCACGTACACTCATGGCTTGACCCTTTCTTCGGTTTCTTTGTCTCCTTTTGTCAACTGCTTCCTCGGCTGTTCGGCAACAGCCGAGGATCGAGCAGGGCGCGTCACACTAGGCTGCCTTGTCGCTTTCGATCTGCTTCGAAGCGGGCTTCGTCGGCTCGGCCTGGATGGCGATCCGACGCGGCTTCATCTCCTCAGGGACTTCCTTCTTGAGATTGATGACCAGAAGCCCGTTTTCGAGCTTTGCCCCCTCGACGATGACGTGATCGGCGAGTTCAAATCGGCGCGCAAACGGCCTCACAGCGAGGCCCTGGTGCAGGTACTGGACTTCCTCATCCTCCGACTTCGCGCCGTTGACCACGAGCATGTTCGCCTCGTGGGTGATCGTCAGTTCGTCCTCGGCAAAACCTGCCACCGCGATGACGATGCGGTACGCGTCTTCGCCGAGTTTGACAATGTTGTAAGGCGGCCAATTGTCAGCGTTGAGGCTGGCGTTTTCGAGCAGGTCGAACATGCGGTCGAAGCCGATGCTTGACCTGTAGAAGGGGGTAAAGTCGAGGTTTGTTCTCATAGCTACATCCTCCGTAGAGCAACATAGACTTACGAGGGAACGCCAAGAAGCTTGGCGCTCCCTGACCATGCCGACCCCACATGGGCGTCGACAAAAATGATTTGGGGATGCCATTTTACGGCGTCAAGAGGGGAGTGAAGCCAAGTCGAGCGAGATCGGCGTAAAATGGCGCTGTGAATTCATAGCGTTAGCACTCGATAGGCACGAGTGCTAAAAAATTCGAGCCGCCCTCTTGAAACTCGAAAAATCAGAAACCAGATCGATGTTCGAGCGGTGCCGAAGGCATCGGCTCCCCGCGTCGGTTTCGTTCCGAATGCGGCGCGGAGGACCTCTCGAAATTCTCTTTGTCTATGAGGAGAGCGACATGATGTTCCGTCCCTTGCACGACCGTATCCTGGTTCGCCGCCTCGAGGCCGAGGAAAGAACGGCCGGCGGCATCATCATCCCAGACACCGCGAAGGAAAAGCCGCAGGAGGGCGAGGTCGTTGCCGCCGGTCCTGGTGCGCGCGATGATAGCGGGCAGCTGCGACCCCTCGATGTGAAGGCGGGCGACCGCATTCTGTTCGGCAAATGGTCGGGCACCGAGATCAAGCTCAACGGCGAGGATCTCCTGATCATGAAGGAATCCGACGTGATGGGCGTAATCGAGGTCGACGCCGCAGCGAGAAACGCAGCCTAGTGCCGCCCTATACCGGACAAGGAATGCTGCCTCAGGAAGGAGTAGAAAAATGGCTGCCAAGGAAGTGAAATTCCATACGGATGCTCGTGAAAAATTGCTGCGCGGCGTCGATATTCTCGCCAACGCCGTCAAGGTCACGCTCGGTCCCAAAGGCCGCAACGTCGTCATCGACAAGTCGTATGGCGCCCCCCGGATCACCAAGGACGGCGTCACTGTCGCCAAGGAGATCGAGCTTGAAGACAAGTTCGAGAACATGGGCGCCCAGATGGTGCGCGAAGTGGCGTCGAAAACCAGCGACATCGCCGGTGACGGCACCACCACCGCGACGGTCCTCGCGCAGGCGATCGTCAAGGAAGGGGCGAAGGCCGTGGCGTCGGGCATGAACCCGATGGACCTCAAGCGTGGTATCGACAAAGCAGTCGAAGCTGTGGTCGAGGAACTGCGGCGGAACGCCCGCAAAGTCACCAGGAATGACGAGATCGCCCAGGTCGGTACCATCTCGGCCAATGGCGACACAGAGATTGGCCGCTTCCTCGCGGAAGCGATGGAAAGGGTCGGCAACGAAGGGGTGATCACTGTCGAGGAAGCCAAGACCGCGGTGACGGAGCTGGAGGTCGTGGAAGGTATGCAATTCGACCGCGGTTACCTGTCGCCGTATTTTATCACCAACCCGGACAAGATGCGGGTTGAGCTCGAGGAACCCTACATTCTCATCCATGAGAAGAAGCTCGCGAATCTGCAGGCATTGCTGCCGATCCTCGAAGCGGTCGTTCAATCAGGCAAGCCGCTGCTGATTATCGCGGAGGACGTCGAAGGAGAAGCGCTCGCAACGCTCGTCGTCAACAAGCTGCGTGGCGGACTGAAGATCGCTGCTGTCAAGGCTCCAGGCTTCGGCGATCGCCGCAAGGCCATGCTCGAAGACATTGCCATCCTGACCGGTGGCACCGCAATATCCGAAGACCTCGGCGTCAAGCTTGAGAACGTAACGCTCGATATGCTTGGCCGCGCGAAGAAGGTTGTTGTGGAGAAGGAAAACACGACGATCGTAGACGGAGCCGGCTCGAAGACAGAGATTCAGGGCCGCGTTGCGCAGATCAAGGCGCAGATAGGGGAAACGACATCGGACTACGATCGAGAGAAGCTGCAGGAGCGGCTGGCCAAGCTTGCTGGCGGCGTTGCCGTCATCCGCGTCGGCGGCTCGACCGAGGTCGAAGTGAAGGAACGCAAGGACCGCGTCGACGACGCCATGCATGCCACGCGGGCGGCCGTCGAGGAGGGCGTGCTGCCGGGCGGAGGTGTTGCTTTGCTGAGAGCCGTCAAAGCACTTGACAACATCCAGGCCGAGAATTCCGACCAGAGGCACGGCGTCGATCTCGTTCGCCGTGCGATCGAGGCGCCCGTGCGCCAGATCGCCGAGAATGCGGGAGCCGAAGGCTCGATCATTGTCGGCAAGTTGCGCGAGAAGAGCGACTTTGGCTATGGCTGGAACGCTCAAACGAACGCGTTCGGTGACCTTTACGATCAGGGTGTGATCGATCCCGTGAAGGTCGTTCGCACCGCGCTGCAGGACGCTGCCTCTGTGGCTGGCCTATTGATCACCACCGAGGCAATGGTTGCCGAGAAGCCGAAGAAGGAAGCGCCGGTTCCACCGATGCCACCTGGAGGCATGGACTTCTGACAGAAGCGATAGGTCCGCGCCCGACGGGCGCGGCCAGTCGATTAGCACCGTTGCGAGATGCGTTGCGCCCGAATCTTTGGTGCGGCGATCGGGGCCAGGATGTGGCCGGCAAACCAGTGGCACGGCGGCGCTCGATCTGTCTCACGCCGGGTCGAAACACTTGCTGGCGACCCGGTAGGAGGTCGGCCAACGCACGACGTTAAAAGTCAATGTCGCGTGGAGAAGAACGATGTCACACGATTGCTTTCGACACCCGGTCACGATCCTCGTCGGGCTCGGATTTCCGGCTGAGATCCGCAGCGTGAGAGAGGCCTATGCCTGGCTGCACGAGTGGCCGCCATCGAAGCGAAATGCGAAGCACGCCGTAGCGCTCAATGCTTGCAAGGCAGCACTTGCAGGCGAAATCGATGTCGAGACCGCTCGCGGAACATTTGTCGCCTTCGCGCAGCGGGCCAACCTTCTCGCACCAGATGCGGAGGCAATCGTCGCCGGTTGCGAGGTCGGTGCGCGTGCGCAAACCGGAAATAGCAAAACGATGTAACCTTTGGGGCCAAGTAGACGATGAGCGATATTCAGTTTCCCGTTCCAGTGAGACTGCGTCTGAGCTCGACCGGCGAGCGGGTTGTCGCCAATTCCTGGGAAGCACTGGAGTGTCTTCGCGACCAGTGGCCCGAAGGCGCGCGGGGGCGAACCTATCGCGCAGCCTAACGGGTCTGCCGCGACGTCCTGGATGGCTGGAGACAGCCGCACGAAGCAAGGCGCGTATTTGTGAGGGCGGCCCGCCGCGCGGGGCTGCTAGAGGACAAAGCGTTGATTTCCCCATCAAACAACGCAAGAGCGAAACGGGGTCGCCGTACGCATCGCGCAACTCGATTGACCAAAGGGAGGTAGCGTTATGTGCCCCAGCACCGGCTTCTATTCCCTTCCACTCTCGTCCGATGATCTCGACACACTCCAACGAATATTGGATCGTGAATTGGAAGCGAGACAGATAGCAAGCGACAGTGACGAAGCGGACATGCTTGCTCGAACTCTCATCGAGCTCTTTCGAACCGGCGTCAGAGGTGAAGATGAGTTGCGCGAAATGGTGAAGGGTGGCGTTGGCAACTAAGACCGTCCTCCCGTTCGCGAGACGAATGTGAGGTGTGCCCATGGATCGAGCGGGCGCCCAGATTGCAAAGACGCACGAAGATCTTAGGCAGTTGAGTCCCGGCAGGCTCGACCAATACATCGAGCCGTGCCGGTGGAGGAGCGCTCGACTAGATGACAGGCAAGCTCCACCCGCCGCGGCGGTGCCGGAATGCCAGAGAGTGTGTCGCGCAAAAGATCGAGCGCGACCGAGCCGATCTCGCGCATCGGGATATGCATCGTCGTCAGCGGTGGGTTGAGGAACGCCGCCTGTGGCAGGTCGTCCATGCCCATGACGGAGACGTCGCCGGGAACCGAAAAGCCCTTCTGCTGAATGCCAAGCATGGCGCCGACGGCCAGGCTGTCGCCGGCGGCGAGCACCGCGGTGAAATCCAGGCCCCGGTCGCCGATCCGCTGCATGATCGCTTGCATTGCCAGTTCCGGTAGCCAGTCTTCGACGGTGACGAGCATGTCGTCATCGACAGGCAAGCCCTTTGCCAGCAGTCCATCGCGCCAGCCTTCGTAGCGCCGCTCAATCGTACGCCGTCCCGGCCGCATCAGGAACAGGATGTGCTCGTGCCCAAGCTCGATCAGATGGTCGGTCGCAAGCCGCGCGCTCGAGCGATTGCAGGGGGTGACGCTCGATAGCCGCATATAAGGGTCGTCGCTGTTCAAGAGCACGACCGGCTTTTCGAAACCGCGGGTGGCGGCAAGCATTCCCTCGTCGTCGATCGTGAGAAACAGAAGGCCTGCGACCTGTTCATCCTCCTCTGCCTCGGCGAGAACCGCCAGTTCTTCGCTCTGGTTCGCGATAGGCCGGGTGACGATTTCTAGGTCGAGCGTGTGGGCTCGCTCCTTCAACCCCTCAAGTACGTAGTGGGTGAACTGGTTGCGGACATAATCGATCATCGCGGCGCTCGATGCGGCGACGATGACCTTCTGTCCGGCGACCGCCGTCGGGATCATGTAGTTCGCGTTCTTCGCCGCCTCCAGCACCCGCTGGCGGATTTCCGCGCGCACGCCCTTTTCCCCGGCAAGCGCCCGGGAAGCGGTGCTCAAGGAAACACCACAGGCTTCGGCGATATCCTCTAGCCGAACCTTCTTGCTTTTCTTGCCACGCTTGCCCGGCAACGGTTTTGCAACCATGCGATCCTCCATAGTCGCAATAATGAGAAAAATTTTCATGTTGCGCAAGAAAAAACATCATGCCTTTATCTCTCCAAGAAAGCCGAGGGAAGAGCGGCTTAAGGAGGAGGAGTGCCATGGGCCTCAACGCCCGCGATATTCGCATGGGTCTCGATCGTCTTGTCGGCGGCATGACCGGTCTCAAGCATGATGGCCGCTTCGACGAGCCGAACCTCGATGGGACGGCAGGCGACTACATCAGTTTCGACAGTTGGGAGTGGCCGCAGGGCGTCGGCCTTTACGGCCTGATCAAGCTCTGGCTGTTTACCGGCCGCGACGACATCCGTGAGCTCATCGAGGGCTGGTACGAAGGGCGCCTTGCCGCCGGCCTTCCCGAGCTCAATGTCAATACCACCGCACCCATGCTCGGCCTTTCTGTGCTCTGGGCCAAAACTGGAAACCCGCGCTGGAAGCCGCTACTCGACGAGTGGGCGAACCGCGTCATGAACGAAATGGGCCGGACGCCCGAAGGTGGTTTCGAGCATCACGTCTCCGACAAGGTCAATGACAACGAGCTCTGGGACGACACGCTTTACATGGTCGCCCTCTTCCTCGCTTCCTATGGCCAGGCAAGCGGCCGGCGTGAACTCGTCGACGAGGCGTCACGGCAGTTCCTTGTCCATGCCCGCTATCTCGCCGATACCCAGTCGGGCCTCTGGTTCCACGGCTGGACCTTCGACGGCCGGCACAATTTCGCCCGCGCCCGCTGGGCCCGCGGCAACGCCTGGATCACCGCCGGCATGCTCGACCTCTTCGACCTCGCGGAGATCGCCGCACCGGTCAAGGAGTACCTGCGCGGGGTGCTCGTCACTCAAGTCGAGGCGCTGCTGCCGCTGCAGGCGACATCCGGGGCGTGGCGTACACTGCTCGACGACGCCTCATCTTATGAAGAGATCTCCGCGACGGCCGGCATCGGCTACGGCCTGCTCAAGGGCTATCGCCTCGGCTACGGCACGCCTGCCTGGAGAGCCGCCGGCCTGCGTGCGCTCGAGGCGGTGATGCACAACATCGATGAAAGCGGCACTGTGCTCAACGTCTCCTATGGAACGCGCATGGGCCACGACCTGCAATTCTACAAGGACATCCCAATTCAGCCGACCGGCTATGGCCAGGCACTGGCAATCCTGTGCCTCTGCGAGGCCCTGCAGCACGTCGGCACGGAAGGACAGGCAGCATGACGATGAAGGTTCTCTATGGGGCCAATCCCGAAGACATCAAGACTTACGACACGGCGCGGCTTCGGCGCGAGTTCCTGATCAGCGACCTCTTTGCCGCTGACACCGTGAACTTCACCTATACCCATGTCGACCGGCTGATCCTCGGCGGCGCGATGCCGAAGACGAAAAGCGTTTCCTTCGGCTCCGGCGCCGATATCGGCACGCCCTATATGCTTTCGGCCCGCGAGATGGGCATTGCCAATCTCGGCGGCACGGGCACGATCACCGTCGACGGCAAGAGCTTCGTGCTCGAAAACCGCGACGTGCTCTATATCGGGCGCGGCGCGAAGGAGATCGTCGTTTCGAGCGAAACCGCCGATAGACCGGCACGTTTCTACATGAACTCCGTGCCCGCCGGCGCCGATCTGCCGCACCGGCTGGTCAAGAGGGCGGAAGCAAAGGCGCTGGAGCTTGGCGACGTCAAACGCTCGAACAAGCGCCGCCTCGTGATGTACATCCATCCGGAAGTCATGCCTTCCTGCCTGCTTCTGATGGGCATTACCGATCTGGCCGAGGGCAGCGCCTGGAACACCATGCCGCCGCATGTGCACGAGCGACGGATGGAAGCTTACTGCTACTTCGACATGGCCCCCGAGGACCGGATCGTCCACGTGATGGGAGAGCCTGACGAAACGCGGCACCTGATCGCCGCCGACGGTGACGCGGTGCTGTCACCGGCCTGGTCTATCCATATGGGCGCCGGCACCGGCCCCTATGCCTTCGTCTGGGGCATGACCGGCGAAAACCAGGAATATAACGACGTTACCCCCGTAGCCTTGGCTGAGCTGAAATGAGCGATACGATTTTCCATTTGAAGAAGAGCCTCGTTCCGGGGCAGGCCATCGGCTACTGGCAGCTTGGCGCGATCGCAGAGGAACGCTTCGACGTGCCGGATCAGCCGATGAAGGGCGAAATGGACCCCTTCTTCTTCCTGACCAAACACAAGAACTTCATTCCGCACGAATATCCTTGCCGCACGATCTTTGCCGAAAAGTATCGCGGCAAGCGGCCGGAGGTTCGCGGCTCGTTCGAAGCCACGCGCTGGTGGCTGCCCTTCGGCTCACCGCGGCTCGATCTTTCCGGTTTCTGGTTCCGGCCGACACGACTTGCGACCTGGGCCCGCACCTCGATCGAAGCAGAAACGGCGGGCACCGCCACGATCCGCCTCGGCACCTGTGGTGGCGCGGTGCTTTTCCTGAACGGCACCGAAATCGGCTGGATGGCGCCCTATAGCCGCAATCTCGAGGCCAAGGCTGAATTCGAGCTGCCGCTCAACGCCGGTCTCAACGAGGTCACGATCTTCTTCGACGACCTCGCCGAACGCGACGCGCGCTACTTCTTCCAGTTCGATTATGTCTCCGGCCCGGTGGCGCGCGTGGCGCTTCCTGTCCCATGCCCGAGCGAAGCGGCCGCCGACATCGAAGCTGTACTGGACGGCATGCATTTTGACCGTACCGCCTATTTCGAGGGCGACATCACGCTTCTTTTCGCCGCCGCCCTGCCGCTCGACGTGAAGGTCAATGTGGCGGTCGAAGGCGACTTCATGTCGACCGAACGCTTCGACCACGACTTCGTGATGAAGGCCGGCGACAAGAAGTTGACGATCGCCCCATCCGAGGAGACCCCGGCGGATTTCCGCCATTTCCGCATCACGCTCAATGCCGACGGTTTCGTCGCCTCGCGCTCGCTCGGTGTCGAGATCTGCCATGCCGGCCGCCAGGGCAAATCTCCCGATACGCTCGCCGCCCGCATCACCGAGACGCTCGATGAGATTTCCGATTTCTCGGAACGTGACACGGTCCGCGCCTTTGCGCGGCTCGCCAGCGGCCGCGGCGGTGCCGACACGGATGCGATGATCGAGGAGATTTTGCCCTCGATCGAGGATTGCCATGACTGCGCAGACTTCTCGCTTGTGCCGCTCATCTGGTCGCGCACAACCTGGGGCGGCGACATTGGAGAGACGACCCGCGGCCGCATCGATCAGGCGATCTTGAATTTCCGCTACTGGATGGACGAACCGGGCAACGATGTGCAGTGGTACTTCTCCGAAAACCACGCGCTGCTGTTCCACACCTCGGCCTATCTTGCCGGCCACCTCTTCCCCGAGGCGACCTTCCGACGCTCGGGCCGCAAGGGAAGCGAGCAGAGCGCCGTCGGTGCTGCCCGCGTCCGTGCCTGGCTCGATCACTTCGAGGCCTGGGAAATGGCGGAGTTCAACTCCGCGCCCTATTTCCCGATCGATCTCAAGGGCCTGACGGCGCTGGCCGCACTCTCGCCGGATGCCGATATCGCCGAGCGCGCCAAGAAAGGCATTGTCCGTCTCTGCGAGATCATCGCCCGCTCGGCTCATCATGGCATGGTAACGGCAGCCCAAGGTCGTTCCTACGAGCACACGCTCTGCGCCGGCCGTTCGCTTGAACTTTCGGGCGTCGCCCGCCTGCTCTGGGGCAAGGGCTGGTACGGCCGACGCGTGCACGCGCTGCCGCAGCTTGCCGTCTGCCTGCGCGATCACGGTCTTGTCGTGCCGGAAACACTGGCGGCTGTCGCCTGCCACCAGGACGAGGCCTGGCACCAGGAGTGGCGTTTCGCCCAGGGCGAAAACCGCTTTGCCGCGCTTTACCACTACAAGGGCCGCCACTTCGCCATGGGCTCGGCTGCGCATTATCGCTGGAACGAGTGGGGCTACCAGGAAACGGTGCTGCATCTGCGCCTTGGCCAGCGTCCCGAGGCGGCGATCTGGATCAATCATCCGGGCGAAACCATTCAGTTCGGGTACGGCCGGCCATCCTATTGGGGTGGTTGCGGCACCCTCCCTCGTGCCCACCAGTACAGGGGGCTGGCCGTACTCGACTTTGCGACCGTCAGCGAACAGCCGGATTTCACCCATGCGTGGTTCCCGGTCGCCGAATTCGACGAAAGCAAGGTCAAGGGCAGGCTGGCGTTGGCGCGCAGCGGCCGCGGCGCCGTTGTCCTGATTGGCGGCAATGTGTTGGTCCCGGTTGCCGATGGCCCATCAGCCAATGCGGAGCTGCGCCAGGCCGGACACAAAACGCGCTGGATTGTCCGGGTTTGCGAGGTCACCGATCTCGCCGGCGCGGAAGCCAGATTTGCTGCTCTTGCGGTCGAGGAAACCGCCGACGGCGCCTTCGTCGTCAACGATCCCGACTATGGCCGCGTCGTGTTCCGCCTCGACGGTTCGACGGAAGCGGAAGGGCGCACGATTGCGGCCAAGGATTTCACCGTTGCCGGCGAAGCGGCCATGCTCGTCGCCCGGTAAAGGTACCCAGGAATTGCGCCGGCCGGGAGAAGCCGGCGCCATCCCAAAACGAGCGGGAGGACGCTCGTCTATGGATATGTGGAGGAGAAGGACAATGAAGAAGACCAAAACGATGTTCGCGGCGCTCGCCGTCGGGCTTCTGACGTCGACGGCAGCGATGGCCGGCGACGTGCGCATCATGTGGTATTCCGATGGCGTCGAGGGCGAGGTGCTGAAGGACCTGCTCGATCGCTTCATGAAGGAGAACCCGGGGATCAACGTGATCCTCGACAACGTCTCCTACAGCGTCGTCAAGGAGCAACTGCCGGTACAGCTCGAAGCTGGAAACGGCCCGGATATTGCCCGCGTCACCAACCTCAAGGCTCAGAGCCAGCACTGGCTCGACCTTAGGCCGCTGGTCGCCGATCCCGCCTATTGGGACGAGAATTTCGGCGAGCAGGCGGACTGGATGCGCCCTGACGGATCGAACCAGATCTCCGGCTTCATGACCCAGATCACGATCGCTGGCGGTTTTGCCAACAAGACGCTGTTCGAACAGGCCGGCGTCGCGATCCCCGGCAAGGACGCGACCTGGGACGATTGGGCGAAGGCGGCCAAGCAGGTGGCCGAAAATCAGCAGGTTCCCTTCCCAATGGCGCTCGACCGCTCTGGCCACCGCCTGAGCGGCCCGAACCTCGCCTATGGCGGCAACTATATCGGCTCTGACGGCAAGCCGGCGCCGCTGGACGAAGGCACGAAGAACTTCCTGAAGACCTTCGTCGGCTGGGTTGCCGACGGCACGATGAGCAAGGACGTCTGGGTATCGGCTGCCGGCTCCACATACCGAGCGGCCGCCGACGACTTCATCAACGGTCAGTTGGTCTATTATTATTCGGGCTCCTGGCAGGTCCCGAACTTCTCGACGAAGATCGGCACCAACTTCGACTGGGTGGCGACCGGTAGCCCCTGCGGCCCGGCGAACTGCACCGGCATGACCGGCGGCGCCGGTCTGGTTGCGGTCAAGTACACCAAGAACCCGAAGGAAGTCGCCAAGGTGATGGACTACCTTGCGAGTGAACCGATCGTGAAGGAGTTTTCCGAGCGAACCCTGTTCCTGCCCGCACACAAGGGTGTTCTCGCCAAGGGGCTCGACTTCAAGACCGACGACGCCCAGGCGAAGGCCGCGCTCAATGCCTTCGTCGAAGCGAGCAAGTCGCTTTCCGACGTCGCGCGCAAGCTGCCCGGGTGGCTGTGGTCTGACGCCGTCTATGGCGCGCTGGTCACGCGTGTCAGCCAGGCGGCTGCCGGCGAGATGACGGTCGACGAGGCCTTTGCCCGCATCGACTCGGATATCGCCACGAAGGTGAAAGATAGCGGGAACTGACCGGAGCAATCGATACCCGATGTCCGCCGGCATGAAGCACAGTGCCGGCGGATCGCCTCGCGTATCACAGCGGGCGGCGTCGCGGTCTTGCGTAAGCGCTCAAGCAACACGCCCCGACAGTCCGCCCTTCGGCAAACCGAAATTTATCATATTCCGGCAGCGATAGTTGCATACGTAGTAGCGCGCGATCGGTGGGTGAGGAACCAGGAATGAAGACAGATGTTCCAAAGGGAAGCGGATCCGGGCTGGGGGAAACGGCGATGGTGCCCGTTCGCCTGGCGATGGCCGCCATCGATGCGCCACTGCGCTTTGTGCAGCGCCGGTTCGGCATCGGCGGCATGGCGACCTTCTTCCTACTGCCGAACATGCTGATCTTCGGCATATTCGTTCTGCTGCCCTTCTTCATCAACTTCGCCTATTCCATGACCGGCGGCACGGCCCTTTTCCTGCCCGACCGGAGCTTCGTCGGGGCCGACCAGTATGCGCGCCTCTTCGATTGCGTGAACTACGCCGACCCGAACTCTTGCGCGGAAGACACCTTCTGGACGGCCGTCAGCAACACCGCCTGGTTCGTGGTGCTGCAGGTCACCCTGATGATCCTGTTTTCGTTGGTGACCGCCCTGATCCTCAATCGCGATCTGATGGCGCGCAGCTTCTGGCGAGCGGTGTTCTTCTTTCCCGTGCTGCTTTCGCCCGTCGTCGTCGGCTTGATCTGGAAATGGATCCTGCAGCGCCAGGGCCTGCTCAACTTCGGTCTCTACGGCCTGGGCTTTGAGCCCTACACCTGGCTGAACGACCGCAATTGGTCCTTTGCCGCGACCGTCGGCGTTTCGATCTGGGCGCATATGGGCTTCTACACGCTGATCCTGCTTGCCGGCCTGCAGGCGATCCCGAAGGATCTCTATGAGGCGGCCGAGATGGACGGCACCCGCCCGGCGCGCGCCTTCTGGCGCATCACCCTGCCGCTCCTGATGCCCAACCTGCTCGTCGTCATCGTGCTCGTCCTGATCCGCGCCGTGCAGATCTTCGACGAGGTCTATGTGCTGACCGGCGGCGGGCCGGGCACCAGCACCCTCTACATCACCCAATACATCTACGAGACCGGCTTTGCGACGCAGTTGCGCAATCCAGGCCTTGCGGCAGCGGCCTCGATCCTGATGGGCGCCGTGCTGGTGGTGCTGACGCTGGTCCAGCTCGGACTTGGCCGCAAGGGCGAGAAGAAGGGAGCCCGCAAATGAACCGTGTCGCCGAATTCATCTTCCGCCGCCGCGGCCGCAACGGCTGGCACTGGACCGACATCTTCACCTGGGTCTGGCTGATCGGCGGTCTCTTCATCATGTTTGGTCCGGCCGTCTGGCTCGTCGGTTCCTCCTTCAAGTCGCCGGCGGCCCTTGCCGAATTCCCGCCTTCGATCATGCCCTATGTGACGCAGAAGGCGACGGTCGAAGGCTACGACAAGCCGCTCGACCTCTACGAGGTGACGATGCCGGATGGCAGCAAGAAGGTGCTCGCCGAGGTTCGCCGCATCGGCATTGTCAGCCAGATGGTGGCCCCCGACAAGCCGACCGAGATCGTCAAGGTCAAGATCGCCGAGCGGACGCCGGTGCGCACCATGTCCTTCGCGACGTCGAACTATAGCGAACCCTTCACCCATTTCGACTTCGTCCGCTATCTCTGGAACTCGGTTTTCGTGACGGTGACGGCGACGCTGATCACCCTCGTCGTCAATTCGATGGCCGCCTTCGCGCTCAGCAAATACGAGTTCCGCGGCCGCACCTTCGCGATGCTGCTGATCCTCGCCACCCTCATGGTGCCGCTCTCGGTGATCATGGTGCCGCTCTATTCGATCGTCTCGGCGCTCGGCCTCTTCAACAATCTCTGGGGCGTGATCCTGCCGACGGTCGCCACACCGACCGGAGTCTTCATCCTACGGCAATACATGCTGACAATCCCAGACGAACTGATCGACGCGGCACGGATGGACAAGGCGTCGGAGTGGCAGATCTACTGGCGCATCATTCTGCCGCTGACGTCACCGGCGCTCGCCGTGCTGGCGATCTTCTCCGTCGTCTGGCGCTGGAACGACTTCCTCTGGCCGCTGATCGTGCTCTCGCGCAAGGAGCTTTATACGCTGCAGGTCGGCTTGAGCATCTATTCCGGCGAGCTGAACGTGCAGTGGCATTTCATCCTCGCCATGACGGTCGTGACCATGATCCCGGTCGTGCTCGTCTTCATCTTCCTGCAACGCTTCATCACCACCGGCATCGCCGGCACCGGACTGAAATAGGGGGGCACCATGGGCCACATCAAGCTTACCAATGTGACCAAGTCGTTCGGCGCCGTCGACGTGCTTCATGACATCAACCTGGAGATCAAGGACGGCGAGTTCGTGGTCTTCGTCGGCCCATCTGGCTGCGGCAAGTCTACGCTCCTGCGCATGATCGCCGGGCTGGAAAAGCCGACCGGTGGCCAACTTTCGATCGATGGCAAGGTCGTCAACGACGTACCGGCCGCCGACCGCGGCCTTGCCATGGTGTTCCAGTCCTATGCGCTCTATCCGCATATGAGCGTACGCCAGAACCTCGCCTTCGGCCTCGAAAACACCCGGATGCCAAAGGCGGAAATCGCCGAGCGCATCGCGGAAGCCGCGCGCATGCTGGAGATCGAAGCCTATCTCGAACGCCGTCCCGGCCAGCTCTCGGGCGGCCAGCGACAGCGCGTTGCAATCGGCCGCGCGATCGTGCGGCGCCCGGTCGCCTTCCTGCTCGACGAGCCGTTGTCAAACCTCGACGCCGAGCTGCGCGGCTCCACCCGCGCTGAGCTTGCGGCCCTGCATGCGCGGCTCTCGGCGACGATGATCTATGTGACGCATGATCAGGTCGAGGCGATGACGCTGGCCGATCGCATCGTCGTCTTGCGCGCCGGCCGCATCGAGCAGATCGGCACGCCGCTCGAACTCTACAACAGGCCTGCCAACCGTTTCGTTGCCGGCTTCATCGGCTCGCCGCACATGAACTTCCTTGAAGGTACGCTCGAAGCAGCCGGTTCCGGCAGGGCTGTCGCGACGCTGAAGGGTGGCCACCGACTGCAGGTGCCGATCGATGGGGCCGCGATTGCAACCGGCGCGCCGGTTACCCTCGGCGTTCGGCCTCAGCACATCACGCTTGATGCCGGCGAAAACAGCATCCCGGCGAAGATACGCCTCGTCGAGGCGCTTGGTTCCGAAACCGTGCTGCACGCCGATGTCGCCGGTCAGAAGCTGCTGGTCGTCGCACCCGGCCAGCATGATCTCGCCCCCGGTGCCGACGTCAGGCTATCGTTGGCCGCCGCGCCCATCCATTTCTTCAACGACAAGGGGCTTCGCTTTGAACGCGCTGTTTGATCTCACCGGCAAGATCGCTCTCGTTACCGGCGCCCGAACTGGCCTTGGCCAGGGCATGGCGCTCGCGCTGGCACGCGCCGGCGCTGATATCGCCGCTCTCGGTTCCTCGCCGATGCCCGAGACGGCGGCGCTGGTCCGCGAAGCGGGCATGCGCTTTCACGAACTGACGGTCGACCTTTCCAAGCCCTTCGATGCGACCGCAACCATTTCCGAGATTGTCGCCGCCCTCGGCGGCATCGACATCCTCGTCAACAATGCCGGCATCATCCGCCGCGCCGACCTGCTCGATTATCGCGAGGAGGATTGGGACAGTGTGCTCGACGTCAACCTGAAGGCGGCTTTTCTGCTGTCGCAGGCCGTTGCGCGACACATGGTGGAAACCGGGCGGGAAGGCCGGATCGTCAATGTCGCCTCGATGCTGACCTTCCAGGGCGGCATCCGCGTGCCGGCCTATGCCGCCTCGAAGCACGGAATTGCCGGTCTCACGAAGGCCATGGCCAACGAGTTGGCGCGGCACGAAATTACCGTCAATGCGATAGCGCCGGGCTACATGGCCACCGACAATACCGAGGCGCTACGCAACGACCCCGACCGCAACGTCCAGATCTCCGCCCGAATTCCGATGGGGCGCTGGGGCACACCGGACGACCTGGCAACGGCCGTGCTCTTCTTTGCCGCGCCTGCCTCCCGCTATGTCACCGGAACGGTGTTACCCGTCGACGGCGGCTGGTTGGTCCGGTAGGCAATCGGGATCGGCGGCCGGAGAGATGGGCGCAAAATCTGCCCAAGCCCTGCCGGTTTGCAGGAAGAAGCGCAGAGTCAAGATCATCGCTGGATGAACTTCGGGCTGCTCTGATGTTCGGCGCAGGAAGGCGCTGCTTGCTCAGACAGAGTCAAGCAAGATCACGCAATAGCTTTCCAGCGGCAGCGAGCGGCATTGCCTCGACGTTCTGGCTTAGTGGAAATACTCCCGAGCCAGGATATATGACAAGCCGTCGTTCGGGATCTATTGCCTCACAAGCGAGGTAGAAGCCCTTTTCGAGTTTTGGGGTGAGGCTGCGTTTGATCTCGATTGCCCACGGACGCCGACCCGCGGGTGTTATCAGGAGGTCGATTTCGGCGCCTGCTGCCGTACGGTAGAAGTTCATTTGCGTGCCGTAGGGCACGACTCCAGAAAGTGTTTCTATGACAAAGCCTTCCCAACTGGCGCCCGCCACGGGGTGGCCAAGGACCTGTTCTTGGTTTGTCAGTCCTAGAAGAGTATGGGCAATCCCGCTGTCGCGCACGTATATGCGGGGTGACTTGACGAGGCGCTTACCGACATTGGAGTGCCAGGGTTCCAACCGTCTGACCAATAGGAGATCCACAAGTAAGTCGAGGTAATTCGCAATGGTCTTGCCGTCGACGCCCAACGCGCGGGCAAAATCCGCAGCGTTGAGGAGGCTCGACTGGTGATGCGCAAGCATCGTCCAGAAGCGCCTAAGCGTCTCGGCCGGGATGCGGGGACCAAATTGCGGGATGTCTCGCTCGAGGTATGTTCGGATGAAGTCTTGCCTCCAGCGATGGCTGGCCCGGTCGCTCGCGGCAAGGAAACTGTCAGGAAATCCCCCGCGCACCCAAAGTGCGTTGATATCCGTCTCCGGAACTTCCAGGCCGTCGATCGGGTGCATTTCCAAATAGGCAATGCGGCCAGCGAGGGTCTCGCCAGTTTGCTTCAGTAGATCGATTGATGCGGAGCCTAGCAGCAAATACTGTCCAGATCGTCTGCCAGATCTTCGGCCGCGATCGATCAGACCACGCAAGTTTTGAAAGAGGTTCGGCAACCGGTGGACTTCGTCAAGGATGACCAACTTGTCCATGTGTTGCTCAAGGTAGAGTTCTGGTTCGCTGAGCTTGGCCCGATCTGCCTCGGATTCGAGATCAAGATAGATCGATGCACGCTGCTTAGCGATCGCAAGTGCAAGCGTGGTCTTCCCAACCTGGCGCGGCCCAATGAGTGCCACCGCAGCGTTGGTGTCGATGAGGTCTATTAGCGTGGTGGTTATCTGACGTTCGATCATCCTTGCATTTATGGAGTTTAATTCCAGAATTGCAAGGTAGATATCTCGTGCTTCAGCTCTTGCCCGTCTGTTTGCGGGGTAGATCAGATGTTGCCCATGCAGAGATATTTCATCTCAAGATAGTCTTCGAGCCCGTGGCGTGAGCCTTCGCGGCCGATGCCCGATTGCTTGATGCCGCCGAAGGGAGCGGCCTCCGAGGACATGCGGCCGGTGTTGATGCCTACCATGCCGTATTCCAGTGCCTCGGCCACATGCCAGACCCGCTTCAGGTTCTCGGCATAGAAGTATGCCGCCAGACCATAGATGGTGTCGTTGGCCTCGGCGATCACCTGCTCGGCCGTTTCGAAGCGGATGATCGGGGCGATTGGACCGAAGGTCTCTTCCTGAGCAACGCGCATGTCGGTTGAAATGCCGGTGAGGACGGTCGGCTCGAAGAAGGTGCCTGACGCGCCGATCCGGTGGCCGCCGGCGCGCACTTTGGCACCTTTGGCAACGGCGTCGGCGACATGGGCCTCGATCTTCTCGATCGCGTGCTTGTCGATCATCGGGCCGATGGTGATGCCTGGGGTGAAGCCGTCGCCGACGCTCAGTTCGGCGACGCGCCGGACGAATTTCTCGGCAAAGGCGTCATGCACGCCCGATTGTACATAGATGCGGTTGGCGGAGACGCAGGTCTGGCCGGCATTGCGGAACTTCGCCTGGATTGCGCCATCTACCGCCTCGTCGATGTCGGCGTCGTCGAAGACGATGAAGGGAGCGTTGCCGCCAAGCTCCAGGCTGACCTTCTTGATCTGGTCGGAGCATTGTCGCATCAAGAGCCGCCCGACTTCGGTCGAGCCGGTGAAGCTGATCTTGCGTACCTTCGGATTGCTGCAGAGTTCGCGTCCGATCGCGGCACCTTCCGAGGCATAGATAAGGTTGACGACGCCCGCGGGGAAGCCGGCCTTTTCGGCGAGCACGAACATGGCGCCGGCAACGAGCGGGGTCTGTTCGGCGGGCTTCAAGACGATGGTGCAGCCGGCGGCAAGCGCCGGCGAGATCTTCCGTACCACCATCGAGGCCGGGAAGTTCCAGGGCGTGATGGTGCCGACGACGCCGACGGGCTGCTTGATGACAAGCATGCGGCGGTCGTTTGCCGGTGCCGGGAAGGTCTCGCCATAGATGCGCTTCGCCTCTTCCGCATACCATTCGACATAGGCGGCTGCGTGCAGCACCTCGCCCTTCGATTCGGCGATCGGCTTGCCCATCTCGGCCGTCAGGATGGCGGCGAGATCGTCGGCGTGTTCGACGATCAGGTCATGCCAGCGCCGAAGCACGGCGCTTCGGTCCTTGGCTGGTTTTGCCGCCCAGAGGATTTGTGCCCTTGCGGCAGCCTCGATCGCCACATGGGCCTCATCGATGCCCATGTCCGGAAGCCTTGCCAGCAGCTCGCCGGTAGAGGGGTTGAAGACGTCGAAGGTTGCGCCGGTCCAGCCTTTGGCGGCATGCGCGATGGCGGGAAGCGGCGCGAACAGTTCGGCGGCGCGCAAGTGCTTGGTCAAGGCGGGAGTCAAGGTCATTGGCAGGCATCCTCCGGCGATGGCCCACCGCGAGGCGGCAGGCCCGCTTTTGCTTGTTCTTGCGAGTGCCGATCGACGCCGGCACCCGAGCTTTGCGCGCCTGAATTGGCGCACAGCACCCACAGCGCGGCGCGTCTTTCAAGACGCACTAAGGTCGCCGCTGTAGTCCTTTGAATTGCTGCATAATTTTGTCCCTAAGTCGATCCCGATCCAAGGAATTATGCACCGGGCAACCGCGTTAGCGGTCGCCCGGTCGGGCGTCAACCACGCGCCGCGAGGATCGACGCTTCGAGAATGTCGAGTGCTTCGGCGAAGACTTCGTCCTGGATGGTGATCGGCGCCAGGAAGCGAATGACGTTGCCGTACACGCCGCAGGTCAGGAGGATAAGGCCTTTTTCCAGAGCGATCAGCCGCACCTTGTTGGCGAAGTCGGCGCTCGGCAGGTTGGTCTTCACGTCGTTGAACTCGACGGCGTTCATGAAGCCGGGGCCACGGATGTCGGCGATCTCCGGTGCCTGCTCGCGGATGGCGGCGAGGCGCTGCTTGAGGCGGCCCCCGAGTTGCTCGGCCCGTTCGCACAGCTTCTCCTCGGCGATGACGTCAAGCACCGCATGCGCAGCCGCGATGCCGAGCGGATTGCCACCATAGGTGCCACCAAGGCCGCCGGGTGCCGGCGCATCCATGACCTCGGCGCGGCCGGTGACGGCGGCCAGCGGGAAGCCGCCGGCGAGGCTCTTTGCCATGGTGATGAGATCAGGCGCGACGTCGTGGTGTTCCATTGCGAACATCTTGCCGGTACGCGCAAAGCCGGTCTGCACTTCGTCTGCAATGAGCAGGATGCCGTGCTGATCGCAGATCTCGCGCAGCGCCTTCATGAAGGCGGTGGGAGCGGGGTAGAAACCGCCTTCGCCCTGTACCGGCTCCAGGATGATGGCGGCGACGCGGCCCGGATCGACGTCGGCGGCGAAGAGCTTCTTTAGCGCCGCTAGCGACTGTTCGACGGTGATTCCGTGCAGTTCGATCGGGAAGGGAGCGTGGAAGACGTCGCCCGGCATCGCGCCGAAGCCGACCTTGTAGGGAACGACCTTGCCGGTGAGCGCCATGCCCATGAAGGTCCGGCCGTGGAAGCCGCCGGTGAAGGCGATAACCGCCTGGCGCCCGGTCGAAGCGCGGGCGATCTTTACGGCGTTTTCGACAGCCTCGGCACCGGTGGTCACGAAGATCGTCTTCTTGGCGAAGTTGCCGGGCGTCAGCGCGTTCAGGCGCTCGGCGAGGTGCACGTAGGATTCGTAAGGTACGACCTGATGGCAGGTATGCGTGAAGCGATCGATCTGCGCCTTGACCGCCTCGATGACCTTCGGGTGACGATGACCCGTGTTGACGACGGCAATACCGGAGGCGAAGTCGATGTAGCGATTGCCCTCCTTGTCCCAGATTTCCGAGTTTTCCGCGCGATCGGCATAGATCTGGGTGGTCATGCCGACGCCACGGGAAATGGCGGCGTTCTTGCGGTCGGTAAGGCTGGTCATGGCGCGTTCCTGTCACATCTGGAGTTAATATATTGCATTTTTTCTGCAAGTTTATTCTGGAAGTGGTACACCTTTCACGGTCGATTGCAAATCAAATTTGGTGATCGAGAGAACACGGGCGCTGATGCGCCGTTCTTGTCAGATCTCGATCGCGGCGGCTAAGGTTGCCGACGCTTCGGCACGGCACGGATTCGTGCAGGTGCCGACGGTTAGTGAAGGAAACGGAGAATGGGCGCGGTGCGCTACAAGGTTGCCGAAGCGGCACGTCTGGCGGGGGTTTCCGCTTCAACGCTGAGGCTGTGGGAGACGCAAGGGCTTGTCGTGCCCGAGCGCTCGCCGACGGGGCATCGGCAATATACCGAGAGCGATCTTGCCCGGTTGAAGCGCATCGCCTGGTTTCGCGCGGAACGCGGCCTCAATCCGGCGGCGATCCGCGAGGCGCTCGAAGCAGAAAGCGCCGCGGAAGACCATAGCGGAACGACGACCAGTGACGGCACCGACAACCAGGTGGGACGCAAGCTCAGGAGCCTCAGGCATGCGGCCGGCAAGACCCTGGAGCAGGTGGCCGGCGAGATCTGCATCGCCGCATCGGTGCTTTCGACGCTGGAGCGCACCTCGCAGGGCGTTTCGGTGGCGGTGCTTCATAACATCGCCGAATATTTCGGGACGACCGTTTCCAGCCTTTCGGGTGAGGGGGAGGCGGATGCACGCGCCGTGGTGCGGGCCGGCGAATGGCGGACCTGGCCGCGCACGACGCCCGGCGTCACCGTGCAACTGCTCGCCGATGGCCGCAACCAGATGGACTGTCACCGCTTCGTGCTGGAGCCAGGCGCTTCTAGTGAGGGCGCCTATCGGCATGAGGGTGAGGAATTCGTCTACGTCCTCTCCGGCCGCGTAGAGTTCATTCTCGATAGCGACCAGTTCTATGACCTCAGCGTCGGGGACTCACTCTACTTTGAGAGCAAAAGGCGTCATGCCTGGTCGAACCGGCACGACGGCGAAACCGTGTTGCTTTGGGTCAACACGCCCCCGACGTTCTAAACCGCGAGGCTCAAGTAAAACAAAGGTTTGCGACGTTGGTGCGCGGCGACGGCCGGACTCGTCGGCGTCCCGATACTCATCCGTCCAGGTGGCCCGACGGTTCGCTGCTCACCAGAGGTCAAAGTTTGGCCCCTATTCGACCCTAGATTTTTAAGGGCCGCCTTCAACGCATAGTGCGACGACCAGACCTTTCACGCTTCGTTCGAAGCAAAATGGCAACCTCGCGGCAAAAAATCGTAGCTGACCAGAGAGTTGGCTCCACAAGGAACGAGGCCTGCAAGGGTCGGAACTCCGAGGGGATGTTCAATGCTGAATATGCGCGACCGTCAGTTGGACGGGTTGCGAGCCGCTGCCGTTTCAATGGTTCTGTACGCGCATTTTTTTGCCGCGGACGATTCCCATTGGGGACACATCGGCGTGCGGCTGTTCTTTGTTCTCAGCGGCTTTCTGATCACGCGGTTACTGCTCGACGCCCGTTCCGCCGCCCAGTTCGAGCGGGCGACGGCTCTCAAATCCTTTTACGCGCGTCGCGCCTTGCGCATCTTTCCACCCTATTTCGCCATGCTGGGCGTCCTGTGGCTGGTGAACCTGGAGGGCGCCAGGGAAGGCTGGGTCTGGCATGCGCTCTACCTCTCGAATTTCTGGTATGCACTCAGGGACGCCTGGACACCGTGGGTGCTCTGTCACACCTGGAGCCTGAGCATTGAAGAGCAATTCTACATCGTCTGGCCGTTGCTCGTTCTGCTGACGCCGCGCCATCTGCTTGGGCGGCTCTGCGTCGGCGTGATCACCGCTTCGCTGGCCTACCGCTTCTATTGGCCGCTGACGGGAGAACCGTCACTTGCGCGCGACCTGTTGCCTCCCGCCTCGATGGACGCACTGGCGGCGGGAGCGCTCCTGGCCGTCCACCGTTCGACGACCACGTCTTGGCCGCGGTGGATGACGGTCAGTTGGCTGCCGCTTTCCATCGTGTCCCTTGCGCTCCTTTGGGCCCGTGTGACGGCGATGGGGCCGGCGCTCGATTGGCTCGTCTGGATCGCTCTCGAAGCCCTTCCGCTCATCCCGCTTGCGATGCTGGTGGGGCATGCTTCCACCGGCTTTAGCGGTCGGGCAGGCAGGCTGCTCGAACTTCAGCCGCTGACGGCGCTCGGGCGCGTTAGCTATGGCGTTTATCTGTTTCATCCCGTCGTGCTTGCGCTGGCCGTCAAGACGCAGGGGTGGATACCGATCAACGTTGCCGAGCAAGGGCTCGGTCGGTTGCTCGTCGCCGGCTCCGCCACATTGATTGTGGCTGCACTTTCCTGGTTCGCATTCGAAAAGCCGCTCAATGCCCTGAAACGGCATTTCCCTTATGTGCGCCCGAACAGCGGCTTCGGCGCCGCCGCGATGAGCACGGTGCAAGCCGACGAATGGCTTCGCGGGCGAACCGACGAGGGGCTGCGCCCTGTTTACCTTCCGGGCGCCGGTGCTTCCTGCGCCCGGGGAAAGACGCTTCAGGCGTCAGATCTGCAATAACGTTCGAGGTTGCCCATGACCGTTCCGTTGGTTTCCGTCCTGTTGCCCGTCTACAACGCCGAGCCCTATCTCGGCGCGGCGCTCGAGAGCATCCTGAGGCAGGACCATCAGCGGCTCGAGATCATCGCCATCGACGACGGCTCGCGCGATCGCTCGCTGGAAATCATGCGGCGTTATCAGCAAGCGGACGGTCGCATTACCATCGTCTCCCGCGAAAATCGCGGGCTGATCGCAACCTTGAACGAGGGCCTCGCCCTGGCGAAAGGCGATCTCATCGCCCGGATGGATGCCGACGACATTTCCTATCCATCGCGGCTGTCGCGCCAGGTGTCGTCGTTCGTTGAGCAGCCGGAGCTCGCACTTTGCGGCACGGGCATCGACACGCTCCTTGGCGACCGCATCATCCGCGGCACGCCCAATCCGATCTATCAGCCGGCAAGCCTCAGGGCATTGTCGAAGTTCTTCACGATCTTCATCCACTCGACCGTCGTCTACAACAGGCACGTCATCCCGCAGGATATGCTGAGCTACGACGCGCATTATATGCATGCGGAGGATTTCGATCTCTTCCGGCGTGTCACTGACCGTTATCCCGCGAAGATGATCGACGAGGCCCTGATCGCTTATCGCATCCACGGCAACAGCGTAACGAATACGCACAAGCGCCAGATGCGCCGCACGCATCTGGCGATCGTTGCCGAAAACCTCGAGCGCGAAGGTCTTTGTCACAATCCCGGCGTCTTGAACGACATCGGGCTTGCGCTGACGTCCGAAACGATCCGGCAAGCAGCCGAGTGCATTCGTTCCCTCGAAGAGAGGGTCTCGGCGCTTCCTCCGCAAACCCGTGCGGGCTACGAGGCGGGCGCGTTGAATCTCTTCTATTTTCTCTATCAGCTCGTCAGCGACGAACGGCGGCCGGAACTCACCCATGCGTTTTTGACGCAGACGGACAAATGGGGGCTCATTCGTCGTCGGGAACGATATGGCCTTATCACGGGGGCTCGTGCCCCATGGTGCAGCCGCCTGTCGCTGGCGGCCACCAGCCGGCTGGACGCTTTGTCGCGATATATGCGTTCCGTACCGGCGGCGAGCGTGCTCCCGACCGAAGGGATGCACTAGCATGACTGTCGAAGGCCTGAAGTGGAATGCGATGGAGCGGAGCGGCGTGGCGGAGACATCTGCCGCGTTGGCGCCTACGTCACGCGAGGCGCCTTTCGCAAGCTTTATCGTCTGCACGCGCAACCGCGCCGAGGCGCTCGAGACCTGCATCCGATCGATCGAGGCGGTTTGTGGTGTCCATGCTGCCGTCCGGTGGGAATTGGTTGTCGTTGACAACGGATCGACCGATGACACGCCGGAGCGAATTGCTCGGATTATCGCCGCATCACCGCTGACTGTCACGCACGTGGTTGAGAGACGGCCTGGGCTCGCTGCTGCGCGCAACGCGGCCATGGCACGCGCCCGCGGCGGCATCTTGATCTTCATCGATGACGATTGCGAAGTCGACGCGAACTATCTGCGCGACCTGGAGCGCCACTACGCAGGCGGCGAAGGCGCCATCATCCGCGGTGGCCGCGTCGAGCTCGGAGACGCCAGCGATCTGCCCTTCACGATCAAGCGGTCGAGCGCATGCGAACGTTTGACCAGTGATGTTCATCCGGGTGGCTTCATCTTGGGCTGCAACATGACGATGCAGCGGGAGGTCGCGCTGCGGATCGGTGCTTTCGACGAACGTTTCGGTGCCGGCGCCCCGCTGCGGTCGGCCGAAGACACGGACTATCTGGTGCGCGCCTATCGGCTCGGCATTCCGGTCGAATATGTCCCCGATATGGCCGTCTTCCATCACCACGGCCGCCGTGCCCGCACGACCATCGAGACGCTTCATCGCAATTATAGCTTCGGCAATGGCGCACTCTGCATGAAACACATACGCACCGCGCCATGGCTGCTGCGGCATTTTTGTTGGACCCTCCGGTCTGCCTGCGCGGAAATCTTCGGTGGCCCCCGGTTTGACCCCGTGTTGCACCTCTCTCACTGGCCGATTGCCTTGATGAACCTGCTTGGCGCTCTGAAGTTCCTCGGCCTGTTCGTCGCCGCACGGACGGCGGGACAAGTCGAGCAGCGGGCCGAAAAACAACTCCAGGGCTGAGGAGACGCCACCATGTTCCGTATCCTCCTGCCGAGCCTGCAGCTGTTGCGCAGTGCATTAGGTGGCCAGTTGCGTCTGCTTCCGGTCGTGACGATCCTCGGCCTTTGCAGTGCGGCGCTGGAGGGCGTCGGGATCGGCCTCATCATTCCGATGCTGGGAATCATCGCCGGTAATCAGGACCCGGCGGCGTTGAGCGGCATCTCCGCTCTCTTCCAGCAAGTTGGATCGGGCATGGACGACCGTCAGCGGCTGATCGTCATCGCGGCTGCCGCCTTTGCCCTGATTTCTCTCAAGAACGTCCTGGCTTTCGCCAATACGGTGCTTGCGACCTTCGTCTACGGCAAGGCGGGCCATTCGATCCGCGGCGCTCTGTCGTCTCAGCTCCTCAATGTCGGCTATCCCTTCTTGATGAAGGAGAATCCGGGGCGACTGCTCAATGTCATTTCAAACGAGTCCTGGCGGGCTTCCGATGCGGTGCAAACCGTGCTTGCGGCGTTGGTAAATGGCTCGGCCGCCATCATCCTGCTCGCGTTCCTTCTGCTTTTGTCCTGGCAGATGACCTTGTTCGTGGCGTTCGGCCTCGTTCTGGTCCAGCTCCTGCATTATGTCCTGTCCGCAACCCTTAAAGCCCCGAGCCGTGATGTCACCGCCTTCAACGGCGAGCTGGCCGCTCGGATGCTGCATCTGGTTCACGCCGGCCGCCTGATACGGATATTTGGCCAGGAGGCGCGGGAAAAGGTCGCGTTCGATGGGGCGTCGGATGCCGTTCGGCGCGCCGCGTTCGCGCTACAGGCCCGCCAAGGCTTGCTGCCGCCGCTGACAGAGACGCTCCACTCCGCGCTCTTCCTCGCCGTTGTCGTCGGCGCCTGGTCGGTCGGCGTTACCTTTCCCGTCATCGTCGCCTTCGTGGTCCTGCTCTACCGCTTGCAGCCGCATATGCGTGCACTGCAAATGTCCTGGAGCCAGATCCAGGGCTGGAGCGGTTCGCTGGAGGAGGTGCGCTGGCTGCTTGATCCGTCTGACAAGCCAAAGCCGCCGGAGGGAAGGGAACCCTTCAGCGGATTGCGACGGCAACTGAAATTTGATGACGTCACTTTCCGCTATCCGAACTCCGATTCCCGTGACGTCGTGCTGCAGTCGGCGGCATTCGAAATTCGCGGCGGCCGTTCGACGGCGCTCATTGGCCGGTCCGGTGCCGGCAAGACGACGATCGTCAATCTGCTATGCCGATTCGTCGAGCCGGACGAGGGGAACATTCTGGTCGATGGCGTGCCCCTGAACCGGATCGACCCGGTGCAATGGCGAAGCCGGATTGCGCTTGCGAGCCAGGATCTGGAACTGGTTGATGGGACGATCCTGGAGAACATCACCTATGGCCGGGAGGAAACCACAGTAGCCGAAGTGGAGCATGCAGCCAGGATGGCTGAAGCGCATGGCTTCATCGAAAACTTGCCGCAGGGCTATCAAACCGTCGTCGGCTATCGAGGCGCCAGCCTCTCGGCAGGGCAGCGGCAGCGGGTGGCACTCGCCAGGGCCCTGGTGCGCGATCCGGACATCCTGATCCTCGACGAAGCCACCAACGCGGTCGACGGGCTATCGGAAGCGGCCATCGTCGAGACGCTGAAGTCGAGAGCGGGACGCCGCACGACGATCGTCATCAGCCATCACCGCAGCACGATCTCGTTTTGCGACGAGGTCGTCATCCTCGGTGGCGGTCAGGTGAAAAGCCAGGCACCTTTCGCCGACGTCGCCAGCCTGACCATGGACCAGCTTTATGAGCACGAAACCGTGGAAGAGCGGCGGGCTTGAGGGCCCTGTCGGCGCTGTCTCCGGTCGCTTGGCCGCTCCCAACTTTCGATAATCGAAACGCAATCGGCGCGCGGCCGTCTGATCACCGGCCGCGCGCCGATTTGTCTTTCATGGGAATGGGCCGCCCGCTTCCCGTGGTCTCAATGCGTTAAGCGGAAAGCGGGCGGGTTCTCAGGGATCAGGCGGCCGCGTAGCGCTTTGCCATTTCCGGCAGGCGCAGGGTGCGGATCTTCGATGCCTTGCCGGCGGTGCGGAAGGCTTCGAAGCGCTCCTTGCAGACCTCTGTCATCAGTGCGGTGGCCGGCTTCAGGTAGTTGCGCGGATCGAAGTTCTCCGGGTTCTCGGCGAAGTTCTTGCGGATCGTGCCGGTCATGGCGAGGCGCAGGTCGGTGTCGATGTTGACCTTGCGCACGCCAAGCGGGATCGCCTTCTGGATTTCCGAGACCGGAACGCCCCAGGTCGGCTTCATCTTGCCGCCATAGGTGTTGAACAGGTCCTGCAGATCCTTCGGCACGGAAGACGAGCCGTGCATCACGAGGTGCGTGTTCGGCAGCTTCCTGTTGATCTTGGCGATCGTTTCGATCGACAGGATGTCGCCATCGGGCTCGCGGGTGAACTTGTAGGCGCCGTGGCTGGTGCCGATCGCAACGGCCAGAGCGTCGACGCCGGTCTTGGTGACGAAGTCGAGAGCCTGGTCCGGGTCGGTCAGAAGTTCTTCGCGCGACAGCTTGCCTTCGAAGCCGTGGCCATCTTCCTTGTCGCCCGCGCCGGTTTCGAGGTTGCCGAGGCAGCCGAGTTCGCCTTCGACCGAAACGCCGGCAGCGTGGGCGATCTTCACCACTTCTGCGGTGACTGCGACGTTGTATTCATAGCTGGCAACGGTCTTGCCGTCCTTTTCCAGCGAGCCGTCCATCATGACCGAGGTAAAGCCGTTGGTGATCGCCGAGATGCAGGTCGATGGCTGGTCGCCGTGGTCGAGGTGCAGACAGACGGGGATATGCGGATATTCTTCCGCCGCACCCAGGATCAGGTGGCGCAGGAACGCATCCCCCGCGTAGGAACGGGCGCCTCGGCTTGCCTGAAGGATCACCGGACTGTCGGTGGCATCGGCGGCGCGCATGACGGCCTGAATGTATTCGAGATTGTTCACATTGAACGCCGGCAGCGCGTAGTCGTTCTCCGCCGCATGGTCGAGCAGTTGCCGCAATGTGATCAATGCCATTCGCTATCTCCCTTGGTGCTTGGCGCAGCCTTCCCGGTGCGCCACAAAAACAATCCGGCTTGAAGCGCCGCATGGACATCATCGCAGGCAGGCGATGGCCGGTATTTCCGTGCGGCGTGACAGCGCACGCGAATTGGTCGCGCCCACCGAAGTCCGGCGCACAATAGTTCATCGAAGTGGTTTGACAACCGGGCAAAAGGCAGGTTGCCAGAGGTCGGAAGTCGCTTCAATCGATTTTACTGTGGACTGGAAGCAACACCCTTCCTGTGAACCGGTTTCACTTTCTGGTGGTGCCAGCGAGGGGAGGGAGGCAAGAGCCGCAATTGCAACCAGTGGGCGTCTGTTTTGCGCTCCACACTAGTCGGTCGCGTGCGTGGTGGAAACGATCTGTCGAC
The DNA here is from genome assembly GCF_050474445.1 of Ensifer sp. B1-9. NCBI lineage: Bacteria > Pseudomonadati > Pseudomonadota > Alphaproteobacteria > Hyphomicrobiales > Rhizobiaceae > Ensifer > Ensifer sp. B1-9. The sequence goes on from NZ_JBCHVG010000006.1 coordinate 232,748, forward strand.
AGGAAGGGAACTGGCCGCAAGAAGATTGCGGCGAACGCCGCCAATCTTTGCGCACATTACGTAAACTGCCGGCAAAATTCACAAACTTTGCATGAGGCTTGATTCGATGGTGGCTCCGGCCTTGTTTTGCCGACAAAATTTTCCGACCTAAAACGTTGCAGGAGATTTCCTGAAATTGCCCTGCTTCCGTCATATGTCCGTCGCAAAGGCGACGAAAAGAATCGCAAACGAAATACAACCTATAGGATAGAAGGAATTCCGTCCTATAGATAAAGATGCAGACAGCCGCAGAATCCGCCTTGCGTTTAAGGACGATTTGCACTTCTCTCCTGCGATCACAAACCCAAAACAAGGGGAAGGAGAGAAACAAAATGGCTTCACTGAAACTCAACCTTAGCGCTGCCGCGCTGATCGGCTCGCTGCTCATCGGAGCAAGCCCGGCTCTGGCCGAAGCTGTCCTGCATCGCGGCAATGCGGGTGAGCCGCAGACCCTGGATCAGGCCCATACGTCGATCAACATTGAGGCGTTCATCCTCAAGGACCTCTACGAAGGCCTGACGGTATATGACGCCGCCGGCAAGATCATTCCCGGTGTAGCCGAAACGTGGGAGCTCTCGGACGACGGTACGGTCTATACATTCAAGCTGCGCGCTGATGCGAAGTGGTCGGACGGCTCGCCGGTGACGGCAGAAGACTTCGTCTTCTCCTTCCGTCGCGTCGAAGATCCGAAGACTGCAGCCGGCTACGCCAACATTCTCTTCCCGATCAAGAACGCTGAAAAGGTCAACAAGGGCGAACTGCCGACCGATCAGCTCGGCGTGAAGGCGGTCGATGAAAAGACGGTCGAAATCACCCTCGAGCGCCCGACCCCGTTCTTCCTGGAGCTCTTGGCGCACCAGACCGCACTTCCGGTCAGCAAGGCGAGCGTCGAAAAGAACGGCAACGACTTCGTCAAGCCGGGTGTGATGGTTTCCAACGGCGCGTTCACGCTGACCGCCCACGTTCCGAACGACAGCCTGACCGTCGTCAAGAACGCCAACTACTGGGATGCGGCCAACGTCAAGCTCGACAAGGTCATCTTCTACCCGATCGACGACCAGGCCGCCTCGGTTCGCCGCTTCGAGGCCAAGGAAATGGACCTCGTCTACAACTTCTCGGCCGACCAGATCGAGCGTCTGCGCAAGTCCTATGACGATCAGGTCCACGTTTCGCCGTCGCTTGCGACCTACTACTATGCCTTCGACACCCGCCAGGCGCCTTACAATGACGTGCGCGTCCGTCAGGCACTGTCGATGGCCGTCGACCGCGACTTCCTTGCCAAGGAAATCTATGCCGGTTCGCAGCTCCCTGCCTATTCGATGGTTCCCCCGGGCATCGAAAGCTACGGTGAGCCGTCGAAGGCCGAGTTCGCTTCGATGTCGCAGCTCGACCGCGAAGACAAGGCGATCGCCCTGATGAAGGAAGCAGGCTACGGCGAAGGTGGCAAGCCGCTCGAAATCGAGCTGCGCTACAACACCAACCCGAACCACGAGCGTGTTGCGACCGCTGTCGCCGACATGTGGAAGAACACCTTCGGCGCCAAGGTGTCGCTGGTGAACCTCGATGTGTCCTCGCACTACGCCTACCTGCAGGAAGGCGGCAAGTTCAACGTCGCCCGCGCCGGCTGGCAGGCGGACTATGCGGACGCAGAGAACTTCCTGGCACTCAGCGTCGGCTCCAACAAGACCTTCAACTACGGCCACTTCGAAAACGCTGAGTTCGACGGCCTGATGAAGAAGTCCTACGACGAGCAGGATCCGGCTGCTCGCTCGAAGCTGATGCATGAAGCCGAAGCGCTGCTGATGAAGGAACAGCCGATCGCTCCGCTTCTGACCCAGGCCGACCTGTGGCTGGTCGCGAGCCGCGTCAAGGGCTGGGCGGACAATGCGCCGAACGAGCACCTGAGCAAGTTCCTGAGCATCGCCGAATAACGAACAGGAACGACGCGCGGTGACAGGCCGCGCGTCGCCTCCGGAGTACGTCCATGATTTCCTTCATCCTTCGCCGATTGGCGAGTGCGGTGCCGACCTTGTTTATCGTCGTCACCATATCCTTCTTCCTGATGCGGTTCGCCCCTGGTGGCCCCTTCAACCTCGAGCGTCCTCTTCCGCCACAGACGATGGCGAACCTGATGAAGACGTATCAGCTCGACCAGCCGCTTTGGCGCCAATACACACACTATCTCAGCAATGCCGTGACCGGCGACTTCGGCCCGAGCTATGTCTATAAAGACAACAATGTAGCTGAACTGATCGGCAAAGGTCTGCCCTATTCGATGGAGCTCGGCTTTTACGCGCTTCTTGTCGCGCTGATCGGCGGCGTAACGGCTGGCACGATCGCCGCGCTTCGGCAGAACAGTGTCCTCGATTTCACGATCATGTCGTTCTCGACGATCGGCGTCACCGTGCCGAACTTCGTCGTTGGCCCAGTGCTGACGCTCGTCTTTGCGATTGTGCTCGCATGGCTGCCGGCCGGCGGCTGGGGCGACGGTTCCTTGCGCTTCCTGATCCTGCCGATGATCGCACTGGCGTTGCCGCAGCTCGCAGTGTTCGCGCGCCTGACGCGCGGCTCGATGATCGAGGCGCTGCATACCGACCATATTCGAACCGCCAAGGCCTATGGCCTGCCGTCACGCACCGTTGTCGTAACCCACGCCATGCGCGGTGCGATGCTGCCGGTCGTCTCCTATCTCGCGCCTTGCGCAGCAGCGCTTTTGACCGGTTCGGCTGTCGTCGAGACGATCTTCACCATTCCAGGTGTCGGCCGCTATTTCGTGCTCGGCGCCATCAACCGCGACTACACGCTGGTGATGGGCACGGTCATCCTCGTCGCCATCTTTGTCATCGTCTTCAATCTCCTGGTCGACATTCTCTACGGCCTGCTCGATCCGAGGGTTCGCCATGACTGATATCGTCCAGACCCCGGTGGCGACACCGGAAACGAAGGGGCGAAGCCTCTTCCAGCTTGCGGCCATGCGCTTTAGGCGCAACCGCGCCGCCATGGCCGGCTGCTTCATGCTGGCATTGATCGCACTGTTCTCGTTCCTCGGACCGCTGTTCGTCCCGCACACCTATGACCAGGTGTTCCCGTCCTATGTGTCGATCAGCCCGAGCCTCGAGCCGCGCCCCGATACATCCACGCTTCAGGACGTGATGGAAGGCGTTGCGACCCGCGCTCGCGTCACGCTCAAGGAGTTCAACGTCGAGGGTGAAACCTTCACCGCGACCATCACCTCCGAACAGCCGATCGACGCCCGGGCAACGCGTTACTTCGACCGCGCCAACGAGTTCCGCGACACGCAAGTGGTCGCGACCGAAGACGATGGCCGGACGCTGAAGGTGACCGGTCAGGTCGACCGTGAATACTTCCCGTTCGGCACCGATTCCAACGGCCGCGACCTTTTGGTCCGCGTCATGCTCGGCGGACAGATCTCGATCGCCGTCGGCCTGCTCGCAAGCCTGGTATCGCTCGGCATCGGCGTCGTCTATGGCGCGACATCGGGCTATATCGGCGGCCGCGTCGACAACGTCATGATGCGCCTCGTGGAGATCCTCTACTCTCTGCCTTTCGTCTTCCTCGTCGTCGTGCTCGTGGTGTTCTTCGGCCGCTCGTTCATCCTGATCTTCCTGGTGATCGGCGCGGTGGAATGGCTCGACATGGCCCGCATCGTGCGCGGTCAGACGCTGGCGCTCAAGCGTCGCGAATTCGTCGGCGCCGCGCAGGCGCTCGGCCTCACAGACTGGCAGATCATCCGTCGGCACATCATCCCCAACACGATCGGCCCGGTCATCGTCTTCGTCACCGTCGTCGTGCCGAAGGTGATCCTGCTCGAGAGCTTCCTCTCCTTCCTCGGCCTTGGCGTTCAGGCGCCGCTGACGAGCTGGGGGGCTCTGATCTCGGAAGGCGCAAACAACATCCAGTCGGCGCCGTGGCTGTTGATCTTTCCGGCCATCTTCTTCGTCCTGACGCTGTTCTCGCTGAATTTCGTTGGCGACGGCCTGCGCGATGCGCTCGACCCGAAGGATCGCTGACATGGCAGATACCAAGGAAACCATCCTGGCCGTGCGCGGCCTCAAGGTAAACTTCTCGACGCCAGACGGCACGGTCGAAGCGGTCAAGGGCATCGATCTCGATGTCCGCACCGGGGAAACGCTTGCGGTCGTTGGTGAATCCGGCTCCGGCAAAAGCCAGACCATGATGGGCATCATGGGTCTGCTCGCCAAGAACGGTGATGTCACGGGCTCAGCGCGCTACCGTGGCCAGGAGCTTGTCGGCCTGCCGCCGAAGGCGCTCAACCAGGTGCGCGGCGCGAAGATCACCATGATCTTCCAGGAGCCGATGACCTCGCTCGATCCGCTCTATCCGATCGGTCGCCAGATCGCCGAGCCGATCGTGCACCACCGTGGCGGCACGTTCAAACAGGCGCGGGTCCGCGTGCTCGAACTGCTCGAGCTCGTCGGCATCCCGGAACCGGGGCGCCGCATCGACAGCTATCCGCATGAACTGTCGGGCGGCCAGCGTCAGCGCGTGATGATCGCCATGGCGCTTGCCAACGAGCCGGATCTCTTGATTGCGGATGAGCCGACGACGGCGCTCGACGTGACGATCCAGGCACAGATCCTCGATCTGCTGAAATCGCTGCAGCAGCGCTTCGGCATGGCGATCGTGCTGATCACCCACGACCTCGGCATCGTCAAGCACTTCGCCGATAGCGTCGCGGTGATGCGCCGCGGCGAAGTGGTGGAGCGAGGCGCGACGGCTGACATCTTCGAACGGCCGCAGGCCGACTATACGAAGATGCTGCTTGCCGCTGAGCCCAGCGGCCGCAAGGCATCGCCGGCCGACAGCGCACCGATCATTCTCGAAGGCCGCGACGTCTGCGTCGACTACCAGATCGGCGGTGGTCTCTTTAAGGGCGGAAAATCGGTCTTCCGTGCCGTCGATAGCGTCAATCTGCGCCTGAAGGAAGGGCAGACGATCGGCGTCGTCGGCGAGTCCGGCTCGGGCAAATCGACGCTCGGACGCGCGCTCCTGAGGCTCCTGCCGAGCAGCGGCCACTACCGCTTCGGCACGACGGATATTTCCGGTTTTGACCGCGGGCAGATGCGGCCGCTGCGGCGCGCGCTGCAGCTCGTCTTCCAGGATCCCTACGGCTCGCTTTCGCCGCGCCGCACCGTCGGCGAGATCATCACCGAAGGTCTCTATGTGCATGAGCCCGAGCTCAGCCGTGCGGACCGCGACCGCCGAGCGTCGGAAGCGCTGAAGGAAGTGGGGCTCGATCCCGCGTCCCGCAACCGCTACCCACACGAGTTCTCGGGCGGCCAGCGCCAGCGCATCGCCATTGCCCGCGCCATGATCCTGAAGCCGAAGGTCGTCATCCTCGACGAGCCGACCTCGGCGCTCGACCGCTCGGTGCAGGGCCAGGTGATCGAACTTTTGCGTGACCTGCAGCGCGCGCACGGGCTCTCCTACATCTTCATCAGCCACGATCTATCGGTGGTGAAGGCGATGTCGGACTACGTGATCGTCATGAAGAACGGCAAGATCGTCGAGGAAGGCGAGACCGATGCGATCTTCGAGGCGCCGAAGCAGCCTTATACCAAGACGCTGATCGGCGCTGCCTTCAACGTCTGAACAGGAATGCCTTCAAGATTTGGCGGGGACGCGAGCGATCGCGTCCCCGTTTTCGTTGCCGCGTTGGCGGGCATTTATGTTCTCGTCATACGCGTGTGGCCTTCTTGCCTTTGCCGCGCCTTCAGGACGAGCCTAGCTTTTGCGACTGTCCGTATGCTTCACTCTCAACGGTCGCGATAAGCAGATCAGAGGTTCAAGAAGAGGCGAATCCATGCTCCACCATATCGAGATCTATGTTTCGGACCTTGATAGCTCCCATGCATTCTGGGCATCCCTTCTCGCGCTGGTCGGGTACGAAGAAAGCGGGCGTTGGGGCGACGGTTTCTCGCTATCCCATGGCGACGACGCCTACCTGACATTCGTGCAGGTCAGCGAGAAGCATGCCTCTCGCGACTACCATCGCTGCGGGGTCGGTCTCAATCATCTGGCATTTCGAGTGAAGGACCGGGAGACGGTCGACCGGCTGCGGGCGTATTGCCGGGACAACGGCATTTCCTGCCTCTACGATGATCGATACCCTTTCGCGAACGGTGGAAGCGACTATTACGCCCTGTTCGTCGAAGATCCGGATCGTATCAAGGTCGAATTCGTTGCCACGCCGGCCGCGGAGTAGGGCGACGGTCTTCAACCCGGTCGCCGCATTTCGTCGAATTGGACGCGGCGCGGGCAATTGGGAACCACCTGTCGAAGGTCCGGGTGGCTACCACTTGGGGGGCTCAGAGCTCGCCTCCGGCGGAAAAATCCGTGGCGACAAGTTTTTTGTCGAGCCCGAACTTCTGCATCTTTTCGTAGAGCGTCTTGCGCGAGATGCCGAGCGATTCATAGACTGGCTTCAGGGCACCGCCATGGGCGGCAATGGCGCTGGCGATCAGGCTTTTTTCATAGGCGGCGACCTTGTCGGCAAGTCGCCCGCTATCTTCCTTCGCGGCATCGTGCGGCGCCGCATCGAGTCCGAGGACCAGACGCTCGGCGGCATTGCGCAGTTCGCGCACATTGCCCGGCCAGTCGCGCTCCGCCATTTCCGCCAGCATGGCTTGCGAGACGTCCACCTCGTCCCGGCCGTAACGGGCCGCGGATTCCCTGACCAGTTGCAGGAAGAGCAGCGGGATATCGGCGCGTCTTTGCGCAAGCGAGGGGACGCGGAGCGTTGCGACGTTGAGGCGATAGAGGAGGTCCGCGCGGAAGCGCCCGCCCGCCACTTCCTTTTCGAGATCGACCTTGCTGGTGGCAATGAAGCGCACGTCGAGCGGCACCTGCTCGTTCGATCCGAGCCGGGTGATGACGCGTTCCTGCAGCACGCGCAGAAACTTTGCCTGCAGATCGAAGGGCATCGAGCCGATTTCATCGAGCAGGATCGTGCCGCCGCGACCATGCTCGAACTTGCCGTAGCGTGGTCGGATGGCGCCGGGGAAGGCACCGGGCTCGTGGCCGAAGAGTTCGCTTTCGATCAGATTTTCCGGCAGGGCCGCACAGTTGATGGCGATGAACGGGCTGTTGGCGCGAGCGCTGAGATCATGCAGCGTGCGAGCGAGCACTTCCTTGCCGACGCCGGTGTCGCCGATGATCAGTGTGTCGGCGTCGGCGGCGCCGATCGCGCGGATACGATAGCGCAGATCGACCATGACCTGGCTTCGACCAGGAAGCCGCTGCTCGATGTCGTCGCGCTTGCCGGCCACGGCCTTCAGCCGCCGGTTTTCCAGAACCAGGGTCCGCCAATCGAGCGCCCGGCGGATCGTGCCGGCAAGCATCTGGGCCGCGAAAGGTTTCTCGACGAAATCATAGGCGCCTTCGCGCATCGCGCGTACCGCAAGCTGCACGTCGCCATGACCGGTGACGAGAATGACCGGCACCTCGGCGTCGATCTCGCGGACGCGCTGCAGGAGGGTCATGCCATCCATGCCGGGCATGCGGATATCGCTGATGACGACACCGGCAAAACTGAAACTGATGAATTCCAGGGCGCGTTCGGCTGCCGCAAAGGTCTCGACCCGAAAACCGGCGAGCTCCAGCGCTTGCGCGCTCGAATGGCGCATATCCTCTTCGTCATCGACGAGCAGGATCCGGCTCTCGATCATTACTCAGCAGCCTCCCGGGCTTCGTTGTTTTCGACGGCGAGTTCGATGCGGAACTCGGCGCCACCCTCCGCAAGATTGGTGGCGACAAGGCTGCCGCCGAAATCCTTGATAATGTTATAGGAAATCGAGAGGCCGAGGCCCAGCCCCTTGCCGACGCCCTTGGTCGAAAAGAACGGATCGAAGATGCGTTCGGCAATCGCTGGGGGGATGCCCGGCCCCCGGTCACTGATCGTCAGAATCACCTTGCCGTCTTCCCGCCGGGCACGAAGGCGAATGGTCCGGTCATCAAGCCCTTCGACCGCGTCGGCCGCATTGGAGATGATGTTGACAAGCACCTGCTGCAAGCGCACGGAGCCGGCGCGCACGACGAGCGGTGCGTCGCCGAGGTCGATGTCGATGCTTGCCGCTGCAGCCTTCAGCCGAACCGAAACGATCTCCATCGTATCGCGCACCACCTCCTCGACCGGGACCGGCCCAAGCTTCTCGTTCGGCTTGCGGGCGAAGTTGCGCAAGTGCTTGCTGATTGCCGCCATGCGATCGACAAGCCCGGAAATTCGCCGGATATTATCGCTCGCCTCGTCGGAACGACCCCGTTCGATCAGCAGTGCGGCACTGTCGGCATAGGTCTTGGCGGCGGCAAGCGGCTGGTTGAATTCGTGCGAGAGCGCCGCGGACATTTGCCCGAGGCCCGCCAGCTTGCCCGCCTGGATCAGATCGGCCTGTGTCCGGCGCAACTGCTGTTCCGTCAGTCGGCGCTCGGCGATCTCCTCCTCGATCTGGGCATTGACGCGCGCAAGGTCGGCGGTCCGTTCGTCGACACGGCGTTCAAGTTCCGCTTGCGCTTCCGCCTGCATCGAGATGCGTTCGTTGAGGCGGGCACGCCGTTGCAGGACAATGGCCATGCCGAGGCCGGCAAGGCAGATCAACAGAAGCGCGACGGCGACTGTCGTCAGCGCTTGCGTGTAGGCCGAGGCCGTATCCACCAGGACGTTCACGGTCCAATCGGCATCGGGCATATATTGCGAAAGCACGAGATATTCGCGGCTTGAACCGTCGGAGGAGACGGTCATGAAGCGGTGGCCGGGCGAGTTGCTCTCCGCAATGGGGAGCGGTCGCAAGGTGGCGTCGGCGTACCGCCTCGAGGCCTCGGTGCGCGCGAGCCGCTCCGATGTCAGCGGCAGGATGGAGGAATAGAGCCAGTCAGGGTCACCGGACATGAAGATGATGCCTTCGGGATCGGAAACGAAGATCCTGTATTCGCCGCCTTGCCAGGAGGCCTCGATGCTTTCGACATCGACCTTGAAGACGATCACACCGCGGATTTCGTCGCCGATCTGGATTGGTGAGCCGAAATAGTAGCCGCGCTTCAGCGACGTGGTGCCAAGCGCATAGAAGCGCGACTGCTGTCCGCGAAGCGCTTCTTGGAAATAGGGGCGGTAGCTGAAATTCTGGCCGACGAAGCTCGTTTGGCCGTCATAATTGCTGGCCGCGATCGTATCGCCATCCGGCATGATCACATAGATATCAGAGGAGTGAAGCAGGCGGTTGATGTCTTTGAGGTAGGCGTTCACCGCCTGCCGCAGTCGCCGGTCGCGCGGACGGGTAACGAGTTCCTGGACATCTTCGTGATCGGCGATCAGGGCAGGCAATGCTTGATAGCGATTGAGATGGCCGTCAAGTGCGGTGACGGCGAGCCTAAGAGCGGTGGTCGCCTGAGCGGTCGCCTCGCGCAGATAGCTGTCGGTCGCGACCGCATAGCCTTTCCAGGCCAAGATCGCTGCCAGCAACGGCAACAGCAACAATCCAGAGACCAAGCGATATTTCACAGAATGTCCGCGCGCCTCCTCGCGTGCATACGACCACTTGCCGCGCCGTGATCTTAAGCATCGACGCAACGCGCCACAAGCGCAGCGCTGCCGGGTCCGTGCTTGTTGACGAGTAATCACTATCGTCAATGAATTGTTGACAATGCGTTTGGCCGTGGCCGGCTTTCGCTGCGGGCTGGAAGGGCGCATCTATGACGCAACGGAGCGCCCGGTGGCGCAGGAGAGAAAGGATCACGGCAATGCTCAATCAGATCAAGGGTCTGCATCACGTCACCTCGATGGCCGACGATGCGCGCGAAAACAATCTGTTCTTCACCAAGTCGCTCGGCCTGCGCCGCGTCAAGAAGACAGTTAACTTCGATTCCCCCGATGTCTACCATCTCTATTATGGCGACGAGGCCGGCACGCCCGGCACGGTCATGACCTACTTTCCGTTCCCGCAAATGCCGCGTGGCCGCGCCGGTACCGGCGAAGTCGGAACGACTGTTTTCTCGGTGCCGCAGGGCTCCCTCGGCTTCTGGAAAGATCGCCTGACCACATTGGGCGTCACCGGTCTCAAGGATGAAGAGACCTTCGGCGAGAAGCGCCTGAACTTTGCCGGTCCCGATGGCGACGGCTTCGCCCTCGTCGAGGTCAAGGACGACCATCGCACGCCATGGACGGAAGGCGGCATCTCGGCTGATCATGCGATCCGCGGGTTCCATTCCGCAGCACTGCGTCTTCGCGACGAGGGCGCAACGGCCGAGCTCCTGAAGTTCATGGGCTACGAAGAACTCGACCGAAAGGACGGTGTCACGCGCCTGATCGTACCCGGCGGCAACGACGCCCGCGTCATCGACCTCGCGACGATGCCGAATATCGGTCGCGCTTCCCAGGGCGCCGGTTCGGTGCACCATATCGCGTTTGCCGTCGAGAACCGCGAGAAGCAGCTCGAAGTGCGCAAGGCCCTGATGGACACCGGCTACCAAGTGACCCCGGTCATCGATCGCGATTATTTCTGGGCGATCTACTTCCGTACGCCTGGCGGCGTGCTGTTCGAGATTGCCACCAACGAGCCCGGCTTTGATCGCGACGAGGACCTTGCGCATCTCGGCGAGGCGTTGAAGCTGCCGCAACAGCACAAGCACCTGCGCCCGATCCTGGAGAGCCATCTGCAGAAGATCGACGACTAGCACAGCCAACACCGAGGGCTCGCCCTGCCGGCGGACCCTTCGCAACATTGGAATGCTCGGCAGATCATTCACAGTTTCGTCGAAACAGTGGGTCTAACTCTTTGAAACAAAGCTCTTCCGATAGCGAGCTCGTCAGGAGTTCGCCGGAATAGCGCCAGGAGACAAAAATGGTCGACTTTGGCTATGTCCACAAACTGAAGGCCGGCAAGCCCGGTCAGCCGATCTTCTTCGTTTTCCACGGAACCGGTGGCGACGAAAACCAGTTCTTCACCTTCGCGTCCGAACTCTTGCCCGATGCGACGATTGTCTCGCCGCGGGGCGACGTGTCGGAACATGGGGCTGCGCGCTTCTTCAAGCGCACGGGCGAGGGCGTCTACGACATGGCGGACCTCGCACGTGCCACCGAGAAGATGGCGGCTTTCGTCAAGGCGCTTGCCGCCGAGCATCAGGCTTCGGAGGTGATTGGCCTTGGCTATTCCAATGGCGCGAACATTCTTGCCAACGTGCTGATCGAAGAGGGTGTCTTCGACAAAGCGGTGCTCATGCATCCTCTGATCCCGTTCCGTCCAAAGGACAATGCCGGTCTCAAGGGGCGCCGAGTGCTGATCACGGCCGGGGAACGTGATCCCATTTGCCCGGCCCGGTTGACGCAGGCTCTGGCGGACTACTTCCAGGGACAGGGCGCGGCGACCGAAACCGAATGGCACTCGGGCGGACACGACATCCGTCAGAACGAAATCACCGCGATCGCACAGTTTCTGAAGGAGTAGTGCGTCTGCGGCCGAAAGAGCCGCTTCAGGCAGTTCCGGCCGCAAAACCGCGTCTTTGCTGGAATTGCCCTACAGCGCCGCGCGTCTTATCAGGCGCGCAAGGTCGCTGCAGCAATTTAAATTGCTGCATGTTTTTGTCCTTGAATCGGGTACGATTAAAGGAAACATGCAGTAGCTATTCCAGCCGGCGGCGAAACAGCCACGAGGCGGCCGAGAGGGTGACGATGGCGATCAGCAACAGCGGGATCGTCTGTCGCGCCACCTCGACCGCCGGTATGTCCTTCAGGAATACGCCCTTCACGATGACCAGGAAGTAGCGCAGCGGGTTGATATAGGTGATCGGCTGCAGCCAGGTGGGCATGTTTTCGATCGGCGTCGCGAAGCCGGAAAGCAGCATTGCCGGCACCATGAAGAGGAAGGCGCCGAGGATCGCCTGTTGCTGTGTCATCGACAGCGCCGAGATGAACAGGCCGAGGCCCACGACGGAGGCAAGGTAGAAGATCGCGCTGCCGTAGAGCAGGAACAGCGAGCCGCGCAGCGGTACGCCGAAAATGAAGACGGCGGCCAGAATGTAGATCGTTATGTGGAACACGCCGATCATCATCGGCGGGATTAGCTTGCCGATCAGGATTTCGTGGGTTCGAAGCGGCGATACCATGAGCTGATCGAAAGTACCAAGCTCGCGTTCGCGCGCGATCGACAGCGCGGTCACGATCAAGCCGATCAGGAGCGCGATGCTGGCGACGAGGTTCGGCACCATGAACCATTGATAGGTAAGGTTCGGATTGAACCAGTTGCGCGCAACGACCGTGATGGCGCCGGATGCCATGCGCTTGCCGGCCGGCGTCTCGGCTCCAAGCGTTCCGACGATGCGCCCGAGATAGCCGGAAACAATCTGCGATGCGTTGGAGCGACGCCCGTCGAGAATGACCTGCACCTCCGCCGGGCGGCTCGCCTCGATGTCGCGCGAGAAGGTGGGGCCGATTTCGATCGCGGCAATGACCTTTTGGGTGTCTATCGCCACACGCACCTCGTCTGGACTGTTCGTGAAGCGGATGCTGCGGAAGGTCGGCGCACCGTCGATCTCGCGGACGAGATCCTGGCTCCAGTGGCCGTTGTCGCGGTTCAGCACCATGACGTCGACATTCGTCACCTCCAGCGTCGCGGCATAGGAAAACACCAGAAGCTGAAGGATCGGCGGGACAATCAGCACGGTGCGCCCCTTGGGGTCGCGCAACACCGCCAGCAACTCCTTGACGATCAGCGCCTTGAGCCTTGTCCACCACATCTTAGCCAATCCTCTTGCGGGTGCTGCGGGCGGCGAGCGCGAAGAAGACGCAGCCGATTAAGAGCATGACGACGATGGCGCGCGTAAACATCGGCCAGATGTCGCCGGCAAGGAACACTGTCTGCAGGCTTGGTATCAGGTAGCGGGCCGGCACAATGAAGGTGATCCATTGAATAACCGTCGGCATCGAATTGATTTCGAAGAGAAAGCCGGAGAGCAGGAAGGCCGGCAGGAAGGCGGAGATCAGCGCGAGCTGTGAGGCGAGAAACTGGTTCTTCGTCGCCGCCGAGATCAGCAGGCCCTGGCCGAGCGCCGGCATCAGGAAGGTTGCCGAGAGCGCATAGAGCGCCGCGATCGACCCGCGGAAGGGAACGCCGAAGAGGAAGACGGCGAGCAGCACGCACAGCGTCATCGAGGTGAGCCCAAGGATAAAATAGGGCAGTAGCTTTCCGGCCAGCAGTTCGGCGGCCGATACGGGCGTTGCCATCATTGCCTCCATCGTGCCGCGCTCCCATTCACGGGCAACGACGAGCGAGGTGAGCAGCGTGCCGACGAGTGTCATCACGATCGCGATTGACCCGGGCACAAGGAAATTCCGGCTGGTCAGCTCCGGATTGAACCAGAAGCGCTGCTCGGCCGAAATCGCCGGCGGGTGACCGGCGCCGTCGTTCAGGCGCTGGCGCTCCCAGTTGGCAAGGGTCGCCTGGGCGTAATTCTGGACGAAGTTGGCGGTGTTGGGGTCGGAACCGTCGACGAGCACCTGCAACGCCGGGTGGCGCCCGGCGGCATGATCCGCCGTGAAGCCGGCAGGGATCACGACGATGCCCCGCACGCGGCCGAGGACAAGATCCTCTTCGAATTCGCGCCGGTCGCGGCCGATTGTCACCTTGAAATAGCGGGAAGCCTGAAAACCCGCGGCGAGATCGCGCGTCAGCGGTGCCTCCTCCTCGATGACTAGGCCGACACGGGTCTGCGTCGTATCGAGCGAGACGCCGTAGCCGAAGAGAAACAGGAGGATCATGGGCAACACGAAGGCGATCAGGATGCTGCTCGGGTCGCGGATGATCTGATAGCTTTCTTTGCGCACCAGCGCGGCAAAGCGACGGGCCCGGGCGGTGCGGCTTTCGATGGTGGAGGATTGCGCGCTCATGCCGCCTCCTTTTCCTCCGAACCCTGGACCAGGGCGATGAAGGCATCCTCCATCGTCGGGTCCGGCAGCTTGTCATTGGCGACCTGCGCCTTCAATTCGTCGGGTGAGCCGAGTGCGATCGACCGGCCGCGGTAGATCAGCGAAATGCGATCGCAATACTCGGCCTCGTCCATGAAGTGGGTGGTGACGAGCACCGTCACGCCCTTTTCGACCAGGCCGTTAATGTGGGTCCAGAATTCGCGCCGGGTGATCGGATCGACGCCGGACGTCGGTTCATCGAGAAACAGCGCTTCCGGCTCGTGCAGCACGGCGCAGGCCAGCGCCAGCCGCTGCTTGAGGCCCAGCGGCAGATCCTTGGCCGACATGTCGAGCAGGCGGTCGAAGGCGAAGATATCGATCATCAGTTGGATGCGCTCGCGCTTGCGGGCGCCGGATAGCCCGTAGACGCCGGCAAAGAAGCTGAGATTCTGGGCGACGCTGAGGTCGCCGTAGAGCGAGAACTTCTGCGCCATGTAACCGAGCCGGTTGCGTGCCTCGGCCGCGTCGCGGCGCAGGTCGAAGCCGGCAACGCGGCCTTCGCCAGCCGACGGTTTCAGCAGCCCGCATAGCATCTTGAATGTCGTCGACTTGCCGGCACCGTTCGGACCGAGCAGCCCGAAGATCTGGCCGCGCGGAATATCGAAGGTAATGTCGTCGGCCGCCGTGAAGTCGCCGAAGCGCTTCGTCAGGCCGCGTGCCTCGATGACGGGTTTGCTGTTCTCCATTGCAAAGGGTGTCTGGGTTTCCGCCAGCCGCGAGCGGCCGCCAGGGCCACCGCCGAGCATATCGATGAAAGCATCCTCGAAGCGGGGCGCAGTGACGGTCACGCCGGGCGCTGACGAACCCTCGTCCGGTGTTGGCGGTTTGGCGTCCGGCTTCATGACGAGGCGGATTGCTTCACCCTGAATAACGCCGTCGACGACATCGTCCTCGTCGAGATAGCGCGCAAGCTTCTGTCGGCGTCCATGTGTGATCCCGGAGACCTTGAAGACGCGGTCGGCGACGCGATCGGTCAGTTCTAAGGGGCTACCGGAAAACAGCAGCTCGCCCATGTTGAGCAGGAGCACGCTGTCGCAGGCCTCGGCCTCTTCGAGATAGGCGGTGGACCAGACGACGCCGATGCCTTCGGCCGTCAGGTTTTCGACCATCTTCCAGAGGTCTCGGCGGGAGATCGGGTCGACGCCGACGCCCGGCTCGTCCAGGAGGAGCAGGCGGGGCTTGCGCAGGAGCGCACAGGCAAGGCCGAGCTTCTGCTTCATGCCGCCGGAAAGCTTGCCGGCAAGCCGCGCGGTAAAGCGCTTGAGATCAGTGAATTCGAGCAGTTCGTCGAAAGTCGCGGTGCGCTCGGTGAGCGGCAGGCCGCGCAGATCGGCGTAAAGGTTCAGGTTCTCCTGAACGGAAAGATCCTCATAAAGGCCGAAACGTTGCGGCATGTAGCCGATGGCCGCCTGGATGTCGGCCGCATGTGTGACCGTGTCGAAACCGAGCACCTCGACCTTTCCCTCGTCCGGCAGCATCAGCCCGGTCATCAGCCGGATCAGCGTGGTCTTTCCCGCACCGTCAGGACCGACGAGGCCGGTGATCCGACCGCCGAGGATTTCGCCATTGATATGGTCGAGCGCCGGTGGAGCATCTCCGAAGCGCTTGACCACATCCGCGATCCGGACGAAGGGGGCGTTGGTGCTCATCTAACGCCTCCAGCCCGTTCCGGCAGGCGCACGGTGACCGGCATGCCCTGCCTCAGATCCGGGCCAGGCTTGTCGACGACGATACGCAGGCGATAGACGAGGTCGGTCCTGAGCTCCGGTGTCTCCACCGACTTCGGCGTGAATTCGGCCACCGGCGAGATGAAGCCGACCGTCGCCTTGTAAGGGCGATCCGGGGTGCCGTCCGAGGTGACCTCGACGGGCATGCCGGGATGCACGCGGCCGAGGTCGGGCTCGGCGACATAGGCCCGGACCCAGACGGGCTCGTTCAGCGAGACGACATAGACCATGTCGGACGGCGCGACGATCGCGCCGACTTCGCGGACCCGCGAGAGGATCGTACCAGTGCTCGGCGCAAGAAGGCGCGTGTCGGCGAGCGATGTTCGGGCACTCTCGAGCTTGGCTTCCGCCGCCAGGACCTGTGCCTGAGCTGCCTCGATGTCTTCGATCCGGCTTCCTTCTTCGAGCAGGGCCAGGGCCTCGCGGGCGGACGTGGCACGCGCTGCGGCCGCGGCCCTGTTGGCGCTCGCTTCGTCGAGGTTCGCCTGGGAGATGGTGCCGTTCGGCCGCAACTGCCGGGCGCGCTCAAAGGCAAGATCGGCATTCTTCAGGTCGGCCAGCCGTTCCTCATGGACGGCGCGCGCCTGGGCGATTTCGGTAGGTCGTGCGCCGGCCTTCAGTTTTGCGAGATTGGCCTTGAGCGCGCCCAGTTCGGCTTCCGCCGCCGCCACTGCTTGCTCGAACGGAATGGCATCGAGGGTGGCGAGAACGTCGCCGGGTTTCACCGCATCGCCTTCGTCGACGCCAAGGCTCGCAATACGGCCATTGACTCGGAAACCAAGCGAGACCTGGCGGATGTCGACATTGCCGTAAAGCACCGAGCTTCGTTCCGTGGCGGCCCAGCCGAGCTGCCGCGGCACATCGAACCACCACGCGCCGGCGGCGGCGCCGGCGAACAATAGGAGAGCGATTGCTGGCTTGTTCATGGCTGGCGCTCCTGCTGGCCGCCGAGTGCCGCGACGAGTTCTTCTACGTGGCGACGCAGAATATCGAGCTCGCCGGGGCCGACAGCCTGCCACTTCATCTGGCGGAGCATGGCCGCGTGGGCCATGCGGAAAACGAGGATGCTGCCGACGAAGGACAGGGTCTTCAGCCGGACATGTTCGGATTGCGGCGGTTCGGCGAGGATTGTTGCAACCAGCCTGCCGGCCATGCCGATCATCGGACCCATGACATTCGTGTAGACCCGTTCGAACGCCTCGGTCGGTTCCATTTGTTCCCGAATGATGAAGCGCGCCCAGCTTTCCGACTGCCGGCTGACGAAGATGGCGACCATGTGTTGTGCCATCTGGGTCAACAGGTCCCGGGCTTCCTCAGCCGACATTGCCTTGCCTTCGCCGTCGAGGCGGGCAAGGCGCTCGAGGATCACGTTACTGAGTTCACCGACATGTCCGACGATGATCGACGCAAGGTGTTCTGCGGCAGCGATGTAGAGGCCTTCCTTGCCGCCGAAATAATAGGGGATCGCCTGCAGGTTCACGCCGGCGGTTTCCGCAAGCATGCGCGTGCTGGCGCCGTCGAAGCCGTAGCGTCCGAAGACATCGATGGAGCTCGTCAGAAGCTTCTCACGCGTGACGTCGCCGCGATCCTGCTTCGGTGTTTGTGTGGTGGATTTGTTTTTCATCATATCCTGAAATTACATCATTCCATCGATTAAGTCAATCGAATGAATTTTAAATATTGTACGCGGTAGGAGTTGGGAGCTCGCAGCACGGACGATAAGCGAACGGTCGGTTGCCTCCCGCGGGATCGAGGTGGCAACGCAGAGAGCCTGCCATCGGCATTGGCGCAAATGGGCGCATGGCGCCTGAAGGGTGCAGAGTCAGGAGGGGAGGAGCCTATACTCTCAGAGCGGCCAATTGGCGGGACTCAGGCCGCGGCGGAAAAGTCTATCGAAATCTTGGTTCCGCGCTCTGGCGCCGTATCGATCGAAATCGTCGCCTGATGCAACTCACTGATGCGCCGGACAATCTTGAGGCCGAGCCCGAGCTGGCCGGAACTCTTCACGTAGCCGAGGTCTTCGTGGTGCTCGGGCAGATCGACGAGCCCTTTTCCGTCGTCTTCGACGGAGACCACCGGGCCGGGACCGCAGGCGAGAACGATACGGGTGCCCGGCGGATTGTGTTTCACCGCGTTCTCGATCAGGTTTCGCAGCATATTCTCGACGAGTGCCGGGATCGCGGTGACCGGTGGCGTGCCTTCGTCGACGAACTCGAGCGATTTGTCGTGGTCGAAGACGAACGGTGCGATGGCCTCCGCAACTGCGGCTCCGATCTGCGACAGGCTGGTGCGCTGGTAGGCGGAGGGATCGACTGCATCGGCCCGCGCCAGAGAGGTGAGCTGCTCGAGAATATGGGTCAGCGCGTCAAGGTCCCTTTCGGCGTTGCGGGCCCTCGGATCGTTGATGCGGCTCAGCTCCATCTTGGCGATCGACACCGGCGTCCGGATTTCGTGGGCGATCGAGGATGAGAACAGCTTCTGCGACTGGATGAGATCGGCCACCCGTGTGAGCATGCGGTTGACGGCGGTGACCAGGCGGGCGATTTCCTGCGGCATTCGTGTCAGTGGCAGGCGTGCGCTGCTGTCGCGCGGGTCCAGCGCATCGGCCGCCTTGGCGGCCATCGCGACGGGCTTCAGTGCGCTGCGGATCGACCAGATCGTCGCGCCGATGACGAGACAGAACATCAGCGTCATCGGCACGATCATCGAATCGAACATCTCGTGCAGCAGTGCGCTGTACATGAAGCCGTTGGGATCGTTGAGGATCGCGAGTTCGATGAGCAGGGTGGTGCCGCCCCGTTCGAAAGTCTGGCCGCCGGCGACACTGAAGGGCTTGCCGGGCGCGATCCGGCGCTTCCAGAATTGCGGTGCATCCATGCTGACCGGTAGGAAATGTCGGGCGCATTCGCTCGTGCAGTTCGAATAGACGATCTCGCCAGAGGCGGTACGGATGCGAAGGAAGATCGAGTCACCGTCGTCATGACGGTCTTGATAGCGCTCGCGCACCTCGTGATTGGGCTCGTAGCTCACGACACCATCGCGGACCTGGACGTAGGCGGCCACATTTTCGGTTTCCTGCTGGAGCATGAGGACGCTCAGCTTGTCGTCGTCGTACCAGTAGTCGGCAAAAACGACGCCGATCTGAAGCGCCATCGCCACCAGCGAGAAGGCGATGATGCGGCGGGCGACGATGCCGATCAGCGACGGGTTGCGGGTTTTCATGAGGCGCGCCTGAGCAAATAGCCGATGCCGCGCACGGTCTCTATCTGTACGCCGGTGTCAAGCGGTTGCAGGCGCTTTCGGACGCGGGATACGGCGAGCTCGAGCGCATTTGGCGTGACTTCCTGACCGTATTCAGAAAGCGCCGTTTCGAGTTTTCGCTTCGGCACTACGCGGCCGACCTCCCGCATCAGGATTTCCATCAGCGACCGTTCGCGCGGTGGCAACGGCACGACGATGCCGTCACAGGTGAGGTCGGCGGTCGCCGGGTCATAGCGCAAGGCGCCTGCCTCCAGCACCGGCTGGACGGCCTGCGGGTTGCGCCTCAGCATCGCGCGGCAACGGGAGAGAAGCTCCCGATGATGAAATGGCTTTACCAGATAGTCGTCAGCTCCGGCATCGAGCCCGGCGATGCGCTCGTCGACGGATCCCTTGGCGGTGATGATCAGGACGGGCAGTCCCGGATAATCGTGTCGGAGTCGACGAAGCAGGGACAAGCCGTCGCCGTCGGGCAGGCCGAGATCGAGCAGTACGAGATCGTGCTCTCGTCCGGCGATTGCCATCTCAGCGTCTGCAACGGTTGAAACGGCATCAAGTCTCCAGCCAGCGTCCCGCATGGTTTCGCCGACCAGTTCTACCAGTCGCGGACTGTCTTCAACCAGGAGCAGGCGCATTGAATCATCTCGATATTACAGGGGCCGCTGTCGACCATATGGGCTTTCGCCTGGGCTGCCAACTCCTGGTCGCAATACCCACCGCCGCGTGCATGAAGCTGGCAATGAGCAATCTTGACGGGGTTTGGACAGCTTGTTCGTCGTATCTCGACCGATGAGGGGGAGGCTGCAACTGAACAGGTGGCCGTATTGCGGTCTCCACTTCGATGAAATGCCGGCGTTCGTGTCGACCATCTCTGATGTCCGCGCAGTCGCCGCTGGAGACCCGCTTTGATACTTTCGAGAATTCGCCGGCCAGAGATCGGTGGCATCGCTCTCAGCGCGCTCGTCAGCGCCTATCTGCTTCTTGTCACCAACAAATCCTTCTGGACCCATGCGGTCGCCTATTTCAACGATTCCGCTGTAGCGCTGCTCTCCTTCAGCGCGGCACTCTGCCTGCTGACCTTTGCAGGGCTGACGACTGCCTCCGTCAAATATGTGATGAAGCCGGTGCTGATCTTCTTGATCATGGTGTCGGCGTCGGCCTCCTATTTCATCGATACCTTCGGCGTGATCGTCGACAAGGACATGATCGGCAATGCGGCCGTGACCACGCAGGCGGAAGCCGGTCACCTGCTGACCGGGAGCCTGGCGATGCATTTGCTGCTCTACGGCGTGCTTCCTTCGCTTGTCGTCGCCTTGGTCAAGGTCCGTCGCCGCCGCTTTCTCGCCAATGCTGCGGTCAATCTCGCGGTGATCATCCCCTGCCTCCTCGTCAGCGGTGGGCTGGTCTATGCGAATTTCGCGAATGTCGCCTATGTGGTCCGAGAACATAAGGACCTGATGAAGCGGTTCAATCCGACCGGGCCGGTGTCGGCGGCCGTGCGATATGCCGCTTCGACCTACAAGGAGCGCAACATCGTCGTACAGCCGCTCGGTACCGATGCGCATCAGGGTTCGCGGATCGCAGCCGCCGGCAAGCCCGTGGTCGTTGTGGTCGTTGCCGGCGAAACCGCGCGGGCAATGAACTTCTCTTTGAACGGCTACGCACGCGAGACCAATCCAGAACTGAAGGCGCTTGGTGTCGTCAACTACACCGACACGACGAGCTGCGGCACGGCGACAGCGATTTCGCTGCCCTGCATGTTCTCGGTCTATCCGCGCAACGAATATAGCGAATGGAAAGCGCGGTCGACGGAAAATCTGATGAACGTGCTGACGCGTGCCGGCGTCTCGACCACGTGGTGGGACAACAACACGGGCAGCAAGGGTATCGCCGACCTCATCAGCTTCGCCAGCATGACCAACCAGAAGAACAGTCCCCTGTGCAAGAACGGGGAATGCCTGGACGAGATCTTCCTCGGCGAACTCGACAAGAAGCTACAGGCGACGACCTCGAACAGCGTGATCGTGCTGCACCAGCTCGGTAGCCACGGGCCGTCCTACTATCTGCGCTACCCCGAGAGGTTCCGTCGGTTCACCCCGGATTGCCGCACGCCCGAACTGATGAAGTGCTCGGTCGCCGAGATCACCAACGCCTACGACAACACGATCCTATACACCGACTACGTGCTGGCGAGTGTTGCCCGCCTTCTGGAGAAGCACCAGGATCGCGTCGCCGGGGCGATGATCTACATGTCCGATCACGGCGAGTCGCTCGGCGAAGACGGTATCTATCTGCATGGTGCGCCCTATGCGATCGCCCCGCGCGAGCAGACGCAGGTGCCATTCGTCGCCTGGTTCTCGAAACCTTATCAGGCGTCCATGGGTGTCGATACCGCCTGTCTGGCCAAGGACACGGCGCAGCCGAAATCGCACGATAATCTCTTCCACACCGTGCTCGGCATGATGAACGTCGAGACCAAGGTCTACAAACGCGACCTTGATGCTTTCGCAGACTGCACGAGGAAGCCGCCCGCCGGCAACCCGGCCTTCCAGTCTGCCGATACAGCCAAGGACCTGCCGGCCGATACAACACGCCCCGTCGCCTCGCCGGGCGCACTCTGATCTGACCACAAACGCGGTCGCGTATCGCTTTTTTTCGGGTTCTCGGAACAAAAGCGCCTTTCGACGCTTCCTTGCATACATGTCCTCGACTCCGCACGGACGGTCGGCGAGCCTTTTGCCATGTCAGTCCGGTGGACCGAGGCGCCAATCCGCTTGCAGGAGGATTAGATGCGCGTCGTCGGTATACAGGTTTCCCCGGAACGGGCCGGTCGGGCCGGATTTAGCGTCGAGTTCGTCGGCGATGGCGGGGAAGTGGTGACCGTGATGTGCCCGCAGGATAGCGCCGGCTCCTTGAGCCGGCTCAACGCCGTTGCAAAGGCAAAAGAAATGCTCAAGACGGCGCTCGACGCAGATGAAGCGTTGCAGGCCGCCGGCGCCCCGACGGGGTCGCTACGAGGTCCGCTGCTGAATGCCCGTCAGGCGCACGATCGGGATGCGATGGAAGAACAGCTCGACGAGGGGCTCGAAGATACATTTCCGGCGAGCGATCCGGTATCGATCGCCACCTCGACGATCGCAAAAGGCCATTCCCGCCGCTGAGGGCTCAGCGGCGACGCGAGCTGTCCGCATCTTGGCGGCAGCCACGGCTTTGGCGATTTCGTTCGAAAGCGTACCTCCGCCCAGTTTCGGCCACCTCGGCGGACTATCGGCAAAATTGTCGGGCACTTTGACGCGAGTCGGTTGTTTCGATCGATATCGCGCGCATACGTTTCGACGAAAGACTTGTTATAGTGTTTTGATTTATTGATATTTTCCCCTGGATCAGCCCGGTCCGAGGGTATGGAGTTTGTGTGGAGAGTAGACGCATGGCCGCCCGGCAACTCACCTTCGCGATCGGCGACATTCATGGTTGCCTCGAACAGTTGCGTGTGCTTTTGCACGAGATTGAAGCCTATGCGCCGGCGGGCAGGGTCATCTTTCTCGGCGACTTGATCGACCGGGGGCCTGACAGTCGCGGTGTCGTCGAATTGGTCATGGCCGGCCCGTCCAAGCCCGGTTGGACCTGGCTGACACTCAAGGGCAACCACGAAGATATGCTGTGGGGCGCCAGCAGCGGCGAGTACGACGTTGATTGGTGGCTCGTCAATGGTGGCCAGGAGACGCTGGTCTCCTACAACGGCGTCATTCCCGGTCGGCATCTGAAGTGGATGAAGGAACTCCCAACGATCCTTGTCGAACGTCACCGCATTTTCGTGCATGCGGGTGTCGATGAGACGCTGCCGCTGGAGCAGCAAGGCGACGAGATCTTTCTCTGGATCAGGCGACCAGAGGACTATTCCGGCGAATATTGGGGGAAGCATCTCTGTCATGGACACACACCCAGTACGGTCAACCCGCGTACGATCGGCAACCGGACCAACGTCGACTCCGGCGCCGTCTTCAGCGGCGTCCTGTCCTGTGCCGTTTTCGATGACGATCAGCCCGGTGGCCCGATCGATTTCCTCATGACGACACGAGTCCAGGCCGCGAGCTGAGCGAGGCCACTGGCAGTGCAGGCGCAAATGGCATTGTGCGCCTGATCGTCCGGTAGTAGGTGTGCCTTTTCCACGGGGCGATGTTGCTGCCGCCCGTTTCACCATCTCAGGGGATTGCCTTGGACGCCGCGCCTACATCCGTTTTCACGAAGAATTTTGCCGCCCTATTGTTCGATATGGATGGCACATTGCTGAACTCCATGGCCGTGGTCGAGCGCGTCTGGGGCGCCTGGGCCGTGCGCAACGGTCTCGACCCGGTCGAAATGATGAAGACCGTGCACGGCGTTCGCGCCGTCGATACGATCCGTAGCCTGCAACTGCCCGATATCGATGCGGAAAAGGAAGCCTACGATTTGGCGCTTGCCGAGATCGCCGATGTCGAGGGCATCGTCGAGATCCCTGGCGCCGTCGCCTTCCTGAATTCCCTGCCGCCGGAGAAATGGGCGATCGTGACCTCGGCGCCGCTCGACCTGGCGGTGCGCCGTCTTGCGGCTGCCGGCATCCCGACGCCGCAACTGATGATAACCGGCGAAGATGTCTCGACCGGCAAACCCGATCCGCAGGGCTATCGCATGGCTGCCGAACGTCTGGGGGTGCGGCCGGAGGATTGCCTGGTGTTCGAGGACGCGCCTGCTGGTATCCTGGCGGGCCTTGCGGCCGGCGCGGACGTCGTCGTCATCACCGGAGCCCATGAGGCCGCTGCCGACACCCCGCACATGACACTTGCCCGTTACCATGACATCGAGGTGGAGCTTGCAAGCGACGGCATGCTGTCACTTCGCCGGACGCTCTGAATGCTTGCAAAAAAGCCGAAGGTCGTCGCCGACCTTCGGCTCCTTTCCCATTTGCCAAGAGCGGGATGAGGAAAGTGTTTTGCGGTTTTCCGACGGCATCCCGCTCTCACTTATGAGAATCGATCACGTGTACGGTTTTGGGCCGATTCGTCCCAAAACCATTGTGATCTAAGCGTTGAGCCAGCATTTCGTCAGCGCGTGGCCACCCATCAGTTCGCCGTTCGGATCGTCCACCCAACCGCCGACCTTGTCGCTCGTCGCGTCGATGTAGTTGTTGAACATCGGCACGATGACGCCGCCTTCGTCACGCAGAATCATGGCCGCCTGGCGATAGAGCGCCTTACGTTTGGCCGTATCGAGTTCGCCGCGCGCCGTGAAGATCAGCTTGTCGAAGTCCTCGCGGAAGAAGCGCGTATCGTTCCATTCTGCCTTCGATAGGTAGGCGATCGAATAGACCTGGTCCTGCGTCGGCCGCCCGGTCCAGTAGGACATGCTGAAGGGCTGCTTGTTCCAGACGTCCGACCAGTAGCCGTCGCCGGGCTCGCGCTTCAGGTCGACGGTGATCCCGCATTTGGCGGCGCTCATCTGGAAGAGCTGCGCGGCGTCGACGGCGCCGGGGAAGGCAACGTCCGAGGTCCTGAGCAACACCGATCCGCTATGACCGGACTTCTTGTAGTGGAACTTCGCCTTGTCCGGATCGAAGACCCGCTGCTCGATGTCATTGTCAAAGAGCGGATAGCCCTTGATCATGGGGGTGTCGTTGCCGACGGTGCCGTAGCCGGCGAGCACTTTCGCAACCATCTCCTCGCGGTCGACCGCATATTTCAGCGCCAGGCGCAGGTCGTTGTTGTCGAAGGGCGCGGTGTTACAGTGGGCGATGAAAACGTAGTGGCCCTTGCCGGGCACGTTGCGGATGACGACGCCGGGCAGGCGCTTGATCAGGGCAACGACCTTTGGCTCGATGCGGTTGATCATGTGGATCTGGCCGCTCTGCAGCGCGGCGGTGCGCGCGGTCGAATCGTTGATCACGGCGATTTCGATCTGGTCTGCATGGCCGCGCTCGGCGGCGCCCCAATAGCCTTCGTGGCGTTCGGCAACGTGTTTGACGCCAGGTTCGTTGGAAACGACCTTGTAGGGGCCGGTGCCGATGCCGGCCGTCGGGTCGTCCTTGCCGCCGTTCGGCTGGATCATCAGGTGATAGTCGCTGACAACATAGGGCAGGTCGGCGTTCGGCTGGCGTAGCGTGATGACGACGCTGTCGCCATCGGCCTTGATGGTCTCGAATTCCTGGACGAAGGGCAGGGCCGCCGACTTGGAATCGGCATCGCCATGGCGTTCGAGCGTGGCCACCACGTCGGCTGGCGTCAGGTCCTTGCCGTTGTGAAACGTGACATCCTTGCGGATCTTGAAACGCCAGGTCTTGGCGTCGGGTGTCGCCTCGTAGGCTTCAGCGAGGCGATGCTCGATCTCGCCGGTCGGAGACACTTCGAGAAGCTGCTCTCCCCAGCAGCGCCCGAGCGTGTAAGGGACCTGGCTCGCCCAGGTCGCGGGATCGAGGCTGTTCGTCGATTCGCCGCCGACGAGGCCGGCTTTCAGTGTTCCCCCTTTGACGGGCCCGGCCGCTCGGGCTGCCTGGCCGAGCAGCAGGTTCGCCGACGCGACGGTCACGCCGAGCGCTGCGGCGCGCCCGAGAAACTCCCGTCGCGACAACCGCCCCGCAGCCACCTGTTGGCTCATGAATTCCAGTTCTCTTGGCATGGCTCACTCCCTCCCTTGTAAGACCCGCCCGGCGCACCGGTATTGTCGCAGATATTGGAGACGGATATCGCGCCTGGATTCTTGCCGCGCGACAGTTGGTGCCGCAGATCGACTTGAGAACGTCGTATCTTCGACTACCCGCACCACTGACAGCGGGCGTCAGCCCTCGCGGGGATAGCGTTGCAAAATGGCGGAGATATCCGGCTCAGTCTTGTCGGTATCGAGTTCGGCGCGCAGTTCGACGGCGCCCTAGCGCCCGATTACTTTGTCGTCAATATTGTATACAATCATGTTGATGTTTGTATTCTACTATCGTATGCAACTGATGGCGTCGGCAACTGCGGGCCGGAGTCGATCGGTCAGGGAGGAGGCGTGCGATGAGGACCGCACGACCAGGGCCGGTCAGGACAAGGAAAAACCAAGGGAGGGAATTCATGAAAAACAGGATCCTACAACTTTGCGCGACCGTTGCGGGCATCGCCATCGGGCTTGTGGCCGCGACGTCTGCGAACGCGGCGACGACGCTCGAAACGGTCAAGGCGCGCGGCAAGCTGATCTGCGGCGTCTCGATGAGCACGCCGGGCTTTGCCACCGCGGATGCGAAGGGGCACATGCAAGGCTTCGACGTCGACGTCTGTCGGGCTGTCGCCGCCGCCGTTTTCGGCGACCCGGAAAAGGTCGATTTCGTCCTGACGAACATCAACACGCGCTTCCAGGCGCTGCAGTCCGGCGAAATCGACATGCTGTCGCGCCAGACGACCCTTACCTTCTCGCGCGAAGTCTCGCTTGGCCTCGACTTCGGGCCGACCGTCTTCTACGACGGCCAGGGGCTGATGGTCGCGAAGTCGCTTGGCGTCAACAGCGCCAAGGAACTGACGGATGCGGCGATCTGCACGCTGCCGGGTACCACGACCGCTCAAAACCTCAGCGACTTCTTCCGCTCGATCGGCGGCAAGTTCGAACTGGTCGTCTTCGAAAATCCGGACGAAAACCGCAACGCCTTCTTCTCCGGCCGTTGCGAAGCGATCTCGTCCGACCGCTCGGACCTCGCTTCGATCCGCGCCGTCGCCAACAACCCGGACGATTACGTCGTTCTGCCGGAAACCATCTCCAAGGAGCCGCTGGCGCCCGCCGTTCGCCAGAACGATTCCAACTGGCGTGACATCGTGTCCTGGTCGGCCTGGATGCTGATGGCAGCCGAGGAGCGCGGCATCACCCAGGCCAACGTCGACGAGATGACCAAGAGCGAGGATCCGGAGATCCAGCGCATGCTCGGCGTCAACGAGGAGCTTGGCAAGATGCTGAACCTCGACAACAAGTGGGGCTACAACATCATCAAGGGCGTCGGAAACTACGGCGAAGTGTTCGAGCGCAACCTCGGCACCAAGACCGCACTCGGCCTGACGCGCGGCCCGAACACCCGCTGGAGCGAGGGTGGCCTGCTCTACGCACCGCCGTTCCGCTGAGGATTGACGGGTCCGCGTCTCGGCGCGGGCCCACCTTCCTGCTGCATGTTTCCTTGGATCGTCTCCGATTTGTGGAAGAACTGCGGACGTTCAAAGTGCCAAAGCGACCTCTGCGCCCAGATGAGATCCGCAGCGCTGTAGGTCCTGCCTAAGGGACGGGTGCCCGATGCCCCTGCTTTATGATGCGCGCATTCGCGCCTATCTCTATCAAGCGATCGCCGTCGGCATCGTGTTGCTCATCGCCTGGGTGATGTTCAGCACCGCGAGCGCCAATCTTGCCAAGCAGGATATCGCGACCGGCTTCGGCTTCCTGGCGCGCCAGGCCGGCTTCGTCATCACGGAGACCGCGATCACCTACGAGCCGACGGATACGATCGGTCGTGCAATCCTCGTCGGCATTGCCAACACGGTCAAAGTCTCGCTGTTGGCTGCATTGCTTGGCACGATCCTTGGCCTGCTGGTCGGCATTGGGCGGTTGTCGCACAACCCCGTGCTGTCGCGGCTGATGCTGGCCTATGTGGAAGCGCTCCGCAACGTGCCGCTGCTGCTCTATCTGCTGCTCTGGTATTCGCTGATTATCTCCACGTTTCCGCCGGTTAAGCAGGCGATCCAGATGCTCCCGGGCGTATTCCTGTCGAACAGCGGCCTGGTCTTGCCCGCGCTGCACTGGGAAAGCGGATTTGCGGCATTGATCACGGCTCTCGTCGTCGCTGTCGTCGCGGCCAGTTTCGTCGCGCGGGTCCTCGGCCGCAGGCGCGTCGTCACCGGAAAGGACATGCCGGTGGCCCCGATCGCCACGCTGGCGTTCTTCCTGCCGATCGCGGCGGCGCTGCTGTTCGCCAACATCTCGGTCGCCTGGGACGTGCCAGTGCTCGGCCGGTTTCGTTTGAGCGGTGGTTATCACCTGCGTCCGGAGTTCGTGGCGCTTCTCCTGGGCTTGACGCTCAGTGTGTCGGCCAACGTTGCGGAGATCGTGCGGGCCGGCATCCAGGCGGTCAGCAAGGGGCAGTGGGAGGCTGCGACGGCGCTTGGCCTCTCACGTGCGCGCACCCTGAAACTGGTGATCCTGCCGCAGGCGCTCAGGATCATCATCCCGCCGCTCACCAACACCTATCTGACCGTCTTCAAGAACAGCTCGCTCGCGATCGCCATCGGCTATCCGGACCTGGTGATGGTCTCGAACACGATTATGAACCAGACCGGACAGGCGATTGAATCCATTGCCATTTTCATGGGCGTCTATCTCGGACTGTCGATCCTCATCTCACTGGTGATGAACTGGTACAACGCCAAGGTCGCGCTGAGGGAGCGCTGAGCCATGACACAGATCGATACCCTCGTTAGCGGCTCTGCGCTTACGTCCCATCGTGAAGTGCCACCGGCGCCGAAAGGTCGCTGGCTCGGCGCCTATTTCGGAACGCCAGGCAATGCGCTGATCACCGTCCTTTGCCTCGGCACGATCTTCGCGCTTACCAAGCTCGCAATTGGTTGGCTGTTCATCGACGCGACCTTTTCCGGCACGCCGGCGGAATGCAAGGCGACGAGTGGCGCCTGCTGGCCGTTCCTCTCAGCGAAGATGCGCTACATCTTCTTCGGATTCTATCCGTTCGAGGAGCAATGGCGGCCCCTGGCGGCGATGCTCTTGTTTCTCGGCGCCTGCCTCGTCTCGATGGTGCCGAAGGTCTGGGGACGGACGCTGTTCATTGCCTGGATCGCAATCATCCTGCCGACGCTCTATCTGCTGATGGCAGGCGGGTTCTTCGGTCTGACCGTCGTCCCGACGGCGCAATGGGGCGGTCTGCCGCTCTCCTTCATGCTTTCCTTCATCGGCCTTGCCTTCGCGCTGCCGCTCGGCATCGCGCTTGCGCTCGCCCGCGCCTCCAGTCTTCCGGCAATCCGCATCCTGGGGGTCAGCTTCATCGAGATCGTGCGCGGCGTGCCGTTGATCAGCATCCTGTTCATGGCAACGGTCATGCTGCCTCTGTTCATGCCAGACGGCATCACCGTCGATAAGCTCGCCCGCGCACAGGTGGCGATCATTCTCTTTGCCGCCGCCTATATCGCCGAGATCGTCCGTGGTGGCTTGCAGGCGGTGCCCAAGGGGCAGGTGGAGGCCGGCCATTCGCTTGGCCTGCACTACTGGCAGATCATGCGGAAGATCGTGTTGCCGCAAGCGTTGAAGAAGGTCATCCCGCCGCTCGTCAGCCTCTTCATCGGGTTCTTCCAGGATACGACGCTTGTGACCATCGTCGGCCTGCTCGACTTCCTGGATACTGTGCGTACTGCCATGCGCGATCCGGAATGGCAGGGTATCGCGGTGCTGGAAGGTTATGTCTTCGCGGCCGTCGTTTATTTCGTTTTCAGTGCTCTCATGGGAGCTTACAGCCGTTTCCTAGAGCAATATTTCAGGACCACGCATGACTAAAGAGATCCACGTCATCCGCAATGTGCACACGCTCGTCGCCTTCAATCGCGAGCGGGGTGGCCACGTCTATCTGCACGACACCGACATCGCCTATGACGACAAGGGCTTCGTTCATGTTGGCGGCCACTACGACGGGCCATTCGACAGCGAAAGTTCCGGCCGCGATCGAATGATCATGCCGGGCTTCGTCAACGTCCATTGCCATTCCGGCGAAGAGCCGATCTCCAAGGGTATTTTCGAGGACATGGGTACGGCCGCCCTTTGGGGCAATGCGCTCTACGAATACTCCAACCTTCTGGAGATCGACGACGACGCGATCGAGGCGTCGCTGACGGTCATGGTCGGCGATCTGATGCGCAGCGGCGTCACCACGCTGCTCGACATTGCGGGCCCGCGTGAAAGCTGGCTGCCGACGCTCGCCCGAAGCGGTGCACGTGCCTTCGTCGCGCCCGGCTTCCGCGAGGCGCAATGGCATGTCGAAGACAGCCACCGCCTCGATTTCCGCTGGGACAAGGTGCGCGGTCGGGAAGCCTTTGCGCGGGCGCTGGAGGTCGTCGACGCAGCGGCTGCGCACCCGTCCGGCCGCCTTGGCGGCGTCGTGGCGCCATCGCAGATCGAGACCTGCTCGCCGGAACTGCTGCAGGATGCCGTGACGGCTGCGCACAAGCGCGGCATTCCGGTCACCATTCACACCGCCCAGACCATGGCCGAACATGAGGAACTGCTGCGTCGCCACGGGTTGACCGCCGTGCAGTATCTCGAAAGTCCTCGGCCTGCTTGGTAAAGATCTGATCCTCGGCCATTGCATCTTCGTCGACAGCCATTCCTGGACCCGGCAACGCACTGAGGTCGATCTGCGGCTGTTGGCCGACCGCAAGACGACCGTTGCCCATTGCCCGGTCACCTTCTCGCGCAGCGGCATGGCGCTCGAATCCGTGGGCCGCTACCGCCGGGCCGGCGTCAACGTCGCGCTCGGAACGGACAGCTATCCCTTCAACATGCTCGAAGAAATGCGTCAGGCGATGATCTGCGCACGGCTCGCCGGCAAGTCTGTCTTCGACGTCGCGACCGGTGACATCCTGGAAGCCGCGACTATCGCAGGCGCCAGGGCGCTCGGCCGTGATGATATCGGGCGGATCGCCGTCGGCTCAAAGGCGGATTTCCTCGTGGTCGATCTTCGCCACCACGCGATGCAGCCGATCTATGATCCCTTGCGCAACCTCCTGCATTGCGCGGCTGAGCGGGCGATCGAACGGGTCTACGTCGACGGCACCTGCGTCGTCAGCGGCGGGCGGCCGACCCTGATCGATTATGACGGCGCGCTCGCGAAGCTTCAGGAGGCGCAGGACTACGCCTGCCGCAAGGCGCCCGAAAACGATCCGAGGGGCCGCGGGATGCGGACTCTCGCGCCGCTGTCCCTGCCCATTGCTGCTTCTGCAAAGGCGTAGAGGGCAACAGAACTTGGTTAGCCCCTGAAGGGCCGGGCAGGGAAAATATCAGTAGAAAAGGCGGTGGGCGGCGAAGAGGCAGATTAGGACGGCTGCCGTCCCTCCCGCCAACGCGCCAAGCCGTCTCTCGATAAAATCACGGATGTCTTCGCCAAAGCGGCGCAGAAGCCAGGCAAGCAGGAAGAAGCGCGCGCCGCGCGCGATGATTGCCGACACGATGAAAAAGCCGAGATTGATGTTGGCAGCGCCCGACAGGATGGTCACGACCTTGATCGGCGGTAGATGTGCCAAGCCTGATGTCACGAGCAGCAAGGCCAGCATTTCGGAGTCGACCGACGCCTTCAGATGCTCGAACGTATCGAGCTTGCCGTAGAACTCCAAGAGCGGCCTTGCCAGCGTATCGAAGGCATAATGGCCGAGATACCAGCCGGCAATACCCCCAAGCACCGAAGCGATGGTTGCAACCAGCGCGTAGCGCCATGCCCGCTCCGGGCGCGCTAGCGCCATTGGGATGAGAAGCAGATCCGCGGGAACCGGAAAAATCGAGCTTTCGACAAAGGCGATGATGCCAAGCCAGACAATGGCGGTTTCTCGTGTCGCGAGCGACATCGTCCAGTCATAGAGGCGTCGGAGCATGATTTGTGCTTCGCTGTTGGTGGTGAGCCTCTCTATAAACGACCGAGGGGGGTGTAAATGTGGCCGGCTCCGGCATTTGAAGGATTTCTTACGGAAGGGGCTGCTCTGGAACGGAAGGTGCGCATCCTCGTGTGTTCATCTCAACGCCAAGGCGCTCAGGCACTTGCCATGCGCGCGTAGCGGCCGGGCGGCTGGCCGACATGGCGGCTGAAGGCGGTACTGAAGGTACTGGCCGAACCATAGCCGACGCGTTCGGCGACCGAGGCGAGATCAAGATTGCGTTGCCGCAGCAGGTCCTTGGCGATCGCCATGCGCCATACGAGCAGGTACTCCATTGGCGGCACGCCGACGGCGCGGGTGAAGCGCTCGAAGAACACCGAGCGAGAGAGAGCCGCCTCGTTTGCGAGTTCCGCTACGGTCCACGCATGCGCGGGATCGGTGTGGATCTTGCGAATGGCCACCGCCAGCCGCGCGTCTCCAAGGCCACGCAACAGGCCGGGTGTTGCGCTTTCGCCCTGGATCGACCGAAGGGCCTCGACGAGCAACACTTCCACGAACCGCGCCAGAACCAGATCTCGTCCTGGCCGTTCGCCACGCGCCTCTTCGCCAACCAGGCGCACAAGCGTCGAAAGCCGATCGATCCCGCGCAGATGCATCAATGCCGGCAACAGTGAAACAAGCAGTCCGGCATCTGGCGAGTCGAGGACGAAATAGCCGCCGAGCAGGCGCACGTCGGCTTCGCCATGCTGCCTGCCGTGGCGAACTTCGTCCGTCGGTGCCGGCGCTGCCTTGGGATCGATGAAGGTCGGTTGAACCGGGTCGAACCCCGAAAGGGTGAAGCCCGGGGTCGTCGGCAACAGCACGAAGTCGCCGGCCTCCAGCGTGACGGGTGTCTCGCCATCGACGGCCAGCCGGCAAGCTCCCTCGACGACGGTGCAGAAGCTCGGCTCTCCGAATTCGGCATAGCGCACGGCCCAGCGGCCAGCGCCGCTGATGCCTTTGGTGAACACCGTGCGTGGGCGAAGAAGCTGAATGAGCTGTGAGAGCGGATCGATCATCTCAGGACGATAACAAATGAAATTAGAACTTCAAGCCGTAGAGCGTCCTGGTCGTGGACGCTATCCGTTCTCCATCGAAACAACTGAGGTATAGCGATGAAGACCGTATTGATTACCGGCTGCTCCTCCGGCTACGGGCTGGAGACGGCGCGACGCTTCCATGCCGAGGGCTGGAACGTCATCGCCACGATGCGTGCGCCGCGCCGAGACATTCTGCCGAAATCCGAGCGGCTCCGGGTCTTATCTCTCGATGTCACCGATCCCGAAAGCATCTCAGCCGCGATCGAGGACAGTGGCCCCATCGACGCCCTCGTCAACAACGCCGGTATCGGCGTGGTGGGTGCCTTCGAAGCGACGCCGATCTCCCGTATCCGCAAGGTCTTCGACACCAACACCTTCGGGGTGATGGCGATGACGCAGGCGGTGATACCGCAGTTTCGTACCCGCAAGGCGGGTGTCATCGTCAACGTTACGTCCACGGTGACGCTTGCCGCCATGCCGCTCGCCGCAGCCTATACCGCCAGCAAGACAGCGATCGCCGGCTTCACCGGCTCGCTGGCCCATGAATTGGAAGCCTTCAACGTGAGGGTCAAACTGGTCGAACCCGGCTACGCGCCGACCACCCGTTTCGCCCACAACATCGCGATTCGCGTTGAGGATCTGATCCCGGCTGCCTACGCCGATTTTGCCGCGCCCATCTTCGCGCAGTTCGCGGCCCCGCCCTTGGTCACCACCGAAACCGATGTGGCAGAGGCTATTTGGCAAGCAGCGAACGATCTTTCCGGCCAGCTCCATTTTCCGGCCGGTGCCGATGCGGTGGCGCTTGCCAAAGCAACTTGATGCCGCCCTTCGGCGCGGATACGCGGGCGGTGCGCGGTCAGGTCATCCCAGCGTTAAGCGATCAGTCGGGGGCGCGCATCCGTCTCCGTCTGGTCGCGTAGGCTGGATGTCGTGCGGAAGCGTTCGACGAGGTCGAAGAGGCCGGATGCCTGGCTCGAGAGCCGAAGGGTCATGGCGGTGCTGTCTTCGACCATCGCATTGTTCTGCTGCGTCACGGCGTCGAGCGACAGCATGGTCTGGTTGATGTGCTGCAGATCGTTCGCCTGGTCGCGCGCGTCGCCGGCAATCTGCTGCGTCTGCTCGTTGATCGCATGGATCTGGCCGGAGATTTCGTCGAGCGCATCGCCTGCCGCCCGGACCAGCGAGACGCCCTTCGTCACTTCCTCGGCCGAGGTGGTGATGATCGCCTTGATTTCCCGGGCAGCGAGAGCGGATTTCTGTGCCAACTCCCGCACTTCATGCGCGACGACGGCAAAGCCCTTGCCCGCTTCGCCGGCACGGGCCGCCTCGACCCCCGCATTCAACGCCAAGAGGTTGGTCTGGAACGCGATGTCGTTGATCGTGCCGATGATCTGCGAAATGGCGACCGATCCCTTCTCGATCTGGGCCATGGCGCTGACGGCATTCATGACCACCTGACCCGAGCGGTCGGAACTGGCCTTGGCGGCAGCGGCGATCGTCGTGGCCGATGAAGCGTGTTCGGCGGTGCGCTCGATGGTCGCGGTGATTGCGCTCAGCGCTGCAGTTGCTTCCTCCAATGTCGCCGCCTGATGTTCGGTGCGCTTGGCAAGCTGGCCGATGGCGTCGCGCATCTCGCTGGTTTCGCCGTCGATGTCAGCGCTTCTCGCCTTCACGTCGCCGAGTGTGACGGCAAGGCTTTCCAGCGACAGGTTGAAGTCCGAGCGCAGGCGATCGAAACCGGCGCCGAAGGGTTGGTCGATGCGTGCGGTCAGGTCGCCTTGAGACAGCCGCTCCAGGCCGGACGCCAGCATCTCCACCGCCTCGTTGATCTGGCGCGACACTTCGGACTGGGTCGTCTCGCGCACTTGCCGTTCCTCTTCGATCATGGTCCGCGTTTCCGCCGCCTCGGTTTCAAGGCGGGCGCGATCGAGAAGCGCATCGCGGAAGACGAGGACGGACCGGGCCATGTCGCCAATCTCGTCTTTGCGGTCCCGGCCGACGCCGCCGATCGTCGTATCGCCGTCAGCGAGCTGGCTCATGTCACGGACGAGACCCGTGATCGGGCGCGTCAACCGGCGTGAATACCAGATGGAAAGCGCCAGGGCCGCCGCGAGGACGGCGAGAGCGGTTGCGAGCGTCCAGTTGCGCAAGGCGGTGACGGCCGCAAATGCCTCCCGTGACGTCATGACGGCAGCCATGGTCCAGCGGGTGCCGAAAGCATCAAGGCTGGTGGTAGCCATCTGCGCTTCCTCGCCGCGGAAATCGGCGAGCTTGCGGCTGATGATGCCATCTTCCGCCAAGCGATCGGCCACGATCCGGGCCTTGAGGATATCGTTGTCGGGTGTGGCAACGCTGTCGGCGAGGAAAAATCCATTGCCGTCGATGAGGATCGTTTCGCCCGTCTCGCCAAGGCCCGTGCGGTTGCCCACGATCTCGCCAATGCGTGCATCCGGCATCTCCAGGATCAAGGTGCCGATCTTGCCGTCGATCGATTCCAGCGGGATGGCGATGAACGCCGCGGCGCTGCCGGCGAGCGGCGAATAGGCCTCGTAGGACGCGAAGGCCAGCTTGCTCTTGTCTGTACCTTCGGCGGTCTCGCGGAAAATCCGGCCAAGCCCCGTGTCCTTCCAGGATTGGTCCTTCAGGTTGACGGCAAAGTCGCCCTTCTTGTTGAGGGAGTAGACGACGTCACCGCTAAGATTGGCGAGCAGCACGTCGCGATAGCCATGAGCCTCCGCGAAGCGGCGGAAAAATGGGTGATAGCGCGCATGGAGCGCATCGTAGTCGTCGACGCCGGCGGTGCTGTAAAGCGCGCGCTTGTCTTCAGGATTGGGGTTTTCCGCCAAATAACGGCGCTGCAATTCGCTTTTTGCCTTGTCGCCGAGCTTGGCGGCAGCACCATTGAGCTCGCTGAGCGCCTTGGCGACCGATTTTTGTGCCTGGAGGGTGCGCAGGTCGTTTTCTATCGTGGTGAGGTAATGGCGAAGCTCGTTGCGGCGGGCATCGGCGAGTGCCTCCAGCTTCTCGATCGCCGCGCGCGACGACAGGTCGCCGCTGACCGTCAGGCTGGCAAGACTGGTAGCAGCGATGGAGAAGGCAGCCAGGGCTGCCGCTGCGAGGGGTAGCTTCGCGGACAAACGCATAACAATCACCGGGCATCAAAGGGGAGAGAGGCCATGCCGAAGGGCTGGTCGCGACGCCTCATGCGCCCGGCGGGAACGCTCCCGCGCGGGAGAGTTATACGGTCTCAGGTTACAGCTTGATGACGTTTGGATGACAATGCGAAAGATTGGCTGTGGCTATCTCGGTAGGGTGCCCGCCAGAAAGATCTCTGCGCAACGTTCCGCGCGGGCCATGATCGTCGCCTCGTCGATACCGCTGATCCGGCCCATCATGACGGCGCGTTGCGGCTCCATCGCCATCATTCCGCGCAACATGCCCGCCGCCATACGGGGATCGTCGACTACGAGGCGACCGAGAGCGGCTTGCGCCCCCAGCCAGCGCTCCAGTGTTGCGTTTGTCCGCTCGATCGCCCGCTCCCAGAAGGTGGCGGCGATCTCCGGAAAGCGCTCCGCCTCCGCGAGCACCAGACGTGTGATCGCGATGGTATTGGCCGCGAGAACGAGGTGCCCATAGGCGGCAAGCAGCCGCACGAGACCGGTTTTGACGTTAACGTGGTCCAAATACTCTTCGTCCGCTTCGAGCACGAATTCTGCGATCCTGAAGGAGATGACACACTCGAAGAGATCGGCCTTGGTGGGAAAGAGGCGGTAAAGCGTCTTGGTGGAGACGCCGGAATTCTGGGCGATGACGTTGATATTAGCGGTCTCATAGCCGAGGTCGCAGAATTGCCTTTCGGCGGCCAGGATAATCACCTTGCGGGTCTCGTCGTCGGAACGGGCCTGGGGGCGGCCACGGGAGCGTGGCGATTTCTGCTTTTCGACCATCGTGACTTTCCAAATTCCTTGGTGGTTCTTAGTCGAGGCCACATAGGAAAGCAATCGCTTTCCGAAGTCGGTACGAGCATGGCCGCAGAATTCCCCGTGCCTTCGGCAGATATTGCGACCTTTGCGAACACGCCCTAGCTTTGCGACATGGCGACGTCGAAGCTCACGGCCTACCGCGCGAAGCGGGACTTTTCCAGGACGCCAGAGCCCGCCGGAGAAACCGGCGGGGAGGGCAATCGTTTTGTCGTGCACAAGCATCACGCTACGGCCGATCATTATGATCTCAGGCTTCAGGTCGGCGACGTCCTGAAAAGCTGGGCGGTTCCGAAGGGACCGTCTCTCAATCCCGCGGACAAGCGGCTGGCGGTCGAGACCGAGGACCACCCGCTTGACTATATCGACTTCGAGGGGGTTATTCCGGAAGGAGAGTATGGCGGCGGGCCGATGATCGTGTGGGATACCGGCGTCTGGGCGCCGATGGACGATATCGAGAAGAGCCTGAAGACCGGGGCCTTCAAGTTTCGTTTGGCCGGCGAAAAACTCAATGGCGGCTGGATGCTGACACGGCTGAAGCCGAAGCCGGGTGAGGGGGAACAGCGCAACTGGCTGCTCTTCAAGGAGCATGACCTTGCCGCCGACCCTGAGGTCGACATCCTGACGTCGCGTCCCGAAAGCGTAAAGAGCGGGCGGCGGATCGAGGAACTGGCCGAGCCGCCGAAGAAGCCGGCAAAGCGGATCGTTCTCAGACCCGGCGCGCTACCGGGCGCGGTGAAAGGTCCAAAGCCGCAGCGGATCGAGCCGCAGCTTGCCAGCCAAACTCCGAAGCCGCCGGGCGGTCCGCCGGATAAGCAGGTCTGGCTGCACGAGATCAAGTTCGATGGTTATCGGACGATGGCAGATATCTCGGACGGCCACGTCCGGCTGATCACGCGCAGCGGATTGGACTGGACGAAACGCTACGGCGACCTGCCAGACGCCTTTCGGAAGCTGCCCTGCCGCGAAGCGATCATCGATGGAGAGATCGTCGTTCTCGACGACAACGGCATCAGCCGCTTCGCGCTTTTACAGGACGCGCTTTCGACCGGTGCCGACAGCAAGCTGGTCTTCTATGCCTTCGACATTCTCTACCTCGATGGGTGGAACCTGACCGAAGTCTCGCTGGAAAAGCGGAAAGGGCTGTTGGCGCAACTGCTTCAGGGGCAGGTATCCAGCCGCTCGGCCATTCAGTTCAGCGATCATGTCGAGGGCGATGGACACGGGCTTTACGACCAGGCCTCGGAATTGGGGCTGGAGGGGATCGTTTCGAAGCGCGCCTCGGCGCCCTATCGAAGCGGCCGTACGCAGACCTGGACCAAGACGAAAGCCCTTCAGATCGGTGATTTCGTAATCGCCGGGTACACGACCTCTGAGGCGGCCGAAGGTCTTGCTTCCCTGGCTCTAGGCGAGTGGCAAGATGGTGAGCTGCAATATCGCGGCAAGGTCGGAACCGGATTCGATGCGCAAACCGCCGGGCAGTTGCTCACTCGGTTGGAGGCGTTACACGGTGACGCGGCCGCGCTTGAAGGCGGGCCAAGGGAAATCACCTGGGTTCGGCCGGTGTTGAGCGCCCGCATCCATTACTCCAATCGCACCTCCGACAATCTGCTGCGCCATGCAGTGTTCAAGGGGCTTCGCGATGTCGAGCTTTCGGCGCCGGCGCGGTCGCCGCGCAAGCGGCTGATTACCGATGCCGATCTCGCAAGCATCCAGGTCACCAATGCCGACCGCCGGGTATTCGGCAAATCCGGACCGACCAAGCTCGACATTGCCCTCTACTATGCGCTCGTCGGCGACTTCATGCTGCCGCACATTCTCGGGCGCCCGGTGTCGCTCTTCCGTTGCCCGACAGGAAAGCGCGCGGATTGCTTCTTCCAGCGTCATCCCTTCACCGGAATGCCCCCCTCGATCGTCAGCTTCAAGTCGACCAATTCCGAAGGTGAAACCAAGTCCTTTCTCTCGATCGAAGGCACGAAGGGGTATTTGGCGCTGGCACAGTTCGGCGTGATCGAGCTCCATAGCTGGGGCACAAAGCGCGAGCGGCTGGAAAAGCCCGACCGCATCGTCTTCGACCTCGATCCCGGCCAGGGCATCGCCTGGCGCGACGTGGTCGAGGCCGCGATCCACATCCGCGGCGAACTGGAAGCGCTCGGCCTCGTCCCCTTCGTCAAGACTTCCGGCGGCAGCGGCATCCACGTCGTCGTGCCGGTGACGCCGAAGCTTGACTGGAAGAAGACGCATCAGGCAACGAGCGCGATCGCGTCACGGCTGGCGGCGACCGCACCGCAGACCTTCACCACCACGATGGGCAAGGAGAACCGCATCAAGCGCATCTTCATCGATTTCCATCGCAATGCCCGCAGCCATACGGCGGCTGCACCCTATTCGCTGCGCGCACGCACAAATCTGCCCGCCTCGACGCCGCTCAACTGGGCGGATCTGGAGACTATCGACGCTCCGGAGGATTTGAACTATTCTTCGCTGCCTGGACTTCTGGATACTTTCGGCGATCCCTGGGCGGATATCGACGACTTTGCCGAGGATTTGCCGCTTCTGTCCGAAACGAGGATATAATGCGTTTGGCCGCGTAGGAGACAATCATGGCGCCCAGGGCAAGTTGGAAGGGTTATCTCAAACTCAGTCTCGTCAGTTGTCCCGTCAGGCTCTATCCGGCGACCAGTTCGAGCGAACGGATCAGCTTCAATCAGCTTCACAAGGATACCCACAACCGGATCAACATGAAGCCGGTCGACCCCGAGCTCGGCCTCGTCGAGCGCTCGGACCTGGTCAAGGGTTACGAATACGAAGACAAGAAATACATCATCATCGAGGACAGCGATCTCGAGAGCGTCAAGATCGAATCCAATCACACGATGAACATCGAGGCCTTCGTCGATGAAGGCTCCGTTGACGTGATCTACCAGGACGCGCCCTATTATCTGGCACCCGATGGCGCGATGGCGGAGGAAACCTTCGTGGTCCTGCGCGAGGCGCTGAAGAGGACCGGCAAGCTGGCGATCGCGCGGCTGGTTCTTTCGAGCCGCGAGCGGGTGGTAACCATCGGCGCACGCGAGACGGGGATGTTCGTGTGCACGCTGAGGAATCCGAGCGAAGTGCGCGGAACCGCTGAGTATTTCGGCAACATTCCTGTCGGTCATCCCGACCCGGAAATGCTGCAGCTTGCCGAAGCGCTGATCCAGCAGAAGATGACGGTCTTTGATCCGAAGAACTACGAGGATCGTTACGAGATCGCGCTGATGAAGATGATCCGCGAGAAGCTCAAAGGCCACAAGCCGATCATCGCCGCAGCACCTGAACGCGGCAACGTCATCAATCTCATGGACGCCTTGAAGGCGAGCCTGTCGCAGTCGAAGCCGCCGGCAAAGAGCAAGACCAAGGCCGAACCGGCGGCCAAGGAAACCGCCAAGGCGGCAGCTCCGGCCAAGCGTACGGCCGCCAAGTCGACCGCGAAGAAGAAAGCCTGATGGCGGTTGCTGGCCAGACATTCGGCATCGTTGGTGCTCTCTCGGCCTTCCCACGTCGGCTCGTGGCGCGGGAGGTCGAGCGGCAATTCGGGCATTTGCGGCGTGGCGTCACACGGCAGACGACACATCTGGTGTTCGGCCGCAGCCTGCTGACGAAGTGGAGCGAAGCTGAAATCGAAACCCGCTTCGAGGCGGAGCGCGCAGCCGGGCGGTGGCTCGTCAGCGAGAACGGCTTTCTCCGCCTCTTGGGGCTGCTGTCGGTGCCGGTGGCATCGGCGCTGACGCGCCAGTCGCTGGTCGATCAGGCCAAGCTCTCCCCACGGGTTTTCGATCTCTTGTCCCTGTTCGATGCCTTCGAGCATGACAGCGAACCCTATTCATTCCGCGACCTGATCCTCGCCAGGAAGTATGCAGAACTGATCACGAGCGGGGCGAGTTGGGGTGCAATCGCCCGGTCCGTGCATCGCTCCGGACAGGTCGCCTCGCTGACGGCGCTTTCCCTGCATCACGATGGTACCAATACGATATATGCTCGCAGCGCCGCGGGGCTGAGTGAGCTGAATGGACAACTGCTCTTCGATCTCGACACGCCCGACGATGCCGCCCTGGAGGACCTCTTCGATCTCGCTGAGGAGGCGGAGGCGAATGGCGATTACGAGCAAGCCGCCGCCTTTTACCAGCGCTACCTCGCGATGGACCGGACGGATTCAGTCGCGGCTTTCAATCGCGCCAACTGCCTCAAGGCCGCGGGACGGGACTTGGATGCGGCGCATGACTATGCCCGCGCAATCAAGCTCGATCCATCCTTTGTCGAGGCCTGGTTCAATTTGGCCGGGCTGATGAGCGAGCGGGGACGGGTCGACGCCGCCCGGAGGCACCTCAAGAAGGCGATCGAGCTCGACGGCGACTATGCCGACGCCGTTTTCAATCTGGCAAAACTCGAATTTGATGCCGGCGACCTTGCGGAGGCCAGACGCTGGTGGAGCCGCTATCTCGACCTCGACAGCGATAGCGAGTGGGCGCGAACGGCCGAACGCGGCGTGCAGTACGTCGATCTGCAGTTGCGTCCAAGGACGGCGGGCTGAGATGGGCGAGAAATTCCTGTTCGATGGATCTGAGGATGCGCCCGTAACCATCCTGCTTGCCCACGGTGCCGGCGCGCCGATGGATTCCGCGTCGATGGACGCGACCGCCAAGGCGCTCGCCGCAGCAGGCTTTCGCGTCGCGCGGTTCGAGTTCGGCTATATGGCGGCAAGACGAACGTCGGAGGGACGCAAGCCGCCGCCGCGCGCTGAAACCCTCAACCCGGAATATGTGGCCGCCGTCAACGCGCTCGGCGCGAAAGGCCCGCTCGTCATCGGCGGCAAATCGATGGGTGGGCGGGTTGCAAGCATGATCGCCGACGATCTTCATGCGACCGGCAGGATCATCGGGCTTCTCTGCCTCGGCTATCCCTTCCATCCGCCGGCAAAGCCCGAGCAGTTGCGCACGAAGCATCTGGCCGGCCTTAGGACGCCGACCCTGATCTGCCAGGGAACCCGCGACGAGTTCGGCACGCGCGAGGAGGTTCCAGGCTATACGCTTTCCGATGCGATCGAAGTCCTGTGGCTCGAGGACGGCGACCATGATCTCAAGCCGCGCAAGAGCATTTCCGGCTTTTCGACGGCAGACCACCTGAGGACTGTGGCCGACGCGGTTGCAGCCTGGGCCGCGCGGCTGACGCAATGATCTTGACGCCGGGATGAAGATCGCCACCTTCAACATCAACGGCATCAACAAGAGGCTCGAAAACCTGGTCGCCTGGCTGGACGAGGCCAAACCCGATATCGTCTGCCTGCAGGAATTGAAAGCGACCGACCGCCAGTTTCCGCGATCGGCCATCGAGGCGGCCGGTTACGGCGCGGTCTGGCAAGGACAGTCGGCCTGGAACGGTGTGGCGATCCTCGCCCGCGACAGCGAGCCGGTCTTGACCCGCATCGGGCTCGACGGCGATCCATCGGACAGCCAGGCGCGCTACATCGAGGCCGCCATCAGCGGCACCCTGGTTGCCTGCCTCTATGCGCCCAACGGCAACCCGCAGCCCGGCCCGAAATACGCCTATAAGCTCGCCTGGCATGAGCGTCTGGCCAAACACGCCGCCGAGCTCTACGCCCTCGACCTGCCGGTCGTGCTTGCCGGCGACTACAACATCGTTCCGGAACCGCGCGATATCTACCCGACCACCTCCTATGATGACAACGCGTTGGTCCAGCCGCAAAGCCGCGCAGCATTTCGCGAGCTCCTTGATCAGGGCTGGCTTGATGCGCTGCGCAAGATTTATCCGAAGCAGGAGCTTTTTACGTTCTGGGATTATCGCCGGAACCGTTGGCAGCGCGATGCCGGGCTTCGGCTCGACCACATGCTCCTCAGCCGCAAGCTCTCCCGCAAACTCATCGGCGCGGGCATCGACCGGGAAATCCGCGGTCTGGAAGGCGCGAGTGATCACGCGCCGGTATGGATCGAACTGCGCAATTGAGGCGGCCTGTCTGCAGGCGGCGAAGGTGGCGCGATAGCGAGAAGCCCCTGTCGCGGCACGTTATGCACGGGTTTACATCGCTCTGGCTATGTTGATCGGACACTCTGCGGAAAGCGGGAAGGCAGGGCAGCCGAGCCGAATGCCAAGGATCGTGTGACGATCAAGGCGCCCTGCTGCACTACGATACAAATCCGCCCCGGTCGAAAACATCGCCGATACGTCGCGATGGTTCTCTGCTGCGCATGTCAAGCGCGATCGATGCCCTGGCGCATCCATCCAGTGCGGAGAACGATGATGATCCTGTTCGTTGTAGCCTATCTCGCAGGCGTGCTGACCATCGTCAGCCCCTGTATCCTTCCGGTTCTGCCATTTGTGTTTGCGCGGGCAGGGCAGCCCTTTTCCACGAGCATTCTTCCGATGCTGCTCGCCAAGATCGTGACCTTTGCAGGCATCGCCTCGCTCGCCGCACTCGGGGGAAACTGGGCGGTACAGGCGAACGCATTTGGCCGCTACGCCGCGATCGCGTTGCTCGCGGTCTTTGGCGCGACGCTTCTGTCGACGCGTGCCGCCGCTTTCGCGACGGGCCCGTTCGTCGCGCTCGGCAATCGCCTGTCCAGGAAAGCGGCAACCGGGGAGAAGGGGAGCGTCAGCGGCGCCATCCTCCTCGGCGTTGCGACCGG
This sequence comes from Ensifer sp. B1-9, assembly GCF_050474445.1. Taxonomy (NCBI): domain Bacteria; kingdom Pseudomonadati; phylum Pseudomonadota; class Alphaproteobacteria; order Hyphomicrobiales; family Rhizobiaceae; genus Ensifer; species Ensifer sp. B1-9. Next base: position 276,130 of record NZ_JBCHVG010000006.1, read on the forward strand.
ATTGCTCTGGGCGCCCTGTGCCGGTCCCGTGCTTGGGTTGGTGCTGACCGGTGCGGCGTTGAACGGGGCAAATGTTCAGACGACCTTGCTGCTCACGGCTTACGCGGGCGGCGCGGCTACATCACTGGCGCTCGCGGTCCTTGCCGGCGCCAGGGTGTTTGCGGTGATGAAGCGCTTCCTTGGGGTTGGGGACCGCATCCGCCAGGTTTTGGGCGTTGCTGTCCTTGCCGGCGTGGCGGCGATCGCTCTTGGCCTCGATACCGGACTACTGGCACGCCTTTCCTATGCGGGCACCGCCGGCTTCGAACAGGCAATTCTCGATAAGTTGCGTGGCAATGCCGCCCCTGTGGACGTCGCGGGCACCCGCTTTTCTCTTGCTGCGAAGGATAGGCGCCAAGCGGCCTTTCGCAGCGACCTTCCTGTAGAAGGCATGTTCCCGTCGCTCGATGGCGCCGTTCAATGGCTGAATTCGAAGCCGCTGACGCCAGCCGAGCTTCGCGGCAAGGTTGTTCTCATCGACTTCTGGACCTACTCCTGCATCAACTGCATTCGCACCATCCCCTATGTGCGGGCCTGGGCGGAGAAGTATCGCGACCAGGGCCTCGTCGTCATCGGCGTGCACGCCCCAGAGTTCGCCTTTGAAAAGCAGATCGACAACGTCGAAAAGGCGGTTCGTGACTTCAAAATCACCTATCCCGTGGCAATCGACAACAACTTTGCCATCTGGCGCGCCTTCTCAAACAGCTACTGGCCGGCCCACTACTTCATCGATGCCGAAGGGCAGATCCGCTACACCCATTTCGGCGAGGGCGACTATGAAGGCTCCGAGCGGGTGATCCAGGATCTGCTCGCGGAAGCAGCAGGCAAGCAAAAGGCCGAAAACGAGTTCGTCACGCCGAATGCGAAGGGCGCTGAAGCGTCGCCGGACCTGGCCCGGCTTGGCTCCGGCGAGACCTATATCGGCTATGCACGGGCCGCGAACTTCAGCTCGCCGGAAGGTGTCTCGGCTGACACAGCAAAGCACTACACCGTCGCCGAACCGCGCCTCAATGAATGGGGCCTTACCGGCAACTGGACGGTCGGCGCCGAACAGGCAAGCCTCAACGAAGCTGGCGGCGGCATCACCTACCGGTTCCATGCCCGCGACCTGCACCTGGTGCTCGGCCCGCGCGCCGGCGGCAAGCCCGTACCGTTTCAGGTGACGGTCGACGGGGCGCCGCCCGGAAGAGACCATGGCTCGGATATCGATGCGGCGGGCAAGGGCACCGTCACGGAGACCCGCCTTTACCAGCTCGTCCGCCAATCCGGCGAAGCGCGCGAACGGACCTTTGAGATCCGCTTCCTCGAGCCTGGCGCCGAAGCCTTCGTTTTCACCTTTGGATGATCTCCGGACATGGCCTGACGGCGGTCCGCATTTCCGGCGGCTCTCCGTACATGCCGATACAATTTTGCGGCGCTCCGAACACAACAGCAATACGTGCGAGCCCGAAACTGGCGGCCAGATCGGTTTGGACCGGTGAGCCCATATCAAAACAGGAGCAGACCATGCGCACCTTCATCGCAGCTTTTGCCATTGCCGCGCTCGCAGTAACGCCCTGTGCCTGGGACAGTGATCCGAGAGAGCCCGGGGCCCTGGCTGCGATCTTTGCCAATTCGATGTCCGAGGTGGTGAGCGGCGATGCCTCGCCGTCGCAGGACGCCGCCTATTCCGACGAGGTCCTGCAGGAGGAAGTCGAGGCTGGGCTCTAGGGCTCGCGTGTTGGCGGATGAAGCCGGCCTCACTACAGAATCCGATGGCTCAAAATGCCGGAATTATGACATTTTAGCCATCGGCATTCGGCCTTACCATCGAGGCTCCAAACCCAAGGCAAAGGAGCTTGAAATGAACACGAATTCCAAAGGAACTGCATTGATCACCGGCGCGTCCTCCGGCATCGGCGCGATCTACGCCGATCGGCTGGCGCGCCGGGGTTTCGACCTCATCCTCGTTGCCCGTAACCGTGAACGCCTGAATGACCTAGCCAATCGTCTTGCCGACGAGACCGGGCGCGGCATCGAGGTTGTGCCTGCAGACCTCGGCAAGAAGGAAGATCTGAAGCGGATCGAAGCTCTGCTTCAGAGCGATGCGAGCATCACGGTACTGATCAACAATGCCGGCGTCGGCGCGACCGCGCCGTTACTGGCGTCGGATATCGACAAGATGGAGGAGATGATCACGCTGAATGTCAACGCCCTGACGCGGCTGACCTATGCGGCCGCGCCGGGATTTGTCGCACGCGGTACCGGCACTATCGTCAATATCGCTTCGATCGTCGGCGTTGCGCCCGAACTCCTGAACGGCGTCTACGGTGGTACGAAGGCCTTCGTATTGGCGTTCACTCTGTCGCTGCAGAAAGAACTGGCCGACAACAACATCCGGATCCAGGCCGTGCTGCCCGGTGCGACGGCGACGGATTTCTGGGGCATCGCCGGTACGCCGCTCGACCATGTGCCGAGCGAGATCGTCATGCAGGCCGAGGACATGGTCGATGCAGCCCTTGCCGGCCTCGATCAGGGCGAAGTGATCACCATTCCGGCGCTGCCGGATGCCGGTGATTGGGCGGCTTATGAGGCGGCCCGGCAGAAACTCATGCCGAACCTTTCCAGGAGCGCACCCGCCGCTCGCTACAACGTCGGGGGATAGCCCCGATCTCCTTCCGGGCTCCTCCCATCCCGGAATTGCACGGCGATGCCGTCGGCATCGCCTCAACACTCGAACCAGGAGAATGATGATGTCCAGACGCTATTTGCCAATCGCCAAGGGCAGTCGCTTGGCCGCCTTCGCGCTGTCGGGAGCGATCGCAATCCTGCTTCCTCCGCTCGCTGCCCATGCCGCAGGAGCTTCTTCGGCGGGCGGCGCTCCGATCGTGGCGGCCGCAAAGCAAGCGGCCGACGAATCCATTCGGCCGTTCCAGTTTTATGCGAGCGACGCCGCGCTTTTCGACCTCAAGCAGCGCATCGCGGCCACCAGGTGGCCGGATCGCGAATTGGTGAACGACGGCACCCAGGGCGTGCAACTCGCAACCATCCAGAAGCTCGCCGACTATTGGGCGACCAAGTACGATTGGCGGAAGCTGGAGAAGAAGCTCAACGACCTGCCGCAGTTCGTCACCAATATCGACGGGGTCGATATTCATTTCATTCATGTGCGGTCGAAGCACAAGAATGCGATGCCTCTCATCATCACCCACGGCTGGCCCGGCTCGATCATCGAGCAGTTGAAGATCATCGATCCCCTGACCAATCCGACGGCCCATGGCGGCAGCGAGGGCGATGCCTTCGACGTCGTCATTCCTTCGCTGCCGGGCTACGGCTTCTCCGGCAAGCCGAATGAACGCGGCTGGGATCCCGTCCGGATCGCCCGCGCCTGGGCGGTGCTGATGCAGCGTCTCGGCTATACCCACTATGTCGCGCAGGGCGGCGACTGGGGGGACGCTGTGACGGAGCAGATGGCTCTGCAGCGGCCGGCCGGCTTGCTCGGAATTCACACCAACATGCCGGCGACCGTGCCGGCCGAGATCCAGAAGAGCCTCGATGCCGGCGGCCCGGCACCATCCGATCTTTCGGCCGACGAGCGCCATGCCTATGATCAGCTCGATTTCTTCTACAGGAACGGGTTGTCCTATGCCCAGGAGATGAACAAGCGTCCGCAGACGCTCTATGGCATCGAAGACTCCCCGATCGGCCTAGCGAGTTGGATGCTCGACCATGACGCCCGCAGCTACGAACTGATCGCCCGCGTCTTCGATGGCCAGTCAGAGGGGCTGACGCGCGATGACGTGCTCGACAATATCACGCTCTATTGGCTGACCAAGACCGCCGTATCGTCGGCGCGTCTCTATTGGGAGAACAAGCTCGCCTTCTTCCAGCCGAAGGGCGTGCAGATCCCGGTGGCCGTCAGCGCCTTCCCGGACGAGCTTTATCAGGCACCGAAGTCCTGGGCGGAGAAGGCGTTCCCCAAGCTTATCCATTATAATCGCCTCGCCAAGGGGGGGCACTTTGCAGCCTGGGAACAACCGGAGGCCCTGGTCGATGAACTGAGAGCCTCCTTCAAGTCATTGCGTCAACCGAGCTGACGGAAAGGGGCGTGCGGCAAGCGCGCCCGTCGTCGCAACAACAGGAGAAGTGTCATGACACGTGCAGATAGCAACAACAAAGCGCCTTCGGTTGACCTGAAGTTGGAGGTCGCCGTCATTCCGGTCTCGGACGTCGATCGCGCCAAGACCTTCTACGGTCGTCTTGGTTGGCGACTCGATGCCGACTTTCCCGTCGGCGATACGTTTCGCGTCGTCCAGTTCACGCCGCCGGGCTCGCCGGCGTCGATCCACTTTGGCACGGGGCTCACCTCGGCCACCCCCGGCTCGGCCGGCGGTCTCTATCTCGTCGTCTCGGATATCGAAGCCGCGCGTGCCGAACTCATTGAACGCGGCGCCGAGGTGAGCGAGGTGTTCCACCGCGAAGGCCCCGGAAAGCCGCCGATCGTCGGTCGCGATCCGGCGCGCCGCAGCTACCGCTCCTACGCGACCTTCAGCGACCCCGACGGCAACGGTTGGCTGCTTCAGGAAGTGACCGAGCGTTTGCCCGGACGTGTCGATGGCGACGTTACGGGCTTCGCTTCGGTTGCTGATCTTGCCGCAGTACTGCGTCGCGCCGCCGCCGCGCACGGCGAGCATGAGAAACGCAATGGCGGTGAGCACGATCACAATTGGCCGGATTGGTATGCCGAATACATGGTCGCGGAGCAGGCCGGAAAGCCGCTTCCCGAATAGGCAGCAGCCTCGACCGTCGCGTTTCCCCTATGGCGCAAATATGGTATAAACGACCATTCCAGACAGGGTGTTTGACATGCACCGGATCGGCTACGTCGTCTTTCCAAGGTTCCAGCTCATGGGGTTCGCGGCGGTCACCGCCTTCGAAATCGCCAATCTGGCGCTCGGCGAACAGGCCTACGAGATTGAATTGCTGTCGGAGTTCGGCGGCGAGATCAAGTCGTCCGCCGGCTTCGGCGTCCTGACGAAAGCCTTCGACGAGACGATCTATGACACGGTCATGTTTGGCGCGGGCACCGAAATCGAACCGGTATCTTCCGGACTGGTCGCCTTCGCACGCCACGCGCTCAAGGCCTCGCGGCGGGTGGCCGCGCCTTGCACCGGTGCCTTCATCCTGGCGGAGTCCGGATTGCTCGACGGCCGTCGCGCCACGACCCATTGGGTATTCGCACGTCAGTTGCGGGAGCGTTTCCCCGAGGTGCAGGTCGAGGAAGATCGGATCTTCATCGTCGATGGCAGCGTGTGGACCTCTGCCGGCATGACGGCCAGCATCGATCTGGCGCTGGCGATGATCGAGAAGGATCATGGCGAGGACGTCGCGCGCCAGGTCGCCCGCAAGCTGGTTGTCTACCACCGACGCGCCGGAGGTCAGTCGCAGTTTTCCGCCTTGCTCGAACTGGACCCGAAGTCAGATCGCATCCAGAAATCGGTCAACTATGCCAAGGCCAACCTGCGCAACGTCTTGTCCGTCGAGGAACTGGCGGATGCTGCAGGATTGAGTGCGCGCCAGTTCAGTCGGGCCTTCCGTTCCGAGACCGGACAGTCGCCGGCGAAAGCGGTCGAGCATTTGCGCGTGGAAGCGGCGCGCCTGCTGATGGAGCAGGGGCGCCACTCGATGGACGTGATCGCCGAGGAAACCGGCTTCGCCGACAGCGACCGCATGCGTCGGGCTTTTCTGCGTACGCTCGGACAGCCACCGCAGACGATTCGGCGCAATGCGCGCGAAGGCATCGCCTGATCTTAGACGGCAGAGAAGCGGCCGCAGGATGATTGTATCACCGTGTGTCCGAGATCTGCCTTTTCTACATGCGCTTTCAATGTGAGCCGCTGAGCACACGACCGCGATACATCGGCGCTCCATATCTGATGACAATTCAGTTCACCGGAGGCAGCCATGTCGGACGAAATCAACCACCCACGCCGTCGTTTCATCGGCGCAATCGCGCTTTCGCTGGCGGCGACGCAGTTCGTTTCGGCAAGCGTCGCCAGAGCTCAATCGGGAAACAGCGAGGCTCCGCGCCTGCCGGCCATCACCCCCGGAACGAACAAATCCTTTGCTGCAATCAAGCAGATCGATGCGGGTGTCTTGAACGTCGGTTATGCCGAACTTGGCGTCAGCGACGCTCCCGTCGTGATCCTGCTGCACGGCTGGCCCTATGACATCCATACCTATGTGGACGTTGCGCCGTTGCTGGCAAATGCCGGTTATCGTGTGATCGTGCCCTATCTGCGCGGCTACGGCACGACCCGGTTTCTCTCCGCCGACACACCTCGCAACGGCCAACAGGCGGCGATCGCCGCCGATATTGTCGCTCTGATGGACACCCTCAAGATCGAGAAGGCAATCATCGGCGGTTGCGATTGGGGCGCGAGGACCGCCAACATCATCGCCGCCCTCTGGCCCGAGCGTTGCAAGGCCATGGTTTCGGTCAGCGGCTATCTCATCGGCAGCCAGGAGGCGAACAGGAAGCCGCTGTCGCCGCAGGCGGAGCTTGCCTGGTGGTACCAGTTCTATTTTGCCACCGAGCGGGGCTATGCCGGCTACAAGCAGAACCACAAGGAGTTCGCCAGGCTGATCTGGAAGCTTGCCTCGCCCAAGTGGAATTTCGACGATGCCACCTTCGACAAGAGCGCCGAGGCGCTCGAGAACCCCGACCATGTCGACATCTCGATCCACAATTACCGCTGGCGTCTCAGTCTCGCCGAGGGCGAAGTAAAATATGACGACCTCGAAAAACGGCTCGCCGAATTCCCGACCATTACCGTCCCCACCATCACGCTTGAGGGCGACGCCAACGGCGCTCCGCATCCGGATCCTGCGGCCTATGCAAAACGTTTCTCCGGCAAGTACGAGCATCGGCTGATCACCGGCGGCATCGGCCACAACCTGCCGCAGGAGGCGCCGTCCGCCTTCGCCGAGGCGATCGTCGACGTCGACCGTTTCTAGCCTACCACAGGCGTGCAGGCGTGAGTTCCGGTTCCCCGGTCCCGCGCTTCTTCGTGTGCCGATGCATCCGCTACAACTGCGGTGCGCCATCTGCGTCCCGATAGTCGAAAAAGGGGCAATCTGCGTCCGGAAGGAACACCTGTCGAGAGGAAGAACCGCATGAACGACGAACCCGGAGCAGCCTTTGCCGTCGGCTGGTCGGGCATCACGTCGGATGAATGGCGCACCTGGCGCGAGTGTCGTGGCAGATAGGCCCCCAATTCTGCGGCTGCAGCGATATCGGCGAAGAGCAGGCCTGCCTCGACCAGCGTGCCGTCGTCAATCGCGTCGGTTTCGTTCGGGTCAAAATCACTAAGCAGCTCCAGAAGCGCTTCGAGCCTTTGGTGTTGCCTTCCGGCCGCGGCGAGCAGGTTCCGCTCGATCCGTTCTCGCCGGAGCCTTTCGAGGTCGCGAGTGCCTTGCCCTCGCGCTCTCGGATTCACTGTCGATTGCGCTATCAGGTATCGGTTTCGCATTCAGCGCTGACAACGGCTCACCAAGAGAAGTTCATCAGAGCATTGTCGCAACAGCTGACCTGTCCTGAGAAAGGGAGGGGCTTCACATGGGCCCTGGAGAAATTAACGCGATGGCTCCGCATGACGACGAAACTAAATTCTGGAACAGCGGCTGAAGTCCCACAGGGAATGTTTCCTATCGCTCGAGGTTGGTCGGCCCGCCGCTCACTGCAATCGAACCGCCTCCAGCCCCGCACGGCCGAGCTGCCCCTTCCCTGAAGGGAAGGGGCGCGTGTACGAGGATTAGTCGAGAACCCGAACAATCTTGCGGGTCTCGGGGTCCACCAGCACGGTGCGGTTGTCAACAACCACATAACGATACTTCACGTCCGGCGCGTCAATCGTATGCAGTTCTACTGTCTCGGGAACCGTCGAGCCGACATTGAGCTCTACTCCAGGCAGGTTGATAGAAGCAATTGGCTTCTTCTTTACGTATTCGCGAACGACCGTTTCCTGCTCTGGGCTGATAACGACCGACTGAGCCACGGCGAAACTAGAAGCGCCGAGCAGAAACAGACCTGCAAGCGCGGAGCTGACAAGTGTTTTCATGTTCTTCTCCAGTCTGATTGTTGTAATTCCCACGCTCATGCGGGGACTACTTTCCAACTCCGCTATGAAATTTCTGTTCCGGAGACTTCGCTCGCATGAGGTTCGTCCTTAGTCTTGCGGGTCCGTCGGACCATGGTGCTCCAATGAATGTTGACATCTTCCTTGGCTGGTCTGCTTTGCAGGCCATATTTAAGTCCTGTGTTTCGACTGGGCGACCAGGTCATGGCCGCCGCCGGCGGGCGATTGCGACTATTGGCCGCCCAGCCTCGAGGTAATCTCTTTGGTGAAAAGCTCCATGGATGTTCGCTGGGATCGCCGGGAACATTTCCTGAAGCGGGAGGTTCGTTGAGTGGGTGCGAGGCCGCCGCCTGGAAACAACAAATGGAGTTTAGAGATGAAAATCGCTGCATCCGCTGTCTTAGCGGCCGCCCTTTTCTCAGTGGCCAGCCTGAGTGCCTCTGCGCAGTCCGGCACCAGCACTACCGGAGGGGGCCGGCCTTCGATGAATTTGGAAAAATGCAAGCCGGGTAGCCCGAATTGTAAGGCGGACCAAAAGGGAAATAGGCCATATTCAAGCGAGACCACCGGCAGTGTGAAGAGCAATGATAACAGTGCCGCTGGGCAAGCGCAGGATAAGGTCCCGAACAAAGATTGCCCGCCCGGTCTGGCCAAGAAAGACGTGAACCCTAGTCAGGGACGAGATCTAACGGGCTGCTAAGCGCCCGAATCCGAAAGCCCAAAGGATGAGAATCCCGGCGCGGTTTCGCGGCCATGTTGAGCGGGCTCGGGTAACAGAGATAGAACCCGGCGAAGCTCGGGCTGTAAGCCTCCAGTACCGGTAGCAAGGTCGCCTCGCTCGATCCATGCGCGAAAGCTTTCCTGCATGCCGAAAGTGATGCCGGCGCCAGGCGAGGCTGATCATCAGCGCCATGTCGTTGGTGGCAATCTTAGGCGTCACCCCGACGCTGAACCGAGCCCAAGGAGAGGGAACTCAGGGAAGGATTCTCGAGCAGCTTCGAGCTTAGGCCCGGCCGTTTGCCCCGCCGGGCCCAAGCTCTTATTTGTCACGCTTTCCTGCTCGCCGGGCTTTACTTCGAGCCGAGCACGGACGTGACCGCATCTGCGGCCGCCTTCACGACGATGTCGGCCTCTTCCCTTGTCAGGCAGAGTGGTGGTGCGAAACCCAGGATATCTCCTTGCGGCATGGCGCGGCCGATGACGCCGCGTTCGAGAAGGGCTGCCGCGACCTGCGGACCGATCTTCTTGGCTGGGTCGAAAAAGATCCGGTCGTCCTTATCCTCGACGAACTCGATCGCGGCCATCAATCCGTCGCCGCGCACTTCGCCCACATGCTTGTGGCCTCCAAGGGCTTTCGTCAGTTCGGAACGGAAATAAGCACCCGTGCTGCCAGCATTCTCAACGAGCCCTAACTCGTCGATCAGTTCGAGATTGGCAACGCCCGCGGCCGCGCAGATCGGATGGGCGGAATAGGTCCAGCCGTGGCCGATCGCGCCCAGCTCGTCGGAACCCTGCACCAGCACTTGCCATACCTTGTCCGAGACGATCGTACCCGAAAGCGGCGCGTACGCCGAAGTGAGGCCCTTCGCAATGGTGATGACATCGGGCCGCATGCCGTAGTGGTCGGAGCCGAACATCGTGCCAAGGCGGCCAAACCCCGTCACGACCTCGTCGGCGACGAGCAGGATGTCGTATTTTTCGAGCACGGCCTGGATCTTCTGCCAATAGCCCTTTGGTGGCGGCACGATGCCGCCAGTGCCAAGGATCGGCTCTCCGATGAAGGCGGCGATCGTCTCCGGGCCTTCGGCCAGGATCATCTCTTCGAGTTTGTCGGCGCAATCCTGCGAGAACTGCTCTTCATCCATCGACCGGTCCGGGCGGCGGAAGAAATACGGCGCTTCGGTGTGGAGGATCGGCGCGCGCGGCAGGTCGAAGGCGTTATGGAAGAGATGAAGGCCGGTCAGCGAGCCGGTCATGACGCCGGAGCCATGATAGCCGCGCCAGCGGGAGATAATCTTCTTCTTTTCCGGACGGCCGAGAATGTTGTTGTAGTACCAGATCAGCTTGATGTTGGTCTCGTTGGCATCCGAGCCGGAGAGACCGAAATAGACGCGGCTCATGCCTTGCGGCGCACGATCGATGATCATCTTGGCAAGCGTGATCGAGGCTTCCGTGCCGTGGCCGACATAGGCGTGATAATAGGCGAGGTTCTTAGCCTGCGCGGCGATCGCATCGGCGATCTTTTGGCGGCCGTAGCCGACGTTGACGCAATAGAGGCCGGCAAAGGCGTCGAGGCTCGTCCGGCCGTTCGTGTCGGTGATATAGACCCCTTCACCGCCGCCGATGACACGGGTCGGCGTCTCGCCGCGGGCATGCATGCCCATATGCGTGGATGGGTGGAAGAAGTGATCGCGGTCCCAGGCCGTGAGTTCGTTGCTTCTGTCGAGCATGATCGTTCCTTTCGCGTATGGATGTGGCGCCCGGGCTCAGGCGGCCGTATCGATGCAGAGATATTTGAGTTCGGTGAAAGCCTCGATGCCGTGGCGCGAGCCTTCACGCCCGAGACCCGACTGTTTCCAGCCGCCGAAGGGGATCGGCCCGCCGGTGATCTTCACGCGGTTGATCGCGACCATTCCGTATTCGAGCGCACGGCCAAGGCGAAACTGGCGTGCGCCGTTCTCGGTCACGACGTAGGCGACGAGGCCGTAGTCGGTGTCGTTGGCGCGGGCGATGACGTCGTCCTCGCTGTCGAACGCGGTGATGGCGGCAACCGGGCCAAAGGTCTCTTCACGCATGATCAGCGCATCGTCGGGCACATCCGTCAAAAGCGTCGGCTCGTAGAAGAGGGTGCCTGCCCGGTGGCGCTTGCCGCCGGCCAGGAGTTTTGCGCCGCGCTCAAGCGCATCGGCGACCTGTTCTTCCACCTTGGCTATGGCACGCTCATGCATCAGCGGGCCGATCTCGGCACCCGGCTCAAGGCCTGAAGCAACCTTCAGCGCTTCGATGCGCGCCTTGAAGGCCGCCGTGAAGTCCGCGAGTGCGGAACGCTCGACATAGATCCGGTTCGCCGCAAGGCAGTCCTGGCCGGATGTGGCGAACTTGGCGGCCGTTGCTATGTCGGCGGCCTTGCCGATGTCGGCATCGGCAAAGACAATCAGTGGCGCATGGCCGCCGAGTTCCATGATCAGTCGCTTCATGGTCGAGGCACATTGGCGCGCAATCAGCTTGCCGATTTCCGTCGACCCGGTGAAGCTCATGGCCCGAATGCGCGGATCGGCGTTCATGCGGCTGACGATCGTGGCGGCGTCTCCCGTCAGCACGTTGAAGACACCGGCTGGAATGCCGGCTCGTTCGCCGAGTTCGGCAAGGGCGAGCGCGGAAAGCGGCGTTTCGCTGGAGGGATGGGCAACGACGGTGCAGCCGGCAGCAAGTGCGGCCGCCGCTTTCCGGGTGATCATGGCGGAAGGAAAATTCCACGGCGTGACGATGCCGACCACGCCGAGAGCCTCGCGGCGGACGATCATCTCGGCTCCGCAAAGGTGGCTGGTGACGCCTTCGGCGTTAAGCCGTTTTCCTTCTTCGGCATACCACTCGATGAAGGACGCCGCGTAGTTGATCTCGCCGCGGGATTCGTCAAGCGGCTTGCCCTGTTCCAGCGTCATCAAGAGCGCAAGGTCCTCGCGGGCTTCCAGCATCAGGTCATGCCATCTGCGCAGGATCTGGGCGCGCTGTTGCGGCAGCATGCCGCGCCAGGTGCCAAGCGCGTCGGTGGCGGCCGAGATGGCCTCTCCGGTCTGCTCGGCATCAAGGGCCGCGACCCAGGCGAGTGTTGCCGAGGAGGCAGGATCGGTCACCTTGAAGCTCGCGCCTTCACGACCGGCGATCCAGCGCCCTCCGACATAGGAAAGCTCCCGCAAGAGGTGCGGGTCGGCAAGGCGGCCGAGGGCGTCGTGAAAGGTGGTGCGGGCAAATACGGCGGTCATGGCGGCCTCCTCTTGTTGTGCAGAGGAAGTCTGCCAGAGGGACGGCGACAGATTGTCTATAGCCGGGGTGGTCGGCAGAGACTTGAGCCAAAGACAGGGGCGGTCGTAGACAATCTCTCTATTCGGCAGCGGGAAGCAGCGTCTCGAGCGGCAGTACGGTCTCCTCCTTCACCGTCTTGGTGACGATGTAGGTGAAATACCGGTCGATGCCGAGTTCGCGGTCGAGCAGGCTGTCGACGAGGCGCTGATAGGCGTCGATGTCGGGCGCCATGATCTTCAGGATGTAATCGACGCCGCCGCCGACCGACCAGCAAGCGACGATCTCAGGCGTTGCCGCGACTGTCCGCTCGAATCGTTCGAAATCCGCCTGCCGATGATTGGCGAGCGTCACCTCCATCATCACGCTGGCGACCGGTGCGACGCGCCGCACGGCGACGCGGGCATGATAGCCCGTTACGATACCCGCCTTTTCCAGCTTTCGCAGGCGCAGCCAGCAAGGCGTTGGTGAAAGGCCCGCCTTTTCCGCCAGTGCCAGCTTGGTAATTCGCCCGTTCTGCTGAATCGCTTCAAGGATGCGCAGGTCAATGGCGTCGAGTTTCATTCGGGCGCCCTCCAGGCGAAGATCACGTCAAAATGTAGAAAAAGACAATGGGAAGGCATTTTGGCGTTGTCAATTGAACTGATTTTGCGCACTGTCAAAATCATGACAAATTGGCGACCTGACATATCCCAATTGCGCCGGCCGGCCTATCTCTCCCTTGCCGAGCAGATTGCCCGCGCCATCCAGGAAGGCCATTTACCGAACGGGACACGCCTTCCGCCGCATCGAAAGCTTGCCGACGACCTGAAGCTTTCCGTGCAAACCGTCAGTCGCGCCTATGACGAGCTTATTAGGCGCGGGCTCATTTCCGGCGAGATCGGCCGAGGCTCCTTCGTTCAGACAAGGCCGAAGGAACCCGAGCCGCCCTATTTGCCCGAGCGTCTCGGCGAGTTGGTCGACCTCTCGATCCTCAAACCCGTCTGCGAGCAGCTGCACCTGGAGCGCATGCGGGGGGCCTTCGCGTGGCTGGCGGAAAACCTGCCGTCGAGTTCGGCGCTCTCCTTCCGGCCGAACATGGTGTTCCCGCGCCATCGCAACGTCGCTGCCGACTGGCTGGCGCGCTGCGGGCTCGATGTTTCGCCGCTGAACATCAGCCTCACGAATGGCGCCACCTCGGGCATGACGGTGGCGCTGATGAGCGTCGCGCCGCCCGGTTCCACCGTTGCGACGGAGGCGATCAGCCATCACACGCTCGTGCCGCTGTCCAGCTATCTCGGCCTCCACCTCGAAGGTTTGCCGATCGACCGCGAAGGGATGATCCCTGAGGCGCTTGACGAGGCCTGCCGCAAAGGCGTCATCCGCGCCGTATTTCTCCAGCCTTCGGTGATCAATCCGACCGCGGCGCTGATGAGCGCCGAGCGCCGGCAGGCGCTCGCGGAGGTCGCACGGCGCCACGATATCGCGATCATCGAGAACGACATTCTGGGGCCGCTGGTGGAAGGTCGGGCACCGCCGATCGCGGCTTATGCGCCGGAGCGCACTCTCTACGTCACGAGCTTCACCAAGATCACGGTGCCGGGCCTGCGCATCGGTTATCTTGCTGCGCCGGATCGTTATGTCGCGGCCGTCGCCAACCGACACCTCGTTTCCAACTGGATGGCGACGCCCTCGATCGCGGAGATCGCGACGCTGTGGGTCAGCGACGGCACGGCGATGGAGCTCGTCAACTGGCAGCGCCGGGCGCTTGCCGTTCGCCATGCCATTGCGGAAGAGGCCCTTGCGGGCCTGTCTCACTGTTCCCACCCGCAGAGCCTGCATGTCTGGTTGCCGCTGCCGGAAGGGCATACGGAAGAAGGTTTCGTTTCTCAGGCACGCCTGCGTGGCGTCGCGATTGCGCCTGGTTCTTCTTTCCGCACGGCGGACGAGGGCTGGCATCCGGCGGTGCGCATTTCGCTCGGCTCGACGACCGAGCAGGAACTGCGCACCGGCCTCGGCATTCTCTCCTCTTTGGCCAGCGGAAACCCGGAGGCGCTGCTGCTCGCGATCTGAGGAAGATGCCTGCCAATTGGGCAGCGGAGCAATAATTGTACTGATATTATTATTCGGATTGACATGATTTTAATTGCCGCGCATCGTTGCTGCATCACTTGTCTCAACAGGGAGAGACATGCATGGCCGCGCCGATCATCCGCATCGACAACATCACCAAGCGCTACGGTCCCTTGACCGTACTCGACGGTCTGTCGATGGAGGTGCTGCCAGGTGAAAAGCTGGCGCTTATCGGCCCTTCCGGCTCCGGCAAGACCACGATCCTGCGCATTCTCATGACGCTGGAAGCGATCAGCGGCGGCCACATCGAGGTCGATGGCGACCAACTCTATCACATGCCGAAGAATGGCAGTCTCGCGCCCGCCGACGATCGCCATCTTCACAAGATGCGCGAGAAGATTGGCATGGTCTTCCAGCACTTCAATCTCTTCCCGCACAAATGCGTGCTCGACAATGTCACGTTGGCTCCGATGTTGACGAAGGGCGTGGCAAAGGCGGCGGCCGAGAAACGGGCGATGGAACTTCTCGACATGGTGGGCATGGCCGACAAGGCGAAGAGCATGCCCGTGCAACTCTCCGGCGGACAGAAGCAGCGCGTTGCCATTGCGCGTGCGCTCGCTCTCTCGCCAAAGATCATGCTGTTCGACGAGGTGACCTCCGCACTCGACCCGGAACTGGTCGAGGAAGTGCTGAACGTCATGCGCAAGCTCGCCATCGAGACCGACATGACCATGCTGCTCGTCACGCATGAGATGGGCTTCGCCCATGATTTCGCCGACCGCATCCTCTTCTTCGATCGCGGCAAAATCGTCGAGGAAGGCAAGCCCGACGAGATTTTCCGCAATCCCAAGCAGGAGCGCACGCAGACCTTCCTGCGCAAGATCATCGCGGCAGGGCACCGCGTCTGAGTGGCTTCGCCACCCGGAAACAATGCTCCAAACAACAACAGGGACAGCCAGAGGAGTTCGGAACAATGAGCATGAGGACCTTTTTGACCATGGCCGCCGGCGCGGGCGTCCTGACGGCGATCGTCGCCGCGGCGCCCGCTTGGGCCGACGACAGCAAGCTTGAGGAACTGCGGGAACAGGGGTTCGCCCGTGTGGCCATCGCGAACGAACCGCCCTTCACGGCGGTTGCCGCCGACGGCAAGGTTTCAGGTGCTGCGCCTGACGTGGCGCGTGAGGTTTTCAAGCACCTCGGCGTCAACGACATCGTTGCCTCGATCTCGGAATATGGCGCGATGATCCCGGGTCTTCAGGCCGGCCGGCACGATGTCATCACCGCCGGTCTTTTCATGAAGCCGGAGCGTTGCAGCGCCGTCGCCTATTCCGAGCCGATCCTGTGTGATGCCGAGGCCTTCGCGCTGAAGAAGGGCAACCCGCTCAAGCTCAAGAGCTACAAGGATATTGCCGACAATCCGGATGCCAAGATCGGGGCGCCCGGTGGCGGTACGGAAGAGAAGCTCGCGCTTGAAGCTGGCGTGCCGCGCGAACGCGTCATTGTCGTTCCGGATGGCCAGAGCGGGCTGAAGATGCTGCAGGACGGCCGTATCGACGTCTATTCGCTGCCGGTGCTTTCGATCAACGATCTCGTCGCCAAGGCGAACGATCCCGGTGTCGAAGTCGTGGCGCCGGTCGAAGGCGCGCCGGTCTATTGCGACGGCGCGGCCTTCAAGAAGGGCGACGAGGCGCTTCGCGACGCCTTTGACGTGGAACTCGCCAAGCTCAAGAAGTCGGGCGAGTTCGCCAAGATCATCGAACCCTATGGCTTCTCGGCTGCGGCCGCGATGTCAACGACACGCGAGAAGCTCTGCGCCGCCAAGTAAGCGCCGCAGCAATCCGTCCTCTCCCCCCGTTCGGGGAGAGGCAGCCATCCCCTTGCTATATGGAAGAACGATGACCGACTGGTCCGGTTACATAGGACTGATCCTGCAAGGCGCGCTCGTGACGCTTGAGCTCACCGTGCTCGGCTCCGTGCTCGCTCTCGTCATGGCGTTCGTCGCCGGCCTCGGGCGCGTCAGCCGCTTCCTGGCGGTTCGCGCGCTCGCCACCACCTATATCGAGTTTTTCCGCGGTACTTCGATCTTCGTCCAACTCTTCTGGGTCTATTTCGTCCTGCCTTTCGCCGGGCTGACGCTGTCGCCGCTACAAGCGGGTGTTCTGGCGCTTGGGCTGAACGTCGGGGCCTATGGGGCCGAAGTCGTGCGCGGCGCCGTCAAGGCGATCGGCCGCGAGCAGCGCGAAGCCTGCATTGCCCTCAATCTCTCGCGGTATCAGTCGATGCGTTACGTCATTCTTCCGCAGGCCCTGCCGCTGATGCTTCCAACCTTCTGCAACAATGCGATCGAACTCTTGAAGGGCACGGCCGTCGTCTCGCTAATTTCGCTGACCGACATGACCTTCCAGGCGCAGGTGGTGCGCGCCCAGACAGGCAGCACGCTCGTTCCTTTCGCAACGATCCTCGTGCTCTACTTCCTGATGGCGCTTGCCATCTCCCACGGCATGCGCTGGCTGGAACGCCGGGTCACACGCGGCCTCGATGGCGTGAGGACCTGACGATGGAATGGGACTGGAACTTCGTCTGGGAAATCATGCCGACCCTCATCGAGGGCCTGAAGATCACCATTCTGGCCACCGTGTTCGGTGCGGCGCTCGCCGCCGTCATCGGCCTCGTCTTTGCCATCCTGCGCATGACTGCACCAAAGCCGATCGCCCGCGCCACGGCTTTCGTCGTGGAGTTCATTCGTGGCACGCCGCTGCTCGTGCAGCTCTATTTCATCTTCTATGTGTTGCCGGACATCGGCATTCGGCTGCCGGCATTGCTCGCCGGCATCATCGGGCTCGGGCTGCACTACGGCACTTATGCGGCGGAGGTCTACCGCGCCGGCATCGAGAATGTGCCGCGCGGTCAATGGGAAGCGGCGAAGGCCACGAACCTCACGGGACGCCAGACCTGGATCCACGTCATCCTGCCGCAGGCGATCCCGCCAATGATCCCGGCGCTCGCCAACTATCTCATCGCCATGTTCAAGGAGACGCCGCTGCTCTCGGCCATCACCGTGCTCGAACTGATGAACCAGGCGAAAAGTGTCGCCAACAGCAGCTATCGCTATATCGAACCGATGACGCTGGTTGGTGTGTTTTTCCTGATCATGAGCCTGATCTCCGTCGTCTTCCTGCGCTGGCTGGAGGAACGTTACGCCCGGGTGGAGGAACACTGATGCAGACGCTCGACCTTAAGCTCGCCGCGCGTGCGCCGAAATTGGACGATCGTCCGCTCGATAAACGCGTCGGCCTGATCGTCCTTGCGACTGATCACACGACGGAAGTGGACTTCCAGCGGATGGTGGCGAGCGAGCGGATCGGCGTCTACGCGACCCGCATCCCCTACGCCAACCCGGTGACGCCGGCAAACCTGCGCGCCATGCAGCCCTCGCTGACATCGGCGGCCGCGTTGATCCTGCCGGACGAACCTCTCGACGTCGTCATGTATTCCTGCACCTCCGCCTCCGTCGTCATAGGCGACGCGGAAGTACGGGCGGCCGTGCGAGCCGCCAAGCCCACCGCCGCCGTCGTCACGCCCACGGCGGCGGCTGCCTCGGGCCTAAGGGCCTTCGGCGCGAAGCGGATTTCGGTGCTGACGCCCTATACGATCGAAACCAGCAAGCCGATGGCCGACTATTTCCAGGCGCTCGGCTTCGACATTGCCCGCTTTACCTGCCTTGGCCTCACCGACGATCGGGAGATGGCACGCATTTCCACGGAGGAGATCGTTGCCTTCGCGAAGGACGCGACTGCGCCCGATAGCGACGCACTCTTCATCTCCTGCACAGCGGTTCGGGCGGCGGGGGTGGCGGCTGAAATCGAGGCTGCGACCGGCAAGCCGGTCGTCACCAGCAACCTTGCCACCGCCTGGGCCTGCCTGCGCCTTTGCGGCGACGAGACGGCGCGACCGGAACGCGGCCGCCTGATGACGCTTGCTTATTCGGACAGGTAACCCATGTCGAACCTTCCCGTGACATTGGCGGATATCGAACAGGCGGCCCGGCGCATCAAGGGCCGGGTTCTACATACGCCTTTCGTACCTTCCCCTTCGCTTTCGGAACGCTGTGGCGTGCCTGTCGGCCTCAAGCTCGAACACCACCAGACGACAGGTAGCTTCAAGCTGCGCGGCGCGACGAACGCTGTGCTTTCGCTGACGCCGGAAGAGCGGACGAGGGGCGTCGTCGCTGCCTCGACGGGCAATCATGGCCGGGCGCTTGCCCATGCGGCCAAGGCGGAAGGCGCGGTCGCAACGATCTGCATGTCGCGGCTCGTGCCTGACAACAAGGTTTCGGAAATCCGCCGGCTTGGCGCGCATGTCCGCATCGTCGGCAAATCGCAGGACGAGGCGCAGGCAGAGGTCGACCGGCTGGTGGCCGAAGACGGCTTCGTCATGGTGCCACCCTTCGACGATCGAGCCGTCGTGGCGGGGCAGGGCACGCTCGGCCTGGAGATCGCCGAGGCAATGCCGGACGTGGCAACCGTTCTTGTGCCGCTCTCCGGCGGTGGGCTTGCGGCCGGTGTCGCTGCGGCGGTGAAAGGGCGTTCGCCGAAAACCCGCGTTATCGGTCTCACCATGGAGCGCGGCGCGGCGATGAAGGCCAGCCTCGATGCTGGGCGGCCGGTGCAGGTCGAGGAAGTGGCAAGCCTTGCCGATTCGCTGGGTGGCGGCGTCGGCCTCGACAATGCCGTGACCTTTAAGATGTGCCGCGCTCTGCTGGACGGGGTGATCCTGCTTTCGGAAGACGAGATCGCGGCCGGCATGCGGCATGCCTATACCGAGGAGCGTGAGGTGATCGAGGGGGCCGGAGCCGTCGGCATCGCGGCGCTGCTTTCCGACCGGCTCGGCCGACTGGACGGGCCGGTGGCGGTGATCCTCTCCGGTCGCAACGTAGACATGGACCTGCACCGGCGGGTCATCAATGGAAATGCCGATGCGTTGCAGGAGACAGCGGCATGACGACGATGAAAATTCTCACCGAGGCGGAGCTCCGGCGCATCGTCCCGCTCGATCTTGAAGCCATTGCCTGTGTGGAGGACGCGTTCCACGCGCTCGCCACCAAGGCGGTCGCCATGCCGCCGATCCTCAGGCTCGACATGCCCGAAGCGCGCGGCGAGGTGGACGTGAAGACCGCCTATGTGCCCGGCCTCGACGGTTTTGCCATCAAGATCAGCCCCGGCTTTTTCGACAATCCGAAGGTCGGCCTGCCGAGCACCAATGGCCTGATGGTACTGCTTTCGGCGAAGACCGGTTTGGTACAGGCCGTGCTGCTCGACAATGGCTATCTGACGGATGTGCGCACTGCGGCGGCCGGCGCGGTCGCGGCGCGGCATCTCGCGCGCCCGGATGCCGCGGTTGCCGCCATCTTCGGCGCCGGAATGCAGGCCAGGCTTCAGCTCGAAGCCTTACGTCTGGTGCGGCCGATCCGAGAGGCGCGCATCTGGGCGAGGGACGCAGCAAAGGCCGAAACCGCGGCAACGGAGCTGACGAGGAGCCTCGGTTTTCCCGTTCGAACCGTAGTCGATGGCAGGGCAGCGGTCGATGGCGCCGACATCATCGTCACCACGACCCCTTCGCAAACACCGGTGCTCAAGGCCGAGTGGCTCCAGCCTGGTCAGCATGTCACGGCCATGGGTTCGGATGCCGAGCACAAGAACGAGATCGAGCCCGCCGTGATTACCGGCGCCGGTATGTATGTCGCCGACAGCCTCAAGCAGACGCGCAGGCTCGGCGAACTGCATCATGCCATAGAGGCGGGCCTCGTGAAGGAGAGCGCGATCTTCCCCGAACTCGGCGAGATCATCGCCGGCCGCAAGCCGGGCCGCAGCGGCCCCGACGAGATCACCGTGGCGGATCTTACCGGCACGGGCATTCAGGATACGGCCATCGCCACGCTTGCGGCCGCCCGCGCGGCAACGGCGGGCGCCGGCACGATCTTCGAGAGTTGAGACCGGCTTTTCGCCGGGTATAGAGGAAAAACCGATGAAACAAGCGAACCTGAAGTTCTCACTTCCGGAGTATGAAGCGCGTCTTCAAAAAACACGCAATGCCATGGAAGCCAAGAGTATCGACGTGCTGATCGTCAGCGATCCGTCGAACATGAACTGGCTGACCGGCTATGACGGCTGGTCCTTTTACGTGCACCAATGCGTCGTCGTGCCGCCGACGGGCGAACCGATCTGGTACGGCCGCGGGCAGGATGCCAATGGCGCGAAATTCACCGCCTATCTGAAGCACGAGAACATCATCGGCTATCCGGACCACTATGTGCAGTCCACCGAGCGCCATCCGATGGACTATCTCTCGGCCAAACTCGCCGAGCGTGGCCTCGACAAGCTGACGATCGGCGTGGAGATGGACAATTACTGGTTTTCCGCCGCCGCCTTCGCCTCGCTCACGAAACACCTACCGAATGCCCGCTTCGTCGATGCGACCGCACTCGTCAACTGGCAGCGCGCGGTCAAGAGCGAGGCGGAAATCCGCTACATGCGCAATGCCGCGAAGATTGTCGAGAAAATGCATGAGCGCATCTTCGACAAGATCGAGGTCGGCATGCGCAAGTGCGACCTCGTCGCGGAAATCTACGATGCCGGGACACGGGGCGTTGACGGCGTCGGCGGTGATTATCCGGCGATCGTGCCGCTCTTGCCCTCGGGCGTGGAGGCTTCCGCGCCGCACCTGACCTGGGACGATCGACCGATGAAATCCGGCGAGGGCACGTTCTTCGAGATCGCCGGCTGCTACCACCGCTACCACGTGCCGCTCTCACGCACCGTCTTCCTCGGCAAGCCGACACAGGCTTTCCTCGATGCCGAGAAGGCAACGCTCGAAGGCATGGAAGCGGGCCTCGAAAAGGCGCGGCCCGGCAATATCTGCGAGGATATCGCCAACGCCTTCTTCGCCGTGCTCAAGAAATACGGCATCGTGAAGGATAACCGGACGGGCTACGGTATCGGCGTTTCCTATCCGCCGGACTGGGGCGAGCGCACGATGAGCCTGCGTCCAGGCGACCGAAGCGAACTGAAGCCGGGCATGACCTTCCACTTCATGACGGGGCTCTGGCTCGAGGACATGGGCTTCGAGACGACGGAAAGCATCTTGATCACCGAGACCGGCGTCGAGTGCCTCGCCAATGTGCCGCGCAAGCTTCTCGTGAAGGATTGAGCCATGCGGGACCTCACACTTCGTCCTTCGCCGATCAGCTCCACGATCGATTTTTCGGCCGAAGGCGTGCAGCACGGTTTTCTGCGCCTGCCGTACAGCCGCGACGATTCCGCCTGGGGCTCGGTGATGATCCCGGTCACGGTCGTCAAGAATGGGGAGGGGCCGACGGCCCTTCTCACCGGCGGCAACCATGGCGACGAATATGAGGGGCCGATCGCGCTCTTCGATCTCGCCCGCACCTTGAAGGTCGAGGACGTGACCGGCCGTGTCATCATCGTGCCGGCGATGAACTATCCGGCCTTTCTCGCCGGCACGCGCACCTCGCCGATCGACAAGGGCAACATGAACCGCAGCTTTCCGGGTGCGCCGGACGGTACGGTCACTGAGAAGATCGCCGACTATTTCCAGCGCACCCTGCTGCCGCTCGCCGATATCGTGCTCGACTTCCATTCGGGCGGCAAGACGCTCGATTTCCTGCCCTTTTGCGCCGCCCATATCCTGCCCGACAAGGCGCAAGAGGCAAAAGCCTTCGATCTCGTCAGCGCCTTCGGCGCCCCATGGTCGATGAAGATGCTGGAGATCGACGCCGTTGGCATGTACGACACGGCAGCGGAGGAGATGGGCAAGATCTTCGTCACCACAGAGCTCGGCGGCGGGGGGACGGCCACTGCCAAAAGCGCTCGCATCGCCAAGACAGGCGTTTCGAATGTGTTGAAGGCGGCCGGTATCCTCAAGGGTGCTGTCGAAAGTGCAAGGACGACCTGGCTCGACATGCCGGATGGGAACTGCTTTTCCTTCGCCGAGGACGCCGGCCTCATCGAACCGCTCTTCGATCTCGGCGATCGGGTGAAGAAAGGGGAGGTTGTCGCCCGCATCTATCCTATCGGCCGCACGGGCGTTCGACCACTGGAGGTCGAGGCGAAGATGGATGGCATCCTCGCGGCCCGTCACTTCCCCGGGCTCGTCAAGGCCGGCGATTGCGTCAGCGTCCTTGCCGTCGAGACGTGAGGACGGGTGCGCGCCTCCTTGCAGGTGCCGTCCATCGGCGGACCCGGCGACGGACGCAGACCCGCGTTCGCTGCGGCTTGGGTCTGCTGCCCTTACCCGTGAAGTCGAAGGAGGGCGCTCCTTCAGCCGTCAGTCGTGGATAGCCATCTGCAGTTCGGCCTGGCGGCCGAGGGACGTCATCCACTCGCTGAATTCCGGCCGGCTCTTGATCTGCCGGCCGTAATGGCGGCCGAGCGCAGTGGTGAGCTCGCCCGCGCGCCCGAGCAGTTCATCGGCAAAGACGATCATCTGGGAGTTCGGCCAGGCCTGCGGGCGGATTGCGGCGAGGCGGGCAAAGAGCTTTTCACCGGACTCCTCCGGATTTGCCTGCGCCATCAGCGTCAGCATGGCTGCCGTCGAGCGCGATACGCCCATGTGGCAATGAACCAGCACATGGCTGGCGGCTTCCCGATCTTCACGCATCAGGAAATCTGTACCAAAGCGAAGGATGGCTTCCACATGGTCCGGGCGAGGCATCACCCGGTTCGGCGCCGCCTCAATGATATCGTGGAAGCGCAAGATCGTGCGGCGATGCTCACCGTAAGCGTCGAAAGCTTCCAGGTCCGGGAGTTCCGGGTCGACGATCGACAGAACATGGGTCACGTTTCGGCTGCTCTGACCCGGCAGTTCCTCGATACCGCAAACGGTCAGCATTGGAGAAAGGGTCGTTTCCATGTCCACTATCCTAGCATCGGTTTCATGAAGCGTCTGCCTCGCATTTCCGTGCGAGCAGAAGAAGAGCACGTCGAGCATCGCAGACATCGGGCGCGACCGGTCGGCACGATGGGGGATGGGTCGGCGTCTGGCAGGCGTTGAGATTGATGTTTCCATCGGCGAGGGAGGCGACGACGTAGCCGCCGGGGGAGATGGAAACTATAAGTGTGCCGGCCTTCTTGGCAACCACGATATTCGAAATCAGGGAGTTCGTTGCCTGCCGAAATCTTGGCCGGAAAGCCCGCACAAGGAGGCGGGTCGGCCCGTGCAACGCGTGCGCCGGGTTCTTTGCCTGCGGGAGTGGGCATGTGGACGCTCTCCCGTCCACATGCTGTTCTGCAGCCGGTCCGCCAACCGGGGCGGCCAGCGACGAGCTACGGTCTCAGATCCGGGCGCTCCTCAATCTCAGGGCGTTGCCGATCACGCTGACGGACGAAAGCGCCATGGCGGCGGCTGCGATGATCGGCGACAAGAGAAGCCCGAAGGCGGGATAGAGCACGCCCGCCGCAACGGGTACGCCGGCGGCGTTATAGATGAAGGCGAAGAAGAGGTTCTGCCGGATGTTCGCCATCGTCGCGTGACTGAGCCGCCGCGCCCGGACGATGCCTTGCAGATCGCCTTTGAGCAGCGTCACGCCGGCACTTTCGATCGCCACATCGGTCCCGGTTCCCATGGCGATGCCGACGTCGGCGGCGGCAAGGGCAGGCGCGTCGTTGACGCCATCACCGGCCATGGCGACGATCCTGCCTTCCTTGCGCAGGCGGGCGACGATCTCGCTCTTGTGTTCCGGGAGCACTTCCGCCTCGACCTCCTTGATGCCGAGCTTGCGGGCGACCGCACTGGCGGTGGTCTTGTTGTCCCCCGTGAGCATCACCACGCGCACGCCATCCTTGATCAGCGCTTCGACCGCTGCCGGTGTCGTCGACTTGATCGGATCGGAAATTGCGAACAACCCGCCCAGGCGACCGTCAATGGCGGCGAAGATGACGGTCGCTCCTTCGCTGCGCAGGTCTTCTGCTTTCTGCGAGAGGGCGGAGATATCGACCTTTTCCTCGGACATGATCCGGTGACTGCCGATGATCAGCCTGCGGCCATCGATGACGCCCGTCACGCCCTTGCCGACCGGACTGTCGAAGTCTTCGGCAGATCCGAGTTTCACATTGTGTTCGCTGGCGATGTCGACGATGGCGCTTGCCAGAGGATGCTCGCTCGCGCGCTCCAGCGTAGCGGCCAGCCGCAGCAATTCGTCCTCCGATACCCCGCTCACGGCGACAATCTCGGTGACCTTCGGCTTGCCTTCGGTCAGGGTTCCGGTCTTGTCGACCACCAGCGTATCGACCTTTTCGAAGCGCTCGAGCGCTTCGGCGTTCTTGATCAACACACCGGCGCCGGCACCCTTGCCGACGCCGACCATGATCGACATCGGGGTGGCAAGGCCGAGAGCGCAAGGGCAGGCGATGATCAGCACCGCGACTGCCGCGACCAGTCCATGGGCGAAGCGCGGCTCCGGACCGACCAGCATCCACGTCGCGAAGGCGATAGCGGCAATGAGGATGACGACCGGAACAAACCAGCCGGAGACCTCGTCGGCAAGCCGCTGGATCGGGGCGCGAGAGCGTTGCGCCTCGGCGACCATGTGGACGATGCGAGACAGCATGGTATCCCGGCCGACCTTGCCGGCCTCCATGACGAAGCCGCCCGTCTGGTTCATCGTACCACCGATAAGTTTGGCCCCGACCTCCTTGGTAACAGGCATCGACTCCCCTGTGATCATCGATTCATCGATCGAGCTGCGCCCGTCGACGAGCGTGCCGTCAACCGGGACCTTTTCGCCCGGACGGACGCGTAGTTTATCGCCAACGGCGACCGCCTCGAGCTCCACATCCTCGTCGGTTCCATCGCTGCGGATGATGCGGGCGGTTTTCGGCGCCAGGTCGAGAAGCGCCCGGATCGCGCCGCCGGTCTGCTCGCGCGCCTGCAGTTCGAGCACTTGGCCGAGCAGCACCAGCACGGTGATGACGGCGGCCGCCTCGAAATAGATCGCAACTGCCCCCTCGTTGGATTGGAACGTTGCCGGAAACAGACCGGGAGCAACAGTTGCGACCACGCTGTAGAGCCAGGCGACGCCCGTGCCCATCGCGATCAGCGTGAACATGTTGAGGTGCCGGGTGACGATCGATTGCCAGGCCCGCTCGAAGAAGGAAGCGCCCGCCCAAAGGACGACCGGGGTCGCCAGGATGAACTGGAGCCAGTTCGACGTCTGTGCGCCAAGCAGCATGTGCAGGTTGGTGAGGTGACCGCCCATTTCGAGTGCCAGCACAGGCAGCGCCAGAACCAAGCCAATCCAGAACCGCCGGCGCATGTCGACAAGCTCCGGACTGGGCCCCGCGTCGGTAGTGACGACTTCGGGTTCGAGGGCCATGCCGCAGATCGGGCAGTTGCCAGGGCCGTTTTGCCGTATCTGCGGATGCATGGGGCATGTGTAGATCACCCCCTCTTGCTCCGAGCTTTGCTTCTCTGCGGCTTTGGCCGGCGCCGCGCTCTTTTCGGCATGGTGATGGTCGTGACCTTCATGTCGGTGGTGGTGCTTATGGTCGTCCATTGGATCGTCTCCGCAACGGGTACTCGCCGATAACAAGGATACGGCCCGGCACCTTCGCGCCGGCCGGGCCGTCTCATCCTCGTTACGTGTAGGCGACGAAGGACATCATTCCCGATGCCATGTGATAGAGGTTATGGCAGTGGAGCGGCCAGCGACCCGGATTGTTGGCGTCGAAGATGACGTTCACGCTTCCCATCGGCGGCACAAGAACGGTATCTCGCACAGCACCGCCGAGCGTCTTTTCGCCTATGCCGACGACCTGGAAGTGATGACCGTGGAGATGCATCGGGTGGGACATCATCGACATGTTGCGCATGACGATCTCAATCCTTTCGCCTTGGCGCACGCCAAGGTCATCGCCGCCCTCGATCCGCCAGTCGTAGCCGCTCATGCCGCCCGTAAGGGTCAAATCGAACCGACGGTCTGCAGGACGAGCGGAAAGGGGCGTGACGGCCGCCAACCGCTCTTCGAGGTCGAGCCCGACCACCGGTCCGGGCTCCTTCCCATGCGATGCGATCTTGGCGATCCTTGCCCGGGACGGCGCCAGGATGATGCCTGTGCGATGGGTACTGCCTTCCCGCAGCGCGAAGATGGGTTGGGCTTCTGCTGACTTCGGAAGCCTAAGCCGGACATCGAGCCGCTGGCCCATGGAAATCGGGAAACGGTTCCCGGAAACCGGCTGCACCGACTGTCCGTCAACCGCGATCAACTGTCCGGTCAAGGTGCCGGTGTCGACCGTGAAGGCGGTGGCTGTTGCGCCATTGATGATGCGCAGACGGACACGCCCACCATTTTCGACGGCGACGACTTCCGGATCATCGAGCGTACGGTCGTTCGCGAGATAGGCGTCATACTCGATGTCGTTCAGATCCAAGGGGGCCATGCTCGACATGGCCATCCCGGACATGTGGCCTCCCTGCATGTTGGATGGCATGCCCTGCATCATCGCGCTGTGGTCCATCCCATGACTGGTAGAAGATCCCTTCAGCTTGGCGAGCAGTTCCTCGGCGGGCGTGAAGGAGAAGTCGTGCAACAGGATAACGACTTCCTGCTCGTCGCGCTGCCTGTCGTCGGCGGTTCGCACGATCAGCGGAGCCGCAAGCAGGTTCTGCTCCTGAAGCGTGTGCGCATGCATCCAGTGCGTGCCGCCCGCACCGACCGGAAACGCGTAATGCCGGGTCTCCTTTGCCTTCAGGAGCGCTGCAGGATTGTCCGGTACACCGTCCATGTCCCATGGGGGCGCGAGCCCATGCCAATGGATGAGCGTTGCTTCGCCGCCTTGGTTTGAAAGCGCGACGTCGAACGGGCTGCCGGCGTCGAGCGTCAGTCCGATGGTGCCATCCGCTTGGAAAAGCCCAAAGACGTCGGCGGCTCTGCCATTCACCTCGATGACGCGTTTTGTGATCGCAAGCGGGCGCGTACCCGCGCTCGACGATGTTGCCTTGCGGGCCTCAGCCCAGCTTCTGCTTGGATGTAGGGCGGCAGCAGAAGCGGCGACCGACATCAATCCGCCCAGGAATTCACGGCGTTTCATGCTCATTGACCTCTTGTTCCATGCCGGGCAACGCCGGCGAAGACCGCGCCAAGCGGGCGCGACCGCGGAGGACCAGCGCCAACGGCGCTGGCCTGGCTCATCCGATGGATCGAGGAGGGCCGAGGGCGGGTCGGGAGATGATGCCGTCGATGGGCGGTTGGGGAGAGAGGTCCCGGCGATCGCCCGACTTCAGGGTGACTTCGCCGAAGGTTGGGGCCGGGAAAAGCGTGTAGCACAGGCCGCAGACGTGTTTGCAGCAGGCTTTCTGATCGCCTGTTTCGGTCTTGCCATCGAGATCGGCTTTCCCCTGTGAGGAAATGACATGTTCGCTGCCGGCAACGTGTGGCTCGCATGCGATGGGGGCTGCCTCGGCAATCGGCGCGACCAGAAACAGGATGGCGACCAAGGTGGCCAGCAATCCCCTTGCATGTTTCCGGACGGTCTGGCTGGCGGCGATCATGTTTTCGTCCGACACCTGGTGCTCTATTCACCCACAATGCGCGATGCTCGCCGGATTCGCCTTGACCTTGATCAAAAGGCGACGATGGCACGGCGCTCGATGAAAGGATGGCACCCGAATGTGTTCGAATGCGGTTAAATCGTCCGGCCTCATTCTTGCTGTGGTTGCAGTTATGTCGGTCTCGGCTGCGACCGCACAGCCTGGCGATGGCGTCGTTCGCGAGAGGCAGCGGGATATGAAGGCGATGGCGGCTGCCGCCAAGAGCATCGACTCCGTATTCAAAGGCACATCCCCTTACGATGCAAAGGCGTTCAAATCGGCCGCCGAAACCATCAGGGTTTATTCGGGCAAACGCCTGTCGGAACTGTTCGTGGGTCCGGTCGTCGCCGACGGCTCCAAGGCTAGCGCCAGTATCGAAGCAGAACGGCCGACATTCGACCAGCTGGCGACCAACCTTGGCGCATACGCCGAGGCACTTTCCGTTGCAGCAGACCACAATCCCGATGTTCTTGCGCCAGACATGCGGATGCAGGGCACCGATGCGACGATGGGCGGGCCACTCGCCAAGAGGAACGCGGCGATGCCCGACCCGATGTCCATGCCAGCCGAGCACGCTTTCCATATGATGCTGCAGGTTTGCACGTCCTGCCACGCCAAGTTCCGGACGAAAGACAACTAATCGACAGCAGCAGGTGGGCGTCGCAAAACCTGGATCACCCGACGTGGCTGCAGCAGGATTTCTTGAGGGAGGCCTGGTAGCCGGCCTCTGCGATCGCGGCAACGAAGTTATCGGAGGGGATCTGAGAGTCGATCGATGCGGTCTTCGCATCGATATCCACAGCGACCTTGGCGTTGGGATCGACCGACTTCACCGCCTTTTCGACCGCTCCGGCGCAGTGTCCACAGGTCATGTCGGGGATGTTGAGATGGTGCATTTGGAAACTCCATTGGATCTGACCTGTGTGAATGTGGGGCTTCCAACGGTGGCAAGGTCAAGAGCACAGTCGCCGACAATTTTCTCCTTCTTCTCGGAGATGAGACTGACACGGTTCTCCCACGCCAGAATAGCAGGCTCACAAGCGCTTCCGACGAACTCAGAGAAGCTGGAGCGACGCTCCGCCCATTGCGGTGACTACGACCACAATCCATGGCGGCGCTTTCCATACGACGAGCAGGATGAATGCCGCCAGGGCGAGCGCGAAGTCGTAGGGTTTCAAGACGGCGCTGGTCCAGACCGGGCTGTAAAGTGCCGCTGCCAAAATGCCGACCACGGCCGCGTTCGCGCCGCGCATCGCAGCCTGGGCAAGGGGCCGTTTGCGAAAACTATCCCAGAAGGGCAGAGCGCCGACGAGCAGCAGGAAGCCGGGCAGGAAAATCGCTACGAGGCAGATGCCCGCACCGAGAATGCCATTCGGTGCCGGTCCCATGACCGCGCCGAGATAGGCGGCAAAGGTGAAGAGGGGACCCGGTACTGCCTGTGCTGCGCCATAGCCTGCGAGGAAGGCATCATTCGAAACCCAACCGGGAGCGACCACTTCGGCCTGAAGCAACGGCAAGACCACATGTCCGCCGCCAAAGACGAGAGAACCTGATCGATAAAAGGCGTCGAACAGCGACCAACTCTGGGAAGCGGTTGCGATGATCGGCAGGACGCCAAGCAGAACGAGGAAAGCCACGAGACAGAGGATGCCGGCGGGGCGCGTGACGCGGAACGTCAGATGCGTGGATCCCGCGACCGGTCCGTTGCGGCACAGCAGGACCCCGGCGAGGGCGCCGAATGTGATCGCTGCGATTTGCCCGATGGCCCCCGCCGCAAACACGATGATCAATACGGCAGCAAGAGCGATGCTGGCACGCTCGCGATCCGGAGTGAGGTTCTTCGCCATACCCCATACAGCCTGTGCGACGACCGCTACGGCCACGATCTTCAGCCCGTGCAACAGGCCCGTTCCGATTGGACCGTCGAAGGCCGTCGCCGCCATTGCGAATACGATCAGCAGGAGGGCAGACGGCAGCGTGAACGCGGCCCAGGCGGCGAGTGCGCCGAGCGGCCCACCGCGCAGGAGTCCCAGAGCAAAACCGACCTGACTTGAGGCGGGACCGGGCAGAAACTGACAAAGCGCAACGAGATCGGCATAGCCGGCTTCATCGATCCACTTCCGGCGCACGACCAGTTCGTCTCGGAAGTAACCAAGATGAGCGATCGGCCCGCCGAACGATGTCAGACCAAGTTTCAAGAATGCCGCGAAGACTTCGCCTGGAGTGCCTCGATGGTCCCCGGTTACCTGTGCTTGCATTGCTTTCGCCGATGACTTCACCAACAACTCCTGGGTCATCTCGTTGACCAATTCCGGTGTCGCGAACCAATTGGCCGCGTCTTCGTGGCATCACTTCTCTGCCTCGATACCGGAACCGACGGTAGAGGCAATGGGTTGGGATTCATGCCGCCAAACGATGGCGGCCGATTGAAGCCGAAACCAAAGGAGAGCCTCTGATGGCCAGTGAAAGCGACAGCGAGCTTCGTCATCATACGCAAAAGATGCAAATGCGCCTGCAGGACACCATGGATCATCTGCGCGAAGATATCCTGAAGGTCGACGAGCCGCAGTTGAAGGCAATGTTCGAAACGGCGGCCGAGGTCCTGGGTGGTCTCAAGAAGGCGTTCAGCGACTACGAACAGAAGAACGAGGCAGCATGGCGGTCCCGCTAGAACGCGACCAGTGCCGCCAATGACACGCGCACGGTAATGCCCGCCCAGCATCAAGTCCTCGATCCTTGTCAAATCGGAGCCGAGATATTGCTGGCTTCGGTGACAGGCATGTGACTGCGACAGCTATGATGTGTCCATTGCCGGGCATCGGCATATCAGGAGCTTGCGGCGGCAGCCGGAGCATCGCGGCACGCAAATCCGAGAACCGGATGGCTCCTCCTAAAACGAACGCAGGCGCAGAACCTTGCCGGGATTGAGGACCGCGTCAGCGTCGAGCGTGTCCTTCACGCGATGCATCAGGGCCAGTTTCACCGGGCTCGAGGTATCCAACAGTTGCCCCACCCGTTTGATGCCGATGCCGTGCTCGGCCGAGAACGCCCCGCCGATCGAAACGATATCCCTGTACAGGATCGTCTCGACGGCTTTCGCCTTTTCGGCCGAAACATCGCTGCCGGCTGCGTTGAGAACGATGTGGAGATTTCCGTCGGCGAGGTGGCCGAACACGTAAGGGTCAAGCGTGGCATCCAGTTCCCTAAGATCCGCAAGGCAGCGGTCGAGATAGGCTCCGATTTCCGAAAGCGGGACCGAAACGTCATAGGATGGCGCATTCGCATGTTTTCGATAGATCAGGTCCGTGTCTTCACGCAGCCGCCAAAGATCCGCCTCCTGCGCGCCCGAGGAGGCGATCACCGCCGAGGCATCGGGATGGTCGGCGATGACGTCTTCGTAGATACGCTCCAGTTCCGATTGCAACGCTCCCTCTTCTGGTCCGCCCAGCGAGACCAGCAGGTTGAGCGCATGGTCGGGGCTGTAGTCCATGGCCGACCAGGCGTGATGGCCGGAGGTCAGGCGGAAATAGCTATTCCAGATCGCCTCCGCCGCACGCAGTTGACCGTACTCGGCATCGAGACCTCGACGGACAACCGCAAGCGCCGCATTCACCGACGGTAATCCGAACAGAACCGTGGCCGTGGCCGCGGGTTGCGGTTCGAGTTTGACCGCGATGCGCGTGACGATGCCGAGCGTACCTTCCGCCCCGACAAAGAGATGCTTCAGATCGTAGCCCGTGGCGTTTTTCACGACCCGTGTCATGTCCGAATAGATGGAACCGTCGGCAAGCACCGCCTCCAGACCGAGAATGCGATGCCGCATGACCCCGAAGCGAAAAGCTGCGATGCCGCCGGCATTCGTTGATGCCATGCCTCCGATCGTTGCCGACCCGCGCGACGGCAAATCGATCCCCGTTTCCAGTCGATGTTCGGCAGCCGCCGCTTGCAGCGCCTGCAGCGTCACGCCCGCCTCCACGACGGCAACGCGCTCGATCGGTGAAATCTGTAGAATTCGGTTGAGGCGCGCGGTTGAAAGCACCAGTTCGCCCGGCCTGGATACCGCGCCGCCGACGAGACCGGTTCGCCCTCCGTGGGTGACGAGCGGAACCCCGTTGGCGCGGCAACATTTGACGACTGCGGCGACCTCGTCGGTCGTTGTGGGGAACACGACTGCGCGAGCCCCCAGGTTGTCGGGCGAGACTCCGTGGTCGATCGTGGAGATGGCCTCTCCGTCCTTGAAGTTTCCGTCACCGACAATTTTGCGAATTTCGGCTTTGAACTCGGGCTTTAGGCAATCCATGCGATGCGACCTGCTGGTGGATGTCGGAAAATGTAGAGATGCTTGCGGCAGACCGCTCAGGCCGTCTTGAGCGCGCCGCTTTTCTTCGCCGTCCACGTGGCGATGTAGTCCATCAGACCGGGGTTGAGGCAGTCATAGGGCTCCATGCCCAGTTCGCGCAGCCGGGTACGCACGGCCTCCATCGCGGCCGGGTCATAGCCGCTCTCGATGATCGAGGAGACGAAGGCGGCAAAGCCCGGCTTTGCCCAGCCCGGTTCCTCGAAGCGTTCGGGATGTATGAAGGACAGCCCCTTGAACGGGTGATCGCGTTCGACCGGGCCATACATATGCACGCCGCAGTCCTGGCATGCATGGCGCCGGATCAGCGCCGTGGGGTCGACGATCGCGAGCTTGTCGCCGTTTTCGAGCACCGCGATCTTGTCCGTCGGCGCCACTGCGACAACGGAAAACACCGCCCCCTCGGGTTTCCAGCACTTCGTGCATCCGCACGCGTGGTTATGGGCGATGTCGCTTTGGACCCTGACCTTCACAGGTTTGCGCGCGCAATTGCAGACGAGCGTGCCGCCGGCAAAGGCGGCATCCGTCGCCTTGAAACCGCTATCGAGGGATGGATGGATGGCAAGACTGGGCATGGGCTTTTCCTCCTTTGGCCGGGGCCGAATGCCCGGTGGTTCATTGGTATCGCCGGCCGCCGGCGCGACGGTGCGAGACAGGCATTTTCCGTCTGCAGGCGGTGTTGGCCCCCGGTTCAGTAAAGCACGACCGAGCGGATGCTTTCGCCGGAATGCATCAGCTCGAAGCCCCTGTTGATGTCGTCGAGCGGCATCACGTGGGTGATCATCGGATCGATCTCGATCTTGCCCTGCATGTACCAGTCGACGATGGCAGGCACGTCGGTGCGGCCGCGGGCGCCGCCGAAGGCGGTGCCCATCCACTGACGGCCGGTGACCAGCTGGAACGGTCGGGTCGAGATCTCCTGGCCGGCGCCGGCGACGCCGATCACCACCGACTTGCCCCAGCCGCGGTGGGCCGATTCCAGCGCCTGGCGCATCACCTTGGTGTTGCCGGTGCAGTCGAAGGTGTAGTCGGCGCCGCCGATCAGGTCGCCATGGCGTTTCGTCATGTTGACGAGATAGGGCACGATGTCGTCGCCGACCTCCTTCGGGTTGACGAAGTGGGTCATGCCGAAGCGTTCGCCCCAGGCCTTCTTGTCGTTGTTGAGATCGACGCCGATGATCATGTCGGCACCGGCAAGCCTGAGGCCCTGGATGACGTTGAGGCCGATGCCGCCGAGACCGAAGACGATCGCGGTCGCGCCGATCTCCACCTTGGCCGTGTTGATGACCGCGCCGATGCCGGTGGTGACGCCGCAGCCGATGTAGCAGATCTTGTCGAAGGGCGCGTCCGGGTTGACCTTGGCAACGGCGATCTCCGGCAGCACCGTGTAGTTGGCGAAGGTCGAGCAGCCCATATAGTGGTGGATCTTGTCCTTGCCGATCGAGAAGCGCGAGGTGCCGTCGGGCATCAGGCCCTGGCCTTGCGTCGCGCGGATCGCGGTGCAGAGATTGGTCTTGCGGCTCAGGCAGGAATAGCACTCGCGGCACTCGGGCGTGTAGAGCGGGATGACGTGATCGCCCTTCTTCACGCTGGTGACGCCCGGGCCGACGTCGACGACGATGCCGGCGCCCTCATGGCCGAGGATCGCCGGGAACAGGCCCTCCGGGTCGGCGCCCGACAGGGTGAAGTCGTCGGTGTGGCAGAGGCCGGTGGCTTTGACCTCGATCAGCACCTCGCCGGCCCGCGGGCCGTCGAGCTGAACCGTCATGACCTCGAGCGGCTTGCCGGCCTGAACGGCAACGGCGGCGCGTACATCCATTTAATTTCTCTTTCTTCTGAAGTTTCCAAAGGTTTCAGGCGGCAAGCCTATCTGGGAAGGTAGCGTGTGAGACGGGCTTCCAGTAGCCGTACCAGCGTGATCAGCACCAGATTGATGAGCAGATAGAGCATGCCGGCGATGGCGAATATTTCGAGGATTGCGTAGGTCTGGCTCATCAGCCGCTTTGCATGGCCGGTGATCTCCAGGACGGTGATTGTCGAGGCCAGGCTCGTTCCCTTGACGACGAGCACAAGTTCGTTGCCGTAGGCTGGCAGCGCTTGCCGGATAGCGAGGGGAAACGTGATCCGGCGAAAGCGCAGAAGCCGCGACATGCCGCAGGCCTGCGCCGCTTCGACGAGCCCTCCCGGAATGGACATGAGGCCGCCGCGCAAGATCTCCGACGTATAGGCCGCGGTGTTGAGAGCGAGCGCCAGGACCGCGCAGTGAGCGCCGTCACCGATAATCCACCAGAGCACGGGGTTGTCCCGCACGAAGGAAAGCTGGCCGAGACCGTAGTAGAAGAGGAAGAGCTGTACGAGCAGCGGTGTGCCGCGGAAGACGGTGCTGTAGCCCTTGGCAAAGCCGCGGAGAGCCGCGTTCTTCGACAGGCGCATGACCGCAAGCGCCAGGCCGAGGCTAAAGCCGATGGCGACCGAGGCGATCGTCAGCACGGCGGTTAGCCACAGTCCCTTGGCAAGGGTCGGAACCGCGAGGAAAACGAGTTCGAAATCCATGACCTATTTCCTCGTGCGGGGGTGCAGCAGGCGTTCGATCCAGTCGAACCCACCCTGGCTGGCGAGCGTGATCGCGAGGTAGACGAGAGCTGCGATGAAATAGAAGATGAAGGGATGCCGGGTGGAGCCTGCCCCGACGAAGGCGGCACGCATCAATTCCTGCAAGCCGACCACCGAGACAAGTGCTGTGTCCTTGATCGTGGTCTGCCAGACATTGTTCATGCCCGGGACGGCAATTCGCAGCATCTGAGGGGCGATAATGCGGCGAAAGATGCGCCTGCCCGGAATCCCGAGCGCGCGTGCGGCCTCGATATGGCCGCCGGGAATGGCAGCCAGAGCACCGCGCACGACCTCCGTTGAATAGGCCCCCGATATCGCGGCGATCGCGACGACAGCGATGGTGAAGGCGTAACCGTTGCCAGCCAGCCCCTCGTAACCAAAGGCGGCGGCGACCTTGGCCACGAACTCGACGGAGGAGAAAAAGAGGAGATAGATGATCAGAAGTTCCGGCACGCCGCGCACGATAGACGTGTAGAAGTCCACGGCGAGCGTCAGCGGAAAAAGGCGTGCCCATTTTATCAGGCCACAGCCAACGCCGATGACGACGCCAAGGGTCATGCTCGCCAGACCGAGCGCGATGGTAATCGCTGCTCCGCGCAGGATTGCCGACACCCAGCCGCCTTCCCATACCTGCCAAAATCCAAGTTCCATCGAGATCCGCCTATCTTCGCATTCCTGTCGGATAACGCCCGGAGAAAGGCGCGACCTGTAGTCTCTCTTTCTCCGGGGATGCCGTTGCCGCTACTGGCAGGGACGGGAAATGTCCGTCTTGAACCAGGTCTGGCTTGCCTTGCCGATCGAGCCGTCGGCGACCAGCTCACAGAGCGCCTTGTCGATACGGGCCTTGAGTTCGGTGTTCTCCTGCGCGATGCCGACGCCGATGCCCTCGCCGAGCGTCGGGTCGAAGGTGCTCAACACCTTGACGTCAACGAACTGGAAGTCCTTGCCGTCGGGACGTGCCAGGAAGTCCTGCAGGGCGGATGCATCCGCAAATGCAGCCTCGACGCGGCCGCTGGCGAGGTCAATCTGCATCTGATCGAGCGTGTCATAGGTCTTCAGGACCGCGGATGAGGCCCGCTTTTCCATGAAATGCGCATGGGTCGTGCCAGCCTGGACGCCGACCGTGCGACCGTCGAGCGATGTCAGCAGCGTCTCGATGTCCTTGACGCCAGCAAGATCGGAATCCTTCTTCACCACGAACATGTTGGCGAGTTCCGCGTAGCCGACGGAGAAATTGATCTGCTTCTTGCGCTCGGCGGTAATCGACATGCCGGAAATGATGATGTCAAAACGCTTGGCCTTCAGCGCCGGAATGAGACCGTCGAAGGCCTGCACGACGAAATGGCACTTCATTTCCAGCTTGGCGCAGAGCAGGTTTCCGACATCGGCATCGAAGCCCGTGACGTTGCCGGCGGAGTCAGCCATGCTCCATGGCGGATATTCGCCCTCCGTGCCGATCGACAATTCGCCCTCGGCGGCGTGGGCCGCGGTGAGGCCGGCAGCGAAATACGTGGCGAGCAGTAGATTTTTCAGCTTCATGTTTTGGTTCCCCTTGCTGAGCATTCTTGTTGGCTCTCGTCCGGAGTGGTCCCCGGACGGGTGATGCCGGCGGAGCGTCAGAGCGTACGGGCCAGGAACTGGCGCATGCGTTCGGAGCGCGGGTTGGTAAAGACCTCCGCCGGGGCACCCTCTTCCTCAACCTTTCCCTGGTGGAGGAAGAGGATCTTGTGCGAGACCTCGCGTGCGAACTGCATTTCATGCGTCACGAGGATCATCGTATTTCCTTCTTCGGCCAGTTGCCGGATCACGCGCAGCACCTCGCCGACCAGTTCGGGATCGAGCGCCGAGGTCGGTTCGTCCAGCAGAATGAGCTTCGGGCGCATGGCGAGCGTGCGGGCGATAGCGGCGCGCTGTTGCTGCCCGCCGGACAACTGGCCGGGGTACTGGGCGTGCTTGTCGCTGAGACCGACCTTCTTCAGGAGGGCGTGCGCGTGGTCGATCGCTGCCTGGCGATTTTCCTTCAAGACATGCAGCGGCGCTTCGATGATGTTTTCGAGGACCGTCATGTGCGGCCAGAGGTTGAAGTTCTGGAACACCATGCCGACCCGCGAGCGGATGCGCTCGACTTGCTTCATGTCGGCCGGCGCAGCGCCGCCATCCGCCGTCTTCTTCATGCGGATTTCTTCGCCGTCGATGATGATGCGCCCGTCGTTCGGCTGCTCGAGCAGATTGATGCAGCGCAGGAAGGTGCTCTTTCCCGAACCGGAGGAGCCGATCATCGACACGACCTCGCCCGGTTGCGCTAAGATGTTGACGCCGTTGAGCACGGAGAGGGGCCCAAAGCGCTTGTGAATGTCGTGCACCTCGATGGCCGGCTTTTGGTGGAGCTTCGGGGCTCCAGCTTCGGGGTGGGGGACGACGGTCACAGCCGACGCGGCAGGAACGGGTTTTTCGGCTCCTGCGCCCCCGACTGCCTTGAGGTCCACAAAGGCGCGGTCGAAGTGGCTGAGCGAAGCCGCGAGACAGGTGCGCTGCCAGTGCGGATCTTCGGGAATGAAGGCTGCGCGCAGTGTCTCCTTGATCCTGTTGCCAAGCGGTGTGTCGATCTTGCCGAACAAATGAAGCCAGTTGTCCGCCTGAACCGCATCGGAGACGGTGGCGCCGTCCAGGGTCCCGCATTCGACGACCAGTGGCAGGACTCGCGCCTCAGGCAGTGCAGTTCGCACCGCGGCTGAGACGTAACCCGTCGCCGTCGCGGCAATACCGGTATCCGTCGTTGCATTCTCGCCGGTAAGGACGATCGAGAGGGCAGGACCGAAGATGCGCCGTCCCCATTCGAGACCCGCATGGTCATGCTCGGCAACGGAGAGAAGTGCGGGATAGCCATAGGGGCCGGCACCCGTGTGGAGGTCGAAAACGACGACCTCGGTCGCACGCTGCGCGAATGTCGACAGGATCTCGATAAGCGTGCGGTTGGACCAGACGGGACCGTCGCCGCCGTAGAACAGGCCGTCCGGGAAGTCGTACTGGCCGGCTTCCACGATCGGGGCGATGCCTGCATAGCCGCCGAGCCGCTGCTTCCAGGCGTCATAGGCTTCCGTTGCAGCATCACGCGCCGGCCCCTCCCAGGCCGGGCAAACGAGGGCATCGTGCAGGGCGGCATAGCGCTCGTTTTTCGGTGGACCCTTCGGCCAGTCGATGAAGTTGCGGTTGAGATCGACGTTGTCTTCGTTCACGCGGCGCGTCCAGGCCGTGCCCCAGGGGTTGATGAGGTGGATCGCCAGGATGGCGGTGTCGTCGGGGAGCTGCCAGGGCGAGTTCTGTGAAAGCCAGGCGGTCTGGCAGGCCGAGCCGAAGGGGCCCTCGACGCCATGCGTGCCGGAGATCAGCACCAGGAGCTTCTTCGCATCATCGCGTCCAAGATGGGCGACATCGGTCGCGAGACGCTCGCCGTTCGGGCCGTACAG
This sequence comes from Ensifer sp. B1-9, assembly GCF_050474445.1. Classification (NCBI taxonomy): domain Bacteria; kingdom Pseudomonadati; phylum Pseudomonadota; class Alphaproteobacteria; order Hyphomicrobiales; family Rhizobiaceae; genus Ensifer; species Ensifer sp. B1-9. Next base: position 314,397 of record NZ_JBCHVG010000006.1, read on the forward strand.
CGGATGCAGATATTCGACCAGGCTCGCCCCGGCGGTCCGCGCGGCGGAGAGAAACCGGGTGCGCAGGGCCGAGAAATCGCCGGCGAAAAGGCCGGCAGGCGTTGATGGGGACATGCGGCTGGGCTCCCGGTTTATCTTGTAGAGACTTGCGTTTCCGCTCATTGTTCGTTCCCGTGGGGCTTGGCGCCCTTTGTTATGGATAAGGTTGAGAGGGCGCAGGCTTCAGCCCCCGGCGAAGCGCGAAGCGCCTCGAGGAAGCGGTCGTTCTCCGCAGGAGTGCCGATCGTTACGCGGATAAAGGTGTCGTAACCCTTCTCTTTCCACGGCTTGACGATGATGCCGCTCGACAGAAAGTGCTCCATCGCTGCTAGACTGTCCCGGCCGACGTCGATGAACAGGAAGTTGGTCTGTGATCTCGCTGACGAAAGTCCCATGGCGGCGACCGCATCGACGACCCGCGTTCGCTCCAGTTTCAACGCTGCAACCGAAGACGACATCCATGCTTCGTCCTCAAGTGCGGCGATGGCGGCGACCTGTGCGGCAGCATTGACGTTGAACGGCGTCTTGGCCGCTGCCACTGCGCGTGCAAGCCGCACATCGGACGTCACTGCGTATCCGACGCGCAGGCCCGCAAGGCCATAGGCTTTGGAAAAGGTTCGCAGCACTACCCAGGAGAGGTCCGTGGCGGAAAGCGTCGCAAGGCCGTCGGGCATGTCGTTGTCGATGAACTCGAAATAGGCCTCGTCCAGCACGAGGAGCGTTTGAGGCGTGACGGCCGCGAGAACGCGCTCCAGGCTCTCTCGGTCAAGTGCCGGGCCGACCGGATTGGAGGGGGAGGAAAGGAAGAAGATCGCCGGCGCCCGCTCGAGCATGGCGACGATTGCCGGTATGTCGAAGTTCAGGTCCGCCCGCATGGCGACCTTCTCGACTTTGGCGCCATTGGCCAGCGCTTCGATATCGTGCAGCCCGAAGCCGGGACAGACGGTCGCCACCAGGGCGCCCGGGCTAAGGACCGCGCGACAGACTGCGGCGATCATCTCCTCGGAACCGTTGCCGACGACGATGCGCTCACCGGCAACGCCGAGCTTCTGGCTGAGCGCCGCGCGGAGCGTCGTGCAGGCAGGATCGCAATAGCGTGAGGGATCGAGGTTCGCGAGTGCCGCTGCGACACGTGGCGAACAGCCGTGCGGATTCTCGTTGCTGGCGAGCGCTGCGATGTCTTGCCGACCGCTTTGCCGTCGCGCCGCGGCAATGTTCATGCCGGCATTGTACGGCGGCAGACCGGCCACGTGTGGATTGAGCGGGATTTCCGGTTGGAGCGTTTTCGTCACGGATCTTCCTTTAGCGGTCAGAGATCGAGCACGATCGAGGATTTCGGTCTGGAGCAGCACAGGAGCACCCGTCCCGGCGCCACCTCGTCGAGCGGGTCCTCGAAATAGTCGACTTCGCCGGAGACGAGGCCCTGTTCGCAACTCCCGCAGACCCCCGCCCTGCAGGAGAATTCGGGTTCGATGCCCTGTGCCTCGAGGAAGGCGAGGAGGGATTCGCTGCTGCCATCCCAGGTGAGCTCGTGCCCCGACTTCTGAAGGACGATGTGCAGGCCATCCTCCCCGGTGGTTGCCTCTGTCGTGCGCGTCGCGGGGGGCCGCGCTGTGGTTTGCTCCGTCTCCGAGAGGAGGCTCGCCGGCCCGAAGAATTCATAGGCGATGCGTTCCTTGCGCACCCCGAGGCTGGTCAGAATGCCGTAAAGGGCCCGCATGAAGGGCGGTGGCCCGCACATGTAGATGTCGTAGTCGTCGAGCGGAAGAAGGTCCTGAAGCGTGGCGCGCGTTAGGAAACCCGCGGAGTGACACCGGGCCGTCTCGAGGTCACCGCTTTCGGCGAAGCGGTAGCAGACGTGCAGGGTAATGCCGGGTCGCAGGGCGGCCAATTCCTCGATCTCCGCCCGCAGGGCATGGACCGCCGCGCTGTCGCAGGCGTGAATGAACCAGACGGGACGGTCGCTTTCGCGTGCCAGCACATCCAGCATCGAGACTGTTGGGGTCAAGCCGACGCCGCCGGAAAGAAGGACGACGGGGCGGGAGCTCGCCCTGTCGAGTTTGAATGCGCCGCGCGGCGGCTCGATCTCGATGACGGCGCCGGGCTCGATCTCGTCATGGAGCCAGCAGGAGCTCAATCCCCCGGGCACATCCTGCGTCGGTGCTGTCTCACGCTTCACGGTGATCCGATAGGTTCCCTCCTCGCGCGGGGAGGAGGAGACGGTATAGTTGCGCAGGACATGTCCGCCTTTGCGGTCGGGAACACGGATCGTCAGGAACTGTCCCGGCTCGAACGACCGCCAGTGATGGCGTTCAAGTGGGGCGAGACGGAAAGACGTGATGGTGGTGCTTTCGCGCACCTTCGAAACGACTTCGAAGGGGCGGAAGCGTGCAGCCGCGACATCGAGCATCCGGAAGAATTCCTATTCAGCCGCTGCGCTCGCCGGGCCGGCTTGCGTTTCGGCGGCAATCAGCTGGGCGAGCTTGCGCCGGAAGCGCATCGGACCGACGTCGATCTTCAGGTCGAGGTTCGGCGTCTGCATGTTGGCCATTCCCTGATGGACGGCCTCAAGCACCACGCGGTCTTCCTCGAAGGCGCCGCGCACGGATTTGGCAAAGCTCTCGGAGACCTTTGCGTCGTCGGCTGCGAAGTTGCGCATCTGGAACCAGTAGTATTTGGTCCGGTTTTCGTCGACCGGGGTCATGAAATTGTAGCTGTCCATGAGGAAGGTGTTCTCAGGAAGCGTGCGGCCTTCACCACCAGTATGGGCCGGCGCAAAGATCGCCTTGATGATCGCGTTGCTCGGATAACGCACCTCATAGTGCTGCTTGCGATCGGTGTTGCCCTCGAACTGCAGGAAAGGCGCATAGAACGGGGCCGGTTCCGAGTCGATCATCCAGCGCCAGACGGTAACGCCATCGTCCTTCACGGTCGTCTCAAGCGGCGTCTCCTCGCAGGCCGAGCTTGCGAAGGACGACTGGTGGACCCAGGCGACATGGGACGGGTCGAGCAAGTTGTCCGTCATGTAGAGGTAGTTGCAGTTCAGCGTCATCGACTCGCCGCGATTGATGCCCCAGGCGGGGTCGCCGAAATGCTCGACTTCGAAGATGTCCTTCGGATCCGCTTTCTCGGCATCTCCCATCCAGATCCAGAGCAGGCCGTAGCGCTCATGGACCGGGTAGGAACGTACCTTGGCGACATGCGGAATGCGCTCGGCGCCCGGCACGCGCGTGCAGGTTCCCGAACAGTCGAAGGTGAGCCCGTGGTAACCGCACTCCACGTCGTCACCCTTGATGCGCCCCATGGAGAGCGGCAGTTTTCGGTGGGGGCAGGCATCCTCGAGGGCGGCGGCCTGGCCGTCCAGCTTGCGATAAAGCACGATGTTTTCGCCGAGCATTGTTACGGGTTTCAGCGCGCGGTCCACCTCGTGATCCCAGGCGGCGACATACCAGGCATTCTTGAGAAACATTTCGCTCTCCTTGCGTTTTGTTAAGTGAATGTTCGACGTTTTTTCTGTGCCAACAAGTTGCCAGCGCCTGCGTTCTTTTTTAGAAAATCTAAATTGGAGAGACTGGCTGAAGGAGTGCTTTGCGATGCCGAACCCGTCCTTGCGCGGCTTGCAGGCCTTCGAGGCGATTGGACGATGCGGCTCGGTTAGTGCCGCCGCTGAAGATCTTGGCGTTTCGCCGGGCGCCGTCAGTCAGCTGGTCCGAAACCTGGAGCAGTGCCTTGGTCTGACCTTGCTGGAGCGACGCGGGCGGCGGGTTGAGCTGTCCTCCTGGGGGCGGCTGTACTATCGGGAAGTCGCAAAAGGCTTCCAGCAGCTTTCCCACGCCGCCAACGTGCTTACCCGTGCCAGGAACGAGACCAGCATCGTTCTAAGCGCCCTGACGTCGGTCGCGAACAAGTGGGTCAATCGCAAGATCTTCGACTGGCAATCGCTCTGTCCGGAATCGAGCGTGCGCATCCTCGGCCAGGAGCAGGAGCCCCGCATCGGTATCGAGCAGGTGGATTTCCGCATCACCTATGGGCGGCGCTCCCATGCCCACGAACACGTCGCAACGCTGTTCACCGACTGGGTGGTCCCGGCGTGCTCGCCCGCGCTGATTGCCGGACGCATTCTTGAATCGCCGCCCGACGTCCTCAAGTTTCCCCTCCTCAACGTGGAGTGGGAGGCGGACTACAAAGCGTCTCCGCAGTGGAGGGACTGGGCCGCTCTGGTGCACGCCGACGGCGGCAAGGTGTTCTCGGGCCTTTCCTTCACCCTGTCGAGCAGTGCCATCGACGCCGCCGTAAACGGCAGGGGGTTTGTTCTCGCGCAGGTTTCCATGATCAAGGATGAGATCGCATCCGGAACCTTGGTGGTTCCCTTTGACCTTCGCATGAAACTTCCTGAAAGCTATTACCTCGCCTGGGATCGGGCCGCTCTCGAAAAGCCGTTCGGGCAGAAATTTCACAAGTGGTTGGTCGGGGTCGCGAGACAACAGGAACTGCTCTCCGCTCCGCCCTCAGGCTCGGCCGCCTGACGGGCGGCACAAAGGGATCAGCGAGCCTGTACCCGGCGGCCCGACCGCGAGGGGAGCGGGCGATAATCGCGGCACGTCGACAGGCGCCTTTCGCGATGGCGAAAGGCATGCAGCGCAACTTCGATGGGGGCGGCCACTCAGGCAGACGCGAAGCACCCGTTCAACGTTCGGTTTAATTAGAAGTTGGCAGCGTTGCCAGTTGCACTCGTCATCGAATGTGCAATGATCCTGAAATTAAACGACTTTACCTGGCTGCGAGATGCGCTCGTCGCAGCGATCCGTTTCCGGTGACTCTTCCAGCGCACAGGGACTTCGAACACCTTAGACACTGAGGGAAAGTGATCATGCGTAGAATTCTTGCGTATCTGACGATCGCGTCGTTCGTCTCGACCTCTGCCTTTGCGGATCCAGCCGTCCTGACCGCAAATGTGAATTTCCGGGTGGGGCCGGGCACCGGATTTGACGCGATGCGCGTCATCCCTCAGGGCGAGGAAGTCGATATCAAGGAGTGTGATGCGGAAGCTTCCTGGTGCGCCGTAAGCTATTCCGGCGCGAATGGGTTCGTCGCGGGCAAATATCTCAACCAGTCCGATGCCACCGCGCCGGCCTGGCCAAGGGTGTTCAACACCGACAAGGGCGCGACGATCACTCTCTTTCAACCGCAGATAACGTCGTGGAAGGATTTCAAGGAGCTCGAGGCGCTCGTCGCCACCGAACTCAAATCCTCCGCCGACGCGAAACCGGTCTACGGGATCATCGGGCTTTCAGCCAAGACCACGGCTGACGATGCATCTGAAAACGTCACGCTGACCGATGTTCGCACCACGCGGCTCGATTTCTCCGCACTGGATCGCCAGCAGCTTGCCGATCTGGCGCTCGACATCGGCAAGCTCATTCCTACCGATCCGATCGTCGTGTCGCAGCAACGTCTGGCAGCAAGCCTTGCGGATTTCGAGCGGCTTGCGGACGTCCCAGATATCAAGGCCGATCCGCCACCGATCCTCGTCAGTGAAACGCCCGCGATCCTGTTGCAGACGGACGGCAAGGTCGTGACGGCTCCGGTCAAGGGCGTGGAGGGGCTGTCGTTCGTGGTCAATACGAACTGGGACCTGTTCAAGGTGGAACAGTCGGGCGACTACTATCTGCGAAGCGACAAGAACTGGCTCACCTCGAAGACGCTGGATACCGGTTGGGTGGAGGCGGAAACGGTACCGGATCTGTTTTCCAAACTGCCGGAAATCGAGAACTGGAAAGCGGTGAAAGCCTCGCTTCCGCCGACGCGCTTCGACGACAACAAGATCCCGAAGGTCTTTTATTCAGAGAAGCCAGCGGAGCTTTTGATCTTTGAAGAAAAGCCGGCCCTCGAACCGGTGGCGGGCACGGGGCTGGATTGGGTTTCCAACACGACCAGTTCGGTCTTTTTCCATCGGGCCAGCAAGACGTGGTACACGCTTCTCTCCGGACGGTGGTTTTCATCCGCTTCGCTCGAAGGACCCTGGCGTTTTGCCACGCCAGATCTGCCGGAAGATTTCCTGAACCTGCCCGACGACGAGACCTACTCGGCAGTGCGTGCTTCGATACCCGGCACGTCCGAAAGCGCGATGGCGCGTCTGAGAGCGAGCATCCCGAAGCTTGCACGGGTTTCCACCGATGGGTCGTTGAAGGTGGACGTGCACTATAATGGCGAGCCGAAGTTCGAGCCGATTGAAGGCACGTCTCTGTTTTATGCCGTCAATGCGAACGAGCAGGTCATCAAGGTGGCGGACAAGTATTTCGTCCTCAAGGATGGCATCTGGTTTGTGGGCGATACGCCGACCGGCCCCTTCGCCGTTGCGCGAGCCGTAGCCGATGAGATCTACACGATCCCATCGTCGTCCCCGGTCTATAATGCCACCTATGTCCGGGTTTACGACACCGAACCCGATGCTGTCTGGTACGGCTACACCCTCGGCTATCTCTATACCTATCTCGCCTGGGATACCGTTGTCTGGGGTTCGGGATGGTACTATCCGCCCTATTGGGACTACTACGACGACGATTGGCCCTACTATCCGCCTCCGATCAGCTATGGTTTTGGCGCTTCATACAACCCGGCTTACGGAACCTTCGGCCGCTATGGCTATGCCTATGGTCCCGAGCGGGGGTTGGCATTTGGTGCCGCCTACAATCCCGTGACTGGAACCCGGTTCCGCGCCGGAGCGGCGGCAGGACCCGTCGGCGAAAGAGGCTTCATCTCCGCCTACAATCCACGCACCGGCAACGCGATGGTCGCGCGCGGCGGACAGAATGTCTACGGTTCCTGGGGCAGCGTTGCCGTCAAGCACGGTGGGGAATTCGCACGCATCAGCGGCGGAACGACGGGCAGTGCCGGGGGTCTGCGCTGGCGCAACACGGAAGGCAACAAAGGATTCATCGTCGGCAGCAAGGGCGGTGACGTCTACGCCGGTCGCGACGGCAGCGTCTATCGTCGCCAGGACGGGCAGTGGCAGAAGCATACGCCGGATGGCTGGCAGCCCGTTCAGCGGCCGGAGGGAGAGAACCTCAGGAATTTCGGTCAGCGTGCAGCGTCCAACAGGCCAGAAGCCACACAACGCATTCAGAACAGGGTCGAGACGCGGCCGGCACCACGCCGCGACCAGCAGGTTCGTCAGCGTGCGCCGGATCATCTTTCCTTCGACCGGGCGGGACGACAGTTCGGCAACCAGAATGAGCTGAGCCGCAATTATGGGCGGCTCTATCAGGAGTCTGGCCGCAACTTCCAAAGTTTCAATGGTGGCGGCGGCTATCGCGGCGGTGGCTACGGCGGCGGTGGCGGTGGTCGCAGCTTCCATGGAGGCGGTGGTGGCGGACGCAGCTTCCATGGAGGGGGTGGTCGCGGTGGCGGAGCAGCCTTCCGCGGCGGCGGCGGCGGCGGAGGGGGCGGACGTGGCGGCGGCCGGGGCCGCTAAGCACGCGGAATCTGGCCACGACCCCTATTCGACAGGTCCGATATGACCAGGAGGCCACCGAGCGGAGTGTGGCTTCCAGCCAAGCAATGGCATGGCCGAACCGGATCCTTAAGAACCTTGGTGTGTTCGTAAAGCAGGCCGCCGGACAGCCAATAGACAGGGTGCGTTGCCTAGAACGACACCGGGGTCGGTCAGAATTGCCGATTGTTGGTTCCTGCCAATGGGCGGGGGCTGAACGCAGGCTCGCTTTCCTGCTGCGGGAAGAGCCCACCGGCAACAAGGCCAATCGGTCCCTCGACATGGCGCACTTCGCCAATAACGCCAGCAAAAAAGGGAAACTAAAAATGCGGTTCACCCAAAACAAGCTAGCAGTGCTTACTTTTATCTGCATGACGTCGCCCGCGTTTGCCGCGACGACCGTAAAAGTTGTCGAGAGCGGCGAGGCTGGCGGTTCGATGACGCTCACATTGGATCAAACGACCATCAAGGCCGGCGAGACGACCTTTATGGTCCACAACGACGCAATGACCGAAGAGCACGAGATGGTGCTGATCAAGCTGAAATCCGCCGACCAGAAAATCGATGTCGTCGCGGCCAAGCACCGTGTCAACGAGAAGCAGTTGAAGAGCCTTGGCGAAGTCTCCGACCTGAAGCCGGGGGCTGATGGCCAGATGAAGGCCAAGCTCACACCAGGCGCCTATGTCCTCCTGTGTAACATCAAGGGACACTTCGAAGCCGGCATGCACGCGATGCTGACGGTGACAAAGTAACTTCGCGTCTGCCGCGGTGATGGCCGATTGCACTGGCGGTCACCGCGGCGCGGGAAAGTCGTGGTCTCCCACGATCTGCTGCGCACCAGCCTTGCGGATGCGCGGCGACAAGCGAAGTGACGATTGCTGCGCAGACCACCCACGACGTCGCCGTCGATTATTACAAACAGAGCTTCGGCACGATCACTGACGTCAGCATTCCCCGGACCGCGCTGCTGCAGGCAAAGGTCGCGAGGGCCACCGCTTACAGCGATACACTTGTCGCTGCAGCAAGCACTCGCTTCCAGCGTGCGATGGTGGTCGCCGGCCTTCACCCGTCGCTGGCCGTTGGCTCAGTGATATTTTTCCTGCTCGCGAATGAGGATCGCCGGAGCGTTCAGCCCGGCGATCGGTTGGTTGACATCCATTGGGATGTCTCCCGTCAGTTGAAGGTCGAGATAGCGTGCGCAGCAGACCCTCAGGAACGAGGTGAAGTTCCCCAGATCGTGGCCGGCATCAATGGACTCGTGATGCAGCTTGGTTATCAACTGCGTGACGTTCATGCGATCGCGGTGTGCGATTTCCTCGAGCTTCGACCAGAAGAAATTCTCCAGCCGAACGCTTGTCACCATGCCATCGATGCGTAGCGAACGGGTCGTACTTTCCCAGAGCCTTGCGTCCGCCTTTATAAACAACTCGCACATCGCGACCTCCCTTGCCGGCTTCCTCAGGCGGCGTCTGTTTGTAACAGGGCCGAAGCGTCCAGCACAGTCATGAACTGCCGCAGCCACGACGGGTGCGCCGGCCATGCCGGGGCGGTGACGAGGTTGCCGTCTGAGACCGCATCATCGATTGCGATATCGGCATAGATGCCGCCGGCGAGTTCGACTTCCGGACGGCAAGCGGGATAGGCCGAGCATGTGCGCCCCTTCAGCACGCCGGCTGCGGCGAGAAGCTGGGCGCCGTGGCAGATGGCCGCCACCGGCTTTCCGGCTTCGAAGAAGTGCTGGACAGCCTTGATGACATCGGAGTTGAGGCGCAGATATTCCGGCGCGCGGCCACCGGGGATGACAAGCGCATCGTAATCCTCGGCACGAATGTTGGAGAAGGTGGCGTTGAGCGTAAAGTTGTGGCCGCGCTTTTCCGAGTAGGTCTGGTCGCCGTCGAAATCATGGATCGCGGTCGCGACCGTATCTCCGGCCTTTTTGCCGGGACAGGCGGCATGGACGGTGTACCCGCAGGCCAGCAGCGTCTGAAACGGGACCATCGTTTCATAGTCTTCGGTGAAGTCACCGGTGATCATCAGTATTTTCGAAGCCGTCATGTGTTCCTCCCAAAACCAACGGGAGGAGCTTAGCAGGGCAGGCGAGCCAGTAGGTACTAACGGAATACTACAGCGAAATTTCCGGGCAGGTTCGAGTGGCAGCAAAGCACTGAGACACTCAAGGCTGAGCGCGTCATGCAAACCTTGCGAGGAACTTGAGGTGCGACGTCTGGTTGAAAGCAGATGGTAGAAGGCGCAACGATCACGTCTCCCTCGTTTCATTTTCAATCGCTCATTGCGAGACGGACCTTCACAAATCTGTCATAAACGAAGGCAAACTTCTGGTTACAATCCGTCGGAACCAAGAAATATGTCCGAGCAATTCTCGCCGGTATGCGAAGCGCTGTCACCAAATGCTGCGCGTTCAGTGACCTGCGTCCAGCAGGCAGGCGCGATTTGTTTTCGACCTTCTGCAGATAGCTTTCCTGAGGTGCTGCTTGTCGCGAGTCGGCGTAATGGCCGCTGGGGAATCCCAAAAGGCCGTATAGAGGCAGGAGAGACGTCGCGCGCCGCTGCGGCGCGCGAAGCGATGGAAGAGGCGGGTGTTCGAGGCAGAGTATCGATCGGCGCCGTTGGCTCATTCCTTTACACAAAGGATGGTATTGACCTGAGCTACCACCTCAGCGTGCATCTACTCGAAGTCCACGAAACTTTTTCGGACTTTCCAGAGAGGCAAAGCCGGAGACTGCTGTGGGCGCCATTTGAAACTGCGGTCCGAGAAGTCTTTCACCCAAAGCTTCGCGAACTGCTGCTGGTCGCTGGAGACAAAGGGCTGCCTGTCGGGTTTGAACGCGAGGCCTGGTAGGTCTACCAGCCTGGGGCACGGAATTCAGTTTGCGGCTTTCGCTCTTTGCAGGAGAACCTGCATCTCCTGAAATCGTCTCTTGCGCTCGGGATCGTCCTCATCGGCAGCGTAGCAAATGCGTGAAACGCAGAAGCGCAGGATCCTCTTCGGCGCGTTCGCGTTGTCGAACTCGCAATCAAAGGTGTCCGTCATATCTGCCTTCTTGATGTCGGCTCTTTCGGAATATTTAAAGCGAGCGCCGGGCGGCTCAATCTCGGGAAAGGATTGCACCACGCCGACATTGAGGGCGTCGACCATGAAGAAGTTCTTGGCGACAGCCATGCAAGTCGACTCGAGGGAGGGGCTCTGCGCGTAGGCAGGACCTGCCGCGATACACAGGACTGGGAGAAGCCATTTCATCGCATACTCCATCCGCACAGGAGCCTCTGGTGTCGGCTCGCGCTGCTCCGACAACACGGGAAGGTGGAAATAGTTCCGCTGCGTAGCACTTAAAGCGTTGGTGCCGCTGTGATACCTGGATCCCACATCCAACTGGGATAGCAAACAGCGCGAGTTCTCGGGAGCAGGATCAGCCTATGACCGCTTTGCCAATTGGTGTTCGCGCCAGATCGTGAAAAGGCCCGCACCGACGACGATGAGGGCGCCGACGATCATGTTGTACGTGATCGCTTCACCAAACAACAGGACGGCAAACATCACGTTGAGAACCAGCTGAAAATAGGTGACCGGCTGAACCTCCGCTGCAGGCAGCAAGCCGTAGGCCCGGATGAGGAAGTAGTGGCTGAGAGTGCCGCAGACGCAAAGTGCTGCCAAAGCGATCCAATCGGAGGGCACGACTTCGCTCCAGTAGAAAGGACCTATCAACGAGATCGCGATTGCTCCGACGACTCCCGCATAAAAAAGACTCGTCACCGCCGAATCCTCGCGGCTGACTGCACGCGTGGCGATGCTGTAAAGCGCGAACAGCACGGAGGCGACAAGCGGCAGCAGAAGCGAGATGTCGAAGTGAACGTCCACCGGATTGATGATCACCAGAACGCCGACCAGACCAACCAGCACCGCAGTCCCACGCCGCCATCCGACCACCTCTCCGAGAAGAGGTATCGATAGGATGGTGATGATCAGTGGTGTGGCCTGAAAGATCGACTGGCTCATCGCGAGCCCGGCGTGAACATAGGAAAAAACGATGACGACGATCTCCGCGACCAGCAGAAGGCCGCGGACAAGTTGCAGCCAGGGATGTCGCGTTTGAACGGATCCCCGAATGCCCTTCGGCGACGACGCCGCAAACGCAAATACGAAGAGCGCGAACGCCCAGAAGCGGATCATCGTTATGAAGAGCGCCGGATAACGATCACCCAGATACTTGGTTATCGCGTCCTGGCTCGCGAAGATGCAGATGGCGAGGAAGGCAAACAGATAGCCGCGGGTCTTCAGACTCATCACACTGTAAACTCAGAATCATTCGCCACTTGATTAGCATAGTCTTTTCACAGGTGCTCGAACCAAACGATGGTCGCTCAGCCGCCGCCTGCCAACACTTTCCACCCTGGGTTCGGGCTGCGCGTCATGGTGACATGGCGCGCGTGACTCTGTGCCGATCTGAATGGCGTCCTCTGCCCGTTCCGAATCTCTTGCATTATCAATCCATATGTGAGTAGTGTATTCATATAAGAAGAAATTGATTTCGGCTGCTGAGCGCTCTGGGCGTCGGTACCGGGAAATCAACGACTGACTTAACTTTTGCTGCGCAAGGGTCTTCTCATGCATGAATTCACACCCACCGTCGGGGTTGCCTCGACGCATCCGACGGACATGCCCCAAGACCATGCCGCCCTGCCGGTGTGGAATGCCGAGAACTGGTTTTATGAAGATTGGCCCGTGGGCCAGCGCATCCGGTCCTTGCGCCGGACGATCGCCGAGGGGGACAGCCATCTGTTCAACACGCTGGTCGTCGACATTCACCCTTATGTCCAGGACCAGATGTTTGCCGAGCGCGACGGCATGTTTGGCCGCCGCCTTGTTGCCGGCGCCTTCGTGTTCTCCGCCGGTCTCGGGCTCGTTGCGACCAACTGCGTCAACGCCTTTTCCTATGGCTACGACAAGTTGCGTTTCATCAAGCCGGTCTTCATCGGCGACACGATCTACACAATACGGACCAACATGGACAAAACGCCCCGCTACAAGGAGCTCGGGCTCATTCGGGCCAGCTACCAGGTGTTCAAGGGCGAGGGGGAGCTGGTGCTCTATTGCGAGCACTTGCAGACGGTGAAGTACAAGAACCCGGCCGACTTCGTCGGTAAGACCGAGAAATAGGATACCGATGACGGAAACAAACGAACTGCCGCTCGCCGGCCTTGTCGTGGTCGACATGAGCCAGTTTCTCTCAGGCCCCTATTGCTCCTTGCGCCTCATGGATCTTGGAGCGCGGGTGATCAAGATCGAACGTCCCGATGGTGGTGACCTGTCGCGCCGGCTCTATCTGAGCGATACCGAGATCGGCGGGGACTCCACGATCTTCCATGCCATCAACCGCGCCAAGGAAAGTCTCGCGATCGACCTTAAGAACGAGGCGGACCTTACCGCCTTGAAGGCGCTCCTTGCCAAGGCCGACGTCCTGATCCAGAATTTCCGCCCTGGGGTCATCCAGCGTCTCGGGCTCGACTACGAGGCGGTCAAAGCCATCAATCCGAAGATTGTCTATGCCTCAATCAGCGGCTACGGCGAAGAGGGCCCCTGGGTGAGGCGGCCGGGACAGGACCTGCTGGCGCAATCCCGTTCGGGCGTCATGTGGCTGAACGGCGATGAGGGGCAGGGGCCGGTTCCCTTCGGCCTGGCGATCGGCGACATGCTCGCGGGCGCTGCTGCGGCTCAAGGCATCCTCGCGGCACTTGTTCGCCGCGGTATCAGCGGCAGGGGCAGCCTGATCGAGACAAGCCTTCTCGAGGCACTCGTCGACTTCCAGTTCGAAGTGCTAACGACGCATCTGAACGATGGCCGCCGGCTGCCGGCACGATCCGGCTTCCGCAGCGCCCATGCCTACCTCTCCGCGCCCTACGGCGTCTATCCGGCCAAGGACGGCTATCTCGCCATCGCCATGACGCCGATCCCGAAGCTCGCGGATCTCCTGGAAATGCCGGAACTGGAAATCTATCGCGACGATCCGGCATCCTGGTTCTCCGAAAGGGACAGGATCAAGGCGATGATCGCCAACCGGATCGCCGAAAACACCATCGACCATTGGCTTGGCGTGCTCGAACCCGCCGACATCTGGTGCGCGCGCGTTCTCAACTGGAACGAATTGCTTGAAAGCGAAGGCTTCCGCGTGCTCGACATGCTGCAGACAGTTGTGCGGGAGGACGACGTCTCGATCCTGACCACGCGCTCGCCGCTTAGGGTCAACGGTAAGCGCGCCCGGGTGGATCGCGCCGCACCACGCATCGGCGAGCATAGTGCGGCGATCCGAGAGGAGTTCGGCCTGTGAGCATCACGTTGAAAGGTATGACCTGGAGCCACCCGCGCGGCTACGATCCGATGATCGCCTGTTCGCGGCTATGGCAGGAGCGAACAGGTGTTGAGGTCCATTGGGAGAAGCGCTCGCTGCAGGATTTCGAGACCTATCCGGTCGACGAACTGGCCCGGGCCTATGACCTCATCGTCATCGACCATCCGCATGTCGGCCAGATCACCAAGGAGAAGTGCCTGGCGCCGCTCGATGTGGAAGGTCGCGAAACGGAACGGCGGGCGCTTGCGGATGCGAGCGTCGGACGCTCCTATCCGAGCTACACATGGCAGGGCAGACAATGGGCTTTTCCGATTGACGCGGCGGCCCAGGTCCAGGCCTGGCGACCGGACCGCACGGACCGTGCGGAAAGTTGGACCGAGATGCTGGCGCTTGCTCGCCACGGGAAGGTGGCGCTGCCGATGCGGCCGCCGCATTCACTGATGTGCTTCTACACGCTTTCGGCCAATCTCGGTCATGCCTGCCGTGGCGACGGGGTGGGTCAGCTGATCGACGTCGATGCCGGAATCGCCGCCTTCGAACGTCTGCGCGAATTGACGGATCTGATCGATCCGGCCTGCTTCTCGATGGATCCGATTGCCGTGCTGGAAGCCATGAGCGATCCCGCTTCGAAGCTCGTCTCCACGCCACTGATCTACGGCTATGTCAGCTACGCCATGCCGGGATTCCGGCCGTCTCTCGTGAAGTTCGGCGATATTCCGGTCGCCGGGAGCAATGGCCATTCCGGTTCCGCCCTGGGCGGAACGGGGATCGCGGTCTCGGCCTTCTCGCAATCGCAAGAGGCCGCGATCGACTTCGCCTATTTCGTCGCCAGCGGCGAGGTTCAGCTCGGTGCCTATGCCGGACGCGGAGGGCAGCCCGGCCATGCGGCGGCTTGGGACGACGACGGCGTCAATGCCGCGACCTCGGATTTTTATCGCGCCACGCGCAAGACGCTGGAGATGGCCTGGGTTCGTCCGCGCCATGATGGCTACATGGCCTTTCAGCAGGCGGCTTCGGATCGCATCAATGACGGTCTCCTGCGCAAGGATGCTGCACGAAAGATCGTGGAAGACCTCAACCGACTTTTTGAAGCGAGCTTTGCCCCCGTTTGACCAGCCGGAGAGCGCTGCCCGCGCCGGGCGGTAGCGGCTTCGATCCAGGGGAATGAGGGGCGAGACATACCGGCTGGATGCGGCAACCGAAATCTGCGCCACCGATCGCAGGCGCGCGTTACTCATAATTCCAGTAGTAGACGAGGAGTCGTCTTTATCCTATCGGTTGAGTATGAAAACGAGCCTGGAACATCTTCCCGAGAAGAAGCAGCGCGAGGTTGCCCGCGTCGTGGAGATCATCCACGAGGAGTTTGCCGATGCGCTCGAGGGTGGCTCGGCTGACTTCAAGAAGCGCGGGCGGATCCTGAAGATCATCCTCTTCGGCTCCTATGCCCGTGGCACCTTTGTTGACGAACCGCACACGATGAAGGGCTATCGCTCGGATTACGATATCCTCGTCATCGTCAATTCAAAGAAGCTCGCAGAACCGGAATATTGGGACAAGGCGACCGACCGTCTGATGTGGGACAAGGGAGTCTCGACGCCGGTTGGGCTGATCGTCCATGGCGCCCGGGAGGTGAACAACTTCCTTGCGGACGGGCAATACTTCTTCGTCGACATTCTGCGTGAGGGCATCGCGCTCTACGAACTCGACGACCGGCCATTGGCCGAACCGAAACAACTCTCGCCTGCCGATGCGCTCAGGGTGGCGAACGAGCATTTTGAAAGGCATTTCGCGAATGCAACGGACTTCGCGGATGGCAGTCGGTTCTACCTAGGAAAATCAAATCTCGCCCTGGCAGCTTTTGTTCTCCATCAGGCTGTTGAGACGGCGTATTCCTGCCTTCTCCTCACCCTAACCAACTACAGCCCGCCGTCGCACAACCTCAAATTTCTCCGCGGTCTCGCCGAAGACCGTGATCAGCGGCTCGTCGAAGCCTGGCCGCGGGACCAGCATCGCTATACCGCCTGGTACAACGTTCTCAACGAAGCCTATGTGAAGGCACGCTACTCCAAGCACTTCGAGATCACCGAAGAAGCGCTGGCTTGGCTCATCGAGCGGACCGAACATCTCCACCGCCTCATCGAGGTGATTTGCAAGGAACGGCTCACCGAGCTGGCTCGGGTATTGGGCGCCACCTGAGTCCACGTCTCGGTCGGGGACCAATGGACGGGTCGGAGTTTCGACCACGTTTACGGCCTGGACTGCGTATGACTGAGAAACGTTCTCAGGTGGCAGGGTCGCAAACCGTCCCGTCTTCGCAGCATTGGCTTCTGTTGGTTGTGGTTGGCACCAAACGAGGTGATTTTGGGGTTAAAACCGTCACTATCGATACTGGCGCCGCAGTTCGGCGTCGGATGGTTTTCCGAGATCCTGGCCCTGGCCGCCGATGGTGCCGGAGATCGGGGTTTCCAGATGCAGGGTCGAGCAAATGAGCGTTGCCTTTCCCGAGCCGCTTTCGCCCTGGGTACTTGCGTCGGCGTCCACGGCTTCGACCGCTTCGACGGCGCCGATAGCCATTACGGCTTATGGGGTTCCTGCAAATCGGGAAGCTTGGGTTGTATTCCCATCAAGGCGTGCAATGAATCTCATGCGGCTGAAATAACCCAAGACCAATATGTAATGACATCATCTTTACGGGTGTTGTAAAGATGATGTCATTACGCTATCTAAGGGGTGCAGAAAGGAGTTTCCATGGCCACCTCGCGCGCGAGTAAAAGTGCGGACGCAAGCGTGCCGCTAAATATGAGAATCAAGCCTGCGACACGCAACTTGATCGACCGAGCCGCCGAGCTGCTTGGTAAGACGCGCACGGATTTCATGCTTGAGGCTTCCGAGCGCCGCGCCGAGGAAGTACTGCTAGACCGTTCCGTATTCACGGTCAGCCCCGAACTCTATGCCGAGTATCTTGCCAGGCTCGATGCGCCCGCGCAAACAAATGAGCGTCTGAAACGCACCATGTCGACCAAAGCGCCGTGGGATGAGGCGTGACTCTTAACGCACCGACGCCGCTTGCCGATCAGCATGAACTGACAGACTTTAATTCCGCAGTGCCTGAACTAGACGACTGGCTGCGTCGCCGCGCCCGTACCAATCAGATTGGCGGCGCATCGCGAACATTCGTCGTGTGTGAAGGAAACCGCGTCATCGCCTATTATGCACTCGCCTCCGGCGCGGTGAAGCAGCCGGAAGCACCTGGTCGCTTTCGACGCAACATGCCCGATCCAATTCCTGTTGCCGTGCTTGGCCGCCTCGCTATTGATGCGGGCTATCAGGGACGCGGTATCGGCAGAGCGTTAGTGCGCGACGCAGGGTTGCGCCTGCTCAATGCCGCAGAGATCCTTGGTATCCGCGGCGTGCTGGTGCATGCAATTTCCGAGGACGCGAGGGCCTTCTATGAGGCGGTCGGCTTCCTGCCTTCGCCATCGGACCCGATGGTGCTTATGGTAGGGTTACATGATCTCAAAAGCGCGCTCAGCTTCTAATCGCAGCTTGTGAACAATCAGCACCGATTGGTCAGGTATGTTTGCGTGCTGCTCCAAGCAAGCGCGATGAGATCCGGATTTCCGCCGGCGGGCATGCAGTCGACGGCCTGCGAAAACCCAACGATCGCGCGTTCGAACTGGACGCGATCGTCTCGGCCCGGATATTGTCCATGTGAACCATGAAATAGGCCTGCACCTTGTGCGTCATGCGCCCGAGGTCAGTCGCCATGATGTAGCCCTGGATGCAGCTTTCCATGATCCGCCGCGGTCAATTTCGTCCGCGCAATTCCGGACGGAAACCGTTCACACTTTCTTGGAATTGCTCTCACCGAGCCTCCAGATCCGGAGTGCATTGTCGGCGAGCAGCTTGCGTTTCTCGTCCGCGCTGCAGCCTTCGAGCAGGGCGTGGGTCGCGCCGACCCAGGTTGAAAGGTTTCCGCCGAGCGTGCAGACCGGCCAGTCGCTTCCCCAGACTACCCGATCCCAGCCGAAGATGCGGATCGTATGTTCGACATAGGGGCGCAGCGTCTCGACCCGCCAAGCCTCGTCGGCATAAGCGACGACGCCCGAGATTTTCGCCGTGACATTTGGTCGTCGCGCAATCTCGCTCATCTGATCGCGCCAGGGATGCTCGGCGCCGGCGCGAATGTCGGGAACGCCGCAATGGTCGAGGATGAATTGAACGTCGGGTGCCAGATCGACAAGTGCGATCGCCTTCGGGATCTGGTGCGGCAAGACGCAGAGGTCGAAGGTGAAGCGGCGCCCGCCGAGCCTGCGGATGTTGTCGCGAAAGCGCGACGCTTCGGACAGGTCATCCGGCATGACATGCAGCACGCGGCGGAAGCCTTTGACGAAAACGTTTGCGTCCTGCCGCTCGAGATAAGCCTCGAACCCATCGTCTTCGGGCCGGCAGGCGGCGATGGCGCCCTTGAGTAGGCTTTCCGGATCTTGTGCGAGCCGTTCTATTTCTGCCGTTTCCTCCTCGATCTCCGAAGGGGCGACATCGACCTCCATGTGCAGGCTTGCCTCGATGCCAAGCCGCCGCGCCTCGCGCTCATAGGTCGCGTAAAGGAAGTCATGGTCGAGCGCCGGCACACCGGAGAGCCAGGGATAGGTGAGCTTCGACCTGTCGATGAGGTGAAGATGGGTGTCGATGATCAAGGCGCTTCTCCCTCCGGATAGAACTCTTACATAAGAATTGGCTATTCAAATAAGAATTAGTGCCGTCGGCCGTGGCCGTCAATCGGCTGCCGGAGCCACGTCTGAACCTGCGAGAGTCGACAATTGTTCGGCGGTCTTCAGCAGCAAGGCTATCGTTTCGGTAATGTCGGGAGCCGAAGGCGCATTGACCAGAGCGATATAGGGTACTGTCAGTGCGGCGATGCCGCGGCCATCGGGGCCGAGGATCGGCGCCGACAGGTTATAGACGCCCGCCGTCTGGGCGCTTGCCATCATCTCGTAGCCGCGTTCGCGAATCTGGTCGAGACGCGCGTAGAACTCCGACCCGCGCGGGACCTCGTCTTTGCTCTTAGCGTGTTCGGCGATCATCATCTCGCGCTCTTCGGCTGAGCGGAAGGCAAGCAGGATATGGCCGGAACCGGTGTCGAACAGGCTGATGTGCGAGCCGACCCGGATCGAGATGCCCCAGTAATCAGGCGCTTCCTGCTGGGCGATCACCACGGCCGAGCCACGGTCGAAGACAGCGAGGTGGTTCGCCTGCTTGGAGCGTTGCGCCAGATCCCGCATCAGCGGCGTTGCATAGGACGCGAGCCTGCGCACCGGCGCATGGAGTTGCGAAAGTCCGAACAGTTTCAAGGTCAGGGAATAGCGGTCGCCGTCGATGCGGGTGACGTAGCCGCGTCGCACCAACCGGTCGAGCATGCGGTAAAACTCGTTGGGGCTGCGGTTCAGGCGCTTGGAAATCTCGGCCTGCGTCAGGCCGCCGTCAACGCTGGCAAGCAGCTCGAGAATGTCGAGCCCCTTGTCGAGGGCGGGCGCGCGATAGCGGTCAGACTCTTCGGTGTCCATGAGATCCCTCCTTGGTGAATATTCATATCCATATACGCAGAGAATGGCGTCGACAAAGGAAAGTTCGCCCTTGACGCTGGATAAATTTGTTGTTTGTATATGAATTAGTTTCTCACAAATGAGAACATCGCGTCGGGATGAGGGCGTGAACCTGGGAGGAGTGGAGATGAGAAGGCTGCTATCCGGCGTGTCCGCCGGTGTCATCATGCTTGCCGCAGGACTGGGGACGGCCATGGCCGCGGACCTGCCCGGCAAGTTTGAGGGCGTCACGATCGACGCCAAGCTGATCGGCGGACAACAATACGAGAAGCTCTACGAGCGTATCGGCGAGTGGGAGAAGGCGACCGGCGCCAAGGTCAACATCCTGTCGAAGAAGAACCACTTCGAGCTCGACAAGGAAATCAAGTCGGACATCGCGACCGGCGGCGTCAGCTGGTGCGTGGGCTCCAACCACTCTTCTTTCGCTCCGCAATATCCTGACATCTATACCGACCTGCTCGCGCTGTTGCCGCCCGAAGAGATCGCCAAGTTCGTGCCGGCCCTGATCGATGCCTCGACGCTCGACGGCAAATTGGTGATGCTGCCGCGTGCTCAGTTCGACGTGTCGGCGCTCTACTACCAGAAGAGCCTCTACCAGGACGAAGCCAAAAAGACTGCCTTCAAGGCGAAATACGGCTACGACCTCGCGCCGCCGGACACCTGGGCTCAGGTCAGCGACCAGGCCGAGTTCTTCTCAGCCCCGCCGAACTTCTACGGCACCCAGTTCGCCGGCAAGGAAGAGGCGATCAACGGCCGCTTCTATGAAATGCTGGTCGCCGAGGGTGGCGAATATCTGGACAAGGACGGCCGCCCGGCCTTCAATTCCGAAGCCGGCGTGCGGGCGCTCGACTGGTTCGTCAAGCTCTACAAGGACAAGGCGGTTCCGCCGGGCACCACCAACTATCTCTGGGATGACCTTGGCCAGGGCTTCGCGTCGGGCTCGATCGCCCTCAATCTCGACTGGCCTGGCTGGGCAAGCTTCTTCAACGACCCGAAGTCCTCCAAGGTTGCCGGCAATGTCGGCGTGAAGGTGCAGCCGGCCGGCTCCTCCGGCAAGCGCACTGGCTGGTCGGGCCATCACGGCTTCTCGGTCACCGAGGCTTGCGCCAACAAGGAGGCGGCCGCCTCGCTCGTCTGGTGGCTGACCAACGAGGACAGCCAGAAGCTGGAATCAGCGGCCGGGCCGTTGCCGACCCGCACCGCGGTCTGGGAATACAATATCAAGGCTGCCGCAGGCGACGCCTATAAGACTGAAGTGCTGCAGGCTTTCCAGGAAGCCGCCAAGCATGCATTCCCAGTTCCGAAAACGGCCGAGTGGATCGAAATTTCGAACGCCGTCTATCCGGAACTGCAGGCCGCCATCCTCGGCGACAAGACGTCGAAGGAAGCGCTCGACGCCGCCGCCGAAAAGGCGACCGGCATCCTGGAAGACGCCGGCAAGCTCTGACCGTGGCCAAGGAGGCGGCGCCGGTGCCTTCGGGCTCTGCGGCGGCGCCTCAGCCATTTCATGCAATCCTCAGGACTGCCCGATGAAGCTCAAGAAATTGTCAGCACCGGCCCTGCTTCTGCTTCCGGCCTTCGTCGTGCTCGCGGCGGTGATCGTTTTGCCGCTCATCTTTTCCTTCTATTCGAGCTTCACGCCCTTCCGCTTGACCAAGCCGGAGACGCTGTGGGTCTTTGTCGGCCTGCGTAACTACGCAACCGTGCTGGGTAACGCCGAGTTCTGGGTTGCTTTCGGCCGCACCGTGCTATTGCTGACTGTGGCGCTCAACGCCGAAATGCTGCTCGGTCTCGGGCTGGCGCTGCTCGTCAACAAGGCGACCCATGGTCAGCGCCTGCTGCGCACTGCGATGATGTTTCCGATGATGTTTTCGCCGGTGCTGGTGGGCTTCCAGTTCAAGTTCCTGTTCAACGACAATATCGGTTTCGTCAACAATGCGCTGCAGTCACTGGGTCTGACTGACCAGGCGATCCCCTGGCTGATCGACGGCAATCTCGCGCTCATCTCGATCATCATCGCCGAGGTCTGGTCGTCGACCGCCGTCTTTGCGATCCTGATCCTCGCCGGTCTGCTCGCCATGCCGAAGGACCCGGTGGAAGCCGCCCATGTCGATGGCTGCACGCCCTGGCAGACCTTCCGCTATGTCACCTGGCCCTATCTCATGCCTTTCGCCTTCATCGCAATGACGATCCGGTCGCTGGACGTGGCGCGGGCCTATGACATCGTCAAGATCATGACCGATGGCGGTCCGGCCAAGCGTACCGAGCTGCTTTGGACGCTCGTCGGCCGCACGGCCTATGCCGATGCCCGCATGGGGCTTGCCAACGCCATGGCCTATGTCGCGATCCTGCTGTCGATAGTCTTCACGGTCTATTTCTTCCGCAAGCTTGCCGCAGCGCGCCAGCAGATCGGAGCCGAGTGGTAATGGATATCAACGCCTCGCATCGTCTGCGCCGCCGCCTCTTGAAGGCCGGCCACCTGATCGGCCTGTTCCTGGCGATGCTCGTCATCTGCTTGCCCGGCCTCTGGATCGTACTTTCGTCGCTGCGCCCGACTGTCGAGATCATGGCAAAACCGCCGGTCTGGATCCCGGAAAACATTTCGCTCGAAGCCTATCGCGCCATGTTCTCGGGCGCAGGGCAGGGCGGCGTTCCCGTCTGGGACTATTTCCGCAATTCCCTGATCATCTCGGTGACGTCGACGGCGATCGCGCTCGCGATCGGCATGGCCGGCGGCTACGCGTTTGCGCGCTACCGCTTCAAGGCGAAGTCGGCGATCTTCCTCGGCTTCATGCTGACGCGGGCGGTGCCCGGCATTGCCCTGTCATTGCCGCTCTTCATGATCTACGCCCGCACCGGCATCATCGATACCCACTTCTCATTGATCCTGACCTATGTCGCACTCAACGTGCCCTTCACCATCTGGCTGATCGACGGCTTCTTCCGCCAGGTGCCGAAGGATCTCGCCGAGGCCGCGCAGATCGACGGCTGCACACCCTGGCAAGCATTCTGGCAGGTGGAGTTTCCGCTCGCAGGCCCCGGCATCGCTTCCGCCGGCATCTTCGCCTTCCTCACCTCCTGGAACGAGTATGCGCTTGCCTCGCAGATCACTCGCTCGGTCAATTCCAAGACCCTGCCGGTCGGGCTGCTCGACTATACCGCCGAATTCACCATCGACTGGCGCGGCATGTGTGCGCTTGCCGTTGTCATGATCATCCCGGCCCTGACCCTTACCTTCATCATTCAGAAGCACCTCGTCTCGGGCCTCACCTTCGGCGCGGTGAAAGGATAATCATTCATGGCTCCTGTCACCCTCAGGAAACTCGTCAAGCGCTACGGCGCGCTCGAGGTCGTCCACGGCATCGACCTTGAAGTGAAGGATCGCGAGTTCATCGCGCTCGTCGGCCCGTCCGGCTGCGGCAAGTCGACGACGCTGCGCATGATCGCAGGTCTCGAGGACGTCAGCGACGGTGCGATTGAGATCGGCGGCCGCAAGGTCAACGAACTGCCGCCGCGGGCGCGCAACATCTCCATGGTGTTCCAGTCCTATGCGCTCTATCCGCATATGACTGTCGCCGAGAACATGGGTTTCTCGCTGAAGATCGCCGGGCGCTCGCCGGATGAAATCAAGGCGCGTGTCGCCGAAGCCGCCGCCATTCTCGATCTCGGCCATCTCTTGGAGCGTCGTCCCTCGCAGCTTTCCGGGGGGCAGCGTCAACGCGTCGCCATGGGGCGCGCGATCGTGCGCCAGCCGGACGTCTTCCTGTTCGACGAACCCTTGTCGAACCTCGATGCGAAGCTGCGCACGCAGGTGCGCACCGAGATCAAGAAGTTGCATGCCCGCATGCAGGCGACGATGATCTACGTCACCCATGACCAGGTCGAGGCGATGACGCTGTCCGACCGGATCGTCATCATGCGCGACGGCCATATCGAGCAGGTTGGCACGCCGGAAGAGGTGTTCCAGCGCCCGGCCACCAAGTTCGTCGCCGGCTTCATCGGTTCGCCGCCGATGAACATGGACGAGGCGATCGTCGACAACGGTGCGCTGGTCTTTGTGAGCGGCGTCCGCCTGCCGATCCCGCCGCGATTTGCAAACGCGCTGCGTCCGGGCCGGAAGGTGACGTTTGGCCTCAGGCCCGACGATATCTATCCGAGCGGTCACGGCCTGCATGCCGGCGATCCGGCGGCCGTACACGAGGTCGAACTGCCGGTGTCGATCACCGAACCGCTCGGCAACGAGACGCTCGTCTTCATTCAATTCAATGGCCGCGACTGGGTCTCGCGCATGCTCAATCCGCGTCCGCTCGCTTCGGGCGAGAAGGTGCGCATGAGCTTCGATCTGTCGCGCGCGCATCTCTTCGACATCGAGACCGGCAAGGCTCTGGAAGGCTGACATGGCAAGAATCGAGAAAATTGAACTTCGCATGGTCGATTTGCCGCCGAAGGTGAAGCGGACTGATGCGATCCAGAGCTTCGTCAGCCAGGAAACGCCGATCGTCATCATCACCGATTCCGATGGCGCAACCGGCACCGGCTACAGCTATACGATCGGCACGGGCGGCTCCTCGGTGATGCGGCTGCTCTCCGATCATCTCGTACCGATCCTGATTGGCGAGGATGCCGATTGCATCGAGGCGATCTGGCACAAGATGGAATTTGCCACCCATGCGACGACCATCGGCGCGATAACAGCGCTGGCGCTGGCCGCAGTTGACACGGCCCTTTGGGACCTGCGTGCCAAAAAGCAGAAGCTGCCGCTCTGGAAGCTTGCCGGTGGCGCCAAGGAGAGCTGCCCGCTTTACACGACCGAGGGCGGCTGGCTGCATATCGAGAAGGAAGCGCTGGTCGAGGATGCGCTTGTCGCCAAGGCCAAAGGCTTTTCCGGTTCGAAGGTGAAGATCGGCAAGCCGCACGGGTCGGAGGATTATGATCGTCTGTCGGCGATGCGCAAGGCGCTCGGCGACGGCTTCGAGATCATGACCGACTGCAATCAGGGCTTTACCGTCGACGAAGCGGTCCGCCGCGCGTCACGGCTGAAGGAGCTCGATCTCGCCTGGATCGAGGAACCGCTGCCGGCCGACGATCTCGACGGCCACATCCGGCTGACACGCTCGACACCGACCCCGATCGCCGTCGGTGAATCCATGTATTCGATCCGTCATTTCCGCGAATACATGCAGAAGGGCGCCTGCTCGATCGTGCAGGTCGATGTCGCCCGCATTGGCGGCATTACGCCTTGGCTCAAGGTCGCACATGCGGCGGAAGCCTTCGACATTCCGGTCTGCCCGCACTTCCTGATGGAACTGCATGTCAGCCTCGTCTGCGCCGTGCCCAACGGCAAATATGTCGAATACATTCCGCAACTCGATGATCTGACGACCAAGGGCATGGAGATTCGCGACGGTCGCGCCGTCGCGCCGGCAGAGCCCGGTATCGGCATCGCCTGGGATTGGGACGCGGTCCGCTCTCGCTCGATCAGCGAATTCACCCGCGAGTTTCGTGGCTAGAGCAATTCCAGCAAAAGTGTGGAGCGGTTTTGCGTTCGGAATTGCGCAATACCAACAATGTGGAGGTCATCATGCAGCGAATGGGAATGGTGATCGGTCTCGAAGCGTCGAAGGTTGCCGAGTACAAGGCCTTGCATGCCGCTGTCTGGCCGGAGATCCTTAGCCTGATTTCCGAATGCAACGTCACCAACTACTCGATCTTCCTCAAGGAGCCGGAAAACCTGCTGTTCGGCTATTGGGAATATGTCGGCACCGATTTCGAAACGGACATGGCCAAGATGGCGGCGCATCCGAAGAACCAGGAATGGTGGTCGGTCTGCATGCCGTGCCAGAAGCCGCTTGAAACCAGAAAAGAGGACGAGTGGTGGGCGATGATGGAAGAGGTTTTCCATCATGGCTGAGCGTTTCGATCCTGGCACGCTCAGGCAGTGGTGGCCGAAGCCGAGCAAGCCACGACCGATCGTGATCTTCGGCGCTGGCAGCATCGTCGGTGATGCGCATCTGCCGGCCTATCGCAAGGCCGGGTTCCCCGTTGCCGGGATCTATGATCCGGACCATGCCAAGGCATTGCAGCTTGCGGAAACGTGGGGCATTCGCGCCTACTCAAGTGAGAACGAAGCGTTCGCGACCACCGATGCAATCTTCGATCTGGCGACGCCGCCTTCCGCGCATGCCGCCATCCTTGCCAAGCTGCCGATCGGCGCCGCGGCGCTGATCCAGAAACCCTTGGGCTCTGACCTCGAAGCGGCGACCATCATTCTCGAGATCTGCCGCGCGCGCAAGCTCAAGGCTGCCGTCAACTTCCAGCTTCGCTTCGCGCCGATGATGCTGGCTTTACAGGATGCCATCGCCAAGGGGCACCTCGGAGAGGTCGTCGATTTCGACGCCTGGCTGGCGCTTGCCACTCCCTGGGGCCTGTGGCCGTTCCTGAAAGGCCTGCCACGCATAGAGATCGCCATGCACTCGATCCACTATCTGGATCTGGTGCGTGGCCTGCTCGGCAATCCCTTGGGCGTGCATGCCAAGACGATCGGCCATCCGAACCATGGAGTCGCTCAGACGCGCACGGCTGCGATCCTCGACTATGGCACTCGCGTCCGCTGCGCGCTTTCGGTCAACCACGACCATGATTTCGGCCGCAAGTTCCAGGCCTGCGAATTCCGTATTTCCGGCACGTCCGGTGCCGCCTACGTCAAGCTCGGCGTCAATCTCGACTATCCCCGCGGCGAGCCGGATGAGCTCTGGATCCGGCCGGCAGGTTCCGCCGACTGGGTCGCCGTAGGGCTCGAAGGTGCATGGTTCCCCGATGCCTTCGTCAACCGCATGGCCAATCTGCAGCGCTTTGCTGCAGGCGAGGACGAGGAACTGATCGGCTCGGTGGAGGACGCCTGGCAGACGATGGCCCTGGTCGAGGCCGCCTATCAATCGAGTGCCGCGCCGGCAACGGCGATCGCGCCGCTTCCGGGACGCTGACATGTCAGAACAGATCATCCATTTCGAAGACTACAAGTTGGGACATGAGCGCCTGACGACGGGCCGCACGATTACCGAGACCGACTTCGTCGTTCATGCCGGCCACACCGGCGATTTCTTTCCGCACCACATGGATGCGGAGTTCGCCAAGACACTGCCGGGCGGCCAGCGTATTGCCCATGGCACCATGATCTTTTCGATCGGCGTGGGGCTCACCGCATCGCTGATCAATCCAGTTGCCTTTTCCTACGGCTATGATCGTCTGCGTTTCGTGCGTCCGGTCCATATCGGCGATACGATCCGCACCCGTGTGACGATATCCGCCAAGGAGGAGGATCCGAAACGGCCGAAATCGGGACGCGTCGTGGAACGGTTAGAAGTTATCAACCAGCGTGGCGAGGTCGTTCTCGCCGCCGACCACATCCTGGTCGTCGAACGCAAAGCATGAGGGATCAAAAATGACAGCGGATCTTAAAGGCAAGGTCGTCCTGATTACGGCTGCCGCTCAAGGCATCGGACGTGCTTCGGCCTTGGCCTTTGCAAAGGCCGGCGCGAAGGTTCACGCGACGGATATCAACGCGGAAGCGCTTGCGGCACTTGCCAAGGAAGCCGATGTCGCGACGCACCGGCTCGACGTCCTCGACACGCAAGCGGTCGAAGCGCTTGTCGCAAAGATTGGCGCCGTCGATGTCCTCTTCAACTGCGCCGGCTTCGTGCATGCGGGTTCGATCCTGGAGATGAAGGATTCCGATCTCGAATTCGCCCTCGACCTCAACGTCAAGGCGATGATCCGCACCATTCGCGCGGTGCTTCCGGGCATGCTCGAGCGCAAGGATGGCGCCATCATCAACATGGCTTCGGTCGCCTCCAGCATCAAGGGCGTGCCGAACCGGTTTGCTTATGGCGTGACCAAGGCAGCCGTCATTGGCCTCACCAAAGCCGTCGCCGCCGATTACGTCTCCCAGGGCATTCGCTGCAACGCCATTTGCCCAGGCACCGTTGAAAGCCCGTCGCTGCAGGATCGCATGCGGGCGCAGGGCGATTATGAGACGGCGCGAGCCGCCTTCATCGCCCGCCAGCCGATGGGCCGCCTCGGCACTCCGGAAGAGATCGCCGCGCTCGCCGTTCATCTTGCGAGCGCTACCTATACGACCGGCCAAGCCTATGCCATCGATGGCGGCTGGACCATCTGACCACCGAGTTCAAGGATTTAAGATATGAAGCTTCTGCGTTACGGCGTTCCGGGTCACGAAAAGCCGGGTATTCTCGATGCGAACGGCACGCTGCGTGACCTTTCCGGTCATGTGGCCGACCTCTCCGGTGCGGCACTCGATCCCGACAAACTGGCGGAACTGAAGTCGCTCGATCTTGCCGGTCTGCCTGCCGTTGTCGGCAACCAGCGGCTCGGCCCGTGTGTTGCCGGAACCGGCAAGTTCATCTGCATCGGCCTCAACTATTCCGATCACGCGGCTGAAACCGGCGCCACGGTTCCGCCGGAGCCGATCATCTTCATGAAGGCGACTTCGGCGATCGTCGGCCCCGATGACGATCTCTTGATCCCGCGCGGTTCGACCAAAACCGACTGGGAAGTCGAACTCGGCGTCGTCATCGGCCGCAAGGCGAAGTACGTGAGCGAAGCCGAAGCACTCGACTATGTCGCCGGCTACTGCGTTGTGCACGATGTCTCCGAGCGCGCCTTCCAGATCGAGCGGCAGGGCCAGTGGACCAAGGGCAAGTCCTGCGACACCTTCGGCCCGACCGGCCCCTGGCTGGTAACCAAGGACGAGGTGCCGGATCCGCAGAACTTGCCGATGTGGCTGAAGGTCAATGGCGAGACCATGCAGAACGGTTCCTCCAAGACCATGGTCTATGGCGTTGCCCATCTGGTCTCCTACCTGTCGCAGTTCATGTCGCTGCAGCCTGGTGACATCATCTCCACCGGCACGCCGCCCGGCGTCGGCATGGGCATGAAGCCGCCGCGTTATCTCAAGGCCGGCGATGTCGTCGAACTCGGCATCGAGGGCCTCGGCAGCCAGAAGCAGAACGTACGCGCGGACGATTAAGTTCTACCGACTGGAGTGACCATGACCCGCATCACCAATCTGCGCGTCTTCGACCTGCGCTTTCCAACCTCGCAGGGCCTCGACGGATCCGATGCCATGAACCCAGACCCGGACTATTCCGCGGCCTATGTCATCCTCGACACCGACAAGGAGGGCGTAGCGGGCCATGGTCTCACCTTTACGATCGGCCGGGGCAACGACATCTGCTGCATGGCAATCAGGGCCATGCAGCACCTGATCGTCGGTCAGGACACGGCGGACATCCTCGCCAATCCGGGCCGCTTCTGGCGGCACCTCACGAGCGACAGCCAGCTGCGC
This sequence comes from Ensifer sp. B1-9, assembly GCF_050474445.1. NCBI lineage: Bacteria > Pseudomonadati > Pseudomonadota > Alphaproteobacteria > Hyphomicrobiales > Rhizobiaceae > Ensifer > Ensifer sp. B1-9. The sequence continues at coordinate 343,263 of NZ_JBCHVG010000006.1, forward strand.
TGGATCGGTCCCGAAAAGGGGGCGATCCATCTCGCGACCGGCGCCGTGGTCAATGCCGTATGGGACCTGCTTGCCAAGGAGATCGGCAAACCCGTCTGGCGCCTGGTATCCGACATGTCGCCGGAAGAGATCGCCGATATCATCGACTATCGCTACATGACCGATGTGCTGACCCGCGACGAGGCGATCAACATCCTCAAGAAGGCCGAGCCAGGAAAGGCGGCCCGCATTGCGACGCTCGAGAGCGAAGGCTATGCCTGCTACACGACCTCGGCCGGCTGGCTCGGTTATGACGACGACAAGCTCAGGCGGCTTGCCCAGGAAGCGATCGATCAGGGTTTCAACCATATCAAGATGAAGGTCGGCCGCGATCTTGCCGACGACATCCGGCGGCTCACCATCGCACGCGAAGTGATCGGTCCGGACCGTTATCTGATGATCGATGCCAATCAGGTATGGGAGGTCGGTGAGGCGATCGATTGGGTGAAAGAGCTTGCCTTCGCAAAGCCGTTCTTCATCGAGGAGCCGACAAGCCCCGACGATGTCGCCGGTCACCGCAAGATCCGCGAGGCGATCGGGCCGGTGAAGGTCGCGACCGGCGAGATGTGCCAGAACCGCATCATGTTCAAGCAATTCATCGCCGAGGGTGCGATCGATATCGTCCAGATCGATAGTTGCCGCATGGGTGGGTTGAACGAGGTTTTGGCGGTGTTGCTGGTCGCGGCCAAATACGGTCTGCCCGTCTGGCCGCATGCCGGCGGAGTAGGGCTCTGCGAATACGTCCAGCATCTGTCGATGATCGACTACGTTGCCGTCTCCGGCACGAAAGAGGGGCGCGTCATCGAGTATGTCGACCATCTCCACGAACACTTCGTCGACCCGTGCGTGATTGAAAACGCGGCCTATATGCCGCCGCAAATGCCCGGCTTCTCGATCGAGATGAAGCCTCAGTCGATCGCGGACTACACATTCCGCGGGTGATGAAGAAGTTTATATAAGAATACATCATTCAGATTGTTAAAAGCCGGAGCGGTGACAGATCGCTCCGGCTTTTTGTTTTCATACCTGCCTCTTCCAACGGGCGGCATTGTGCTCTTGACGCTTAAGTTCATTCATGAATAGATCATTCATCCGTTGTGCATTCCGGAGGGGAGTCCGGAAAGAGGAGGAACTGATGAAGACCTTGATCGTCGCGGCCGCCATGGCCGCTCTTTCCTATTGCGGTATCGCCAACGCTCAGGAATACAGCCTGCGGTTCTCGACCTCGCAGGTGAACCCCAACGAACCGATCGTCAAAGCGATGAAGACCTATGCCGGGCGCGTCGGCCAACGTTCAGGCGGCCGCATCGCCATCACGGTGATGACCGGCGATCAGCTCGGGGCACAGAAGAAGGTCAACGAAATGGTCATGAGCGGCGCGAGCCTGCTCAGCGCTACGGACTATGGCCAACTCGGCCAGTTCGTGCCGGATCTGTCCATTCTGGCCGGCCCCTATGTCTATCCGGATCTGGCAGCGACCGATCGTCTCTTTGCGTCGGATCTCTACAAGGAGCTTTCCGGCAAGCTCGAGGCGCAGGGCATCAAGATCATCATGCCGAATGGCCTTTTCGGCTATCGCCATATCATCGCCAACAAGCCGGTTCGCTCACCGGCCGACCTTGCCGGTGTCACCATTCGCGTGCCGTCGTCGCCGATCATGATGGCCACCTTCGCCAACTATGGCGCCCGGCCGACGGAGTTGCCGTGGGGCGACGTTTACAACGCCCTGCAGACGGGTGTCGTCGACGCCGCCGAAGGTCCGTTCGGCTCGATCGCCGGCGCGAAGCTGAACGAAACCCGAAAGGTGATTTCGAAGACCGGGCACCAGATCATGTTCACGGCCTGGGTCGCTTCCAGCCAGTTCTTCAACGGCCTGCCGGAAGACCTGCAGAAGATCCTGATCGAGGAAGGCCGGACGATCGCCAAGGAACTGACTGAGATGACGCTCGAAACGGACGATGCCTACGCCAAGCAGCTCGCAGCTTCCGGCGTCGAGATCGTCACCGACATCGATATCCCGGCCTTCATCGAAGCCTCGCGTGCGGCTTACGAGAAGGTGCCGAATATCACACCTGGGATGTACGATCAGGTGCAGAAGGCAATGGCCGAGTAAGCGCTCGAGCGGGCGTGGCGCGCGGCCGCATTCATGCCGTCGGCTCGGCGTCGCCGCCATTCCCATTCCGCCCTCTAGGATATCGAGACAACCATGGAAACCTCACGACCACAGGAGGAAGCAATTCCTCTGCTCAGCCTGCGCCGTGCCGATGAGGCGATTGGCGTTGCGGCACTGCTCGTCATCGTCTTTTCGATTCTTTGGGGAGTGATCAGCCGCTACATCTTTCCGCAGCCGGCGGCCTGGACCTACGAACTGGCGATCATGGCCTTTGCCTATCTCGTCTTCTTCGGTGCAGTCGCCGGTGTCCGCCTCGGCACTCATGCGGCCATCGACGTTCTCGTCGCAGCGTTCCCCTCGGGCTGGCAGAAGGCGGTCGCCTGGTTCAACTACCTTCTGCTGGCCCTGTTCTTCATCGCCATGACGATCCTCTTCTCCTGGCAGGCCTGGACGTCGCGCCACGTGCACACGATCGCGCTCGATCTATCACGCAGTCTTTCCTACGGGCCGCTGGCGCTCGCTTCGGCCGGCATGCTGGTCCAGCACCTCGTTGTCGAAAGACCGTGGACCGCCCGCCTGCATCGCAATGTGGAATCGCTGATATGACCTTCTTCCATCTGGCCGGCCCCTCGCTGCTGGTCGTCGTCCTCTTCCTGTTGTCGACGCCCATCACCTGGGCCATGGCGATCGGAGCACTCGCCTTCTTCGTCATCAACATGGACATGATCCCGCTCGCCAACTTCGCCCAGGAGATGGCAGAGGGTAGCCAGTCGGTTTCCCTGTTGGCGTTGCCGCTCTTCGTGCTTGCCGGCTGCATCATGAATGCATCGGGGATAACCCGCCGTCTGCTGGCGCTTGCCGACGTGATGGTCGGCCATATGACCGGCGCTCTGGCGCAGATGTGCACCGTGCTTGGCACCTTGCTCGGCGGCCTTACAGCGTCTGCCAACGCCGATGCCGCGATGCTCGCCAAGACCCTTGGCGTCGAGATGGCCGAAAGGGGTTACAGCCGCGCCTTCGCGGCGGTCATCACCTCGTCGGCATCCATCATCACCAGTCTTATCCCGCCCTCGATCGGTCTCATCGTTTATGGCTTTCTCGCGGAGACCTCGATCGGCCGGCTCTTTGCCGCCGGTGTCGTACCGGGACTTGTGCTTGCGGCCGGGCTGATGGTCACCACCTACTTCATCGCCCGTAAGCGCGGCTACAAGCCGCTCCGCAAGGAGCGCGCCACCCGGGCGGAGGGCACCCGGGCGCTGATCGACGGGCTTTGGGCCTTGTCTATCCCGATCGTGATCTTCGCCGGTACGCGCTACGGCATCTTCACCACCACCGAGGCCGGCGCCGTGGTGGTGGTCTATGTGTTGTTCGTCGCCGTCTTCGGCTACCGCGAATTTACGCTCCGCCAGATCCCGGAGGTGCTCGCAGAGTCGGTGCGCGATTCCTCCGTCGTCATGATCATGATCTGTGCTGCGGCGGCTTTCGGTTTCTATCTCGCCTGGGAACAGGTGCCGCAAGCGATGTCCGGTTGGCTGGGCGGTGCAACCGACAATCCGCTTTTGATGCTGCTCCTCATCAACGTTCTCCTGATCATCATCGGAACGGCGATCGAAGGGTCGGCTGCGCTCATTATCCTGACCCCGATGCTGATCCCGATCATCGACGGCGTCGGCATCGATCGTGTGCATTTCGGGGTGGTTTTCATCACCAATCTCACGATCGCCGGCATCACGCCCCCGGTCGGCGGCCTGATGTACATCTCGTCCATGGTGCTGAAGGTGCCGATGATGGCTTATGCGCGCGAGGTGCTGCCCTATCTCGCGATGATGATGGTCCTTCTGGTCATGCTCAGCATGTTTCCACAGCTCTCGCTGTGGCTTCCGAACCTCGTCTATGGAACCGCCGCGGTTCAGTAGTGCGATGAGATGGCCCTCCGCATCGACGGAGGGCTACGCGCCTGCGGAGACGTTCGACCGGTTCCGTCAGGCTTCAGGTTCGTGGCAAACCGCTTCGATGTTGTGCCCGTCCGGACAAAGCACGAAAGCCGCGTAGTAGTTCGCGTGGTAGCGCGGGCGCAGTCCAGGTGCGCCGTTATCTTTGCCACCCGCTTCCAGAGCCGCGCGATAAAACGCGTCGACTTGCTGGCGGCTGTCGGCCGCGAAAGCGATGTGAAGATGGGCCGGCTTTTCCTCGGTCTGGTGCAGGCACAATGAAGCCTTACCCTTTGCGCTGAGTTCGACACCGTAGGAGGGTTCGCCTTCTGCAATGATAGTCACACCGAGCGGCTCGAGTGCCCTAAGGTAGAAGGCTTTGCTCACGGCAAAGTCCCTGACGCCGAATTTGACGTGGTCAAACATAAGTTCTCCTGACATGCGCGAGCCTGCCTGGCGGTAGGGCCCGCAGTGCTGCCTGTGCTGCAATCGATCCTTCCCGGCCGATTTGCATGGGACCTAAATGGCATGTCTCAGCGATCAATGGCAAGGAACGGAGGCGGATCGCCCAATGGCGTCAGATCGACGACCGGCTGTTCGAGCTGCCGGTCGTTCGCAATCAAAGCGCCAGACTCCCCGTATCCGGCAGGCCCCGGAACGAGACATCCGTCCAGTCAACTCCCGTCCATCGGCGAGGCGGCATCAACGGCTTTTGAGATGTACATCGACCGAGGCCTGCTGCTTTGCCAGTGCATCGATCTCATCACGCGCCATCAGCGAAAACGCCGTCGAAAGGGCATCCGCGGTCGAAGCCTCCGGCGCAACGACCGAGACCCGGGCATAGCGCTTAGCGGTGGCGCCGCTTCGTGGGTCCAGAATGTGGCTGAAACGGCCTTCGGCGTCGAACTGGAACCCTTGCCCGGAGGATGTCGCAACTGCGCGGTCGGTGACGTCCAGGGTCGTGTTGACATCATCCGCATCCTCAAAGTCGGCAAGGCCGATGCGCCAGGGTTGCCCGTCGGCCCTTGAACCGATGGCGCGGTTCTCGCCCATGTCGACGAGGCTGCTGGTAACGCCGGCCTCACGCAACAGACCGACGACGCGATCGGTGACGTAGCCCTGAGCGATGCCGTTGAGTGTCAGCGCCATGCCCCGCCGGGAGAAAGCGATGCGATTGCGGTCGATGCGCACTTGCGCAAAATCGGCCAGGGCCAGCGCCTCGCGCACCTCGCCATATGATGGTCCGGCAGGATCGGCATCCGGCCTCGCGAAGTGCCGGGCGTAAAGCGCCCAAAGTGGCTGTATCGCGGGCTCGAATCGACCACCGGTGAGACCGTGAAAACGCCCGGATATTTCAAGGAGTTCCACAAGCTCTGTTGGCGGGGCCGCAAGGGCGCCAAGGCGATTCAGTTGGCTAAGGGCCGAATCGTCACGGTAAAGGCTGAAGATATCCTCTAGGCGCCGAACCTCTGCCACCACTCGGGTGATCAGCGCCTGGGCTTGCGCCCGGTCTTGATGATTGAGAACGAGTGTGGCCGGCGCCCCCAGAGCCTGACCGTGCCAGACGACAGGTTCTGACGGCAGCGCCGCCCACCCTTTTCCCCGCAGCAGCGGCAAGCCGGCGAAAGCAGCCATGATCGTGATGAAACGCCGGCGGCCGATGGGCTTATCCATGATCCTGTTCTCCCGGTGCTGTGGCATTGTCGTTGCTCTCTTCACCGGCGCCCAGGATGTAGCTTTCGGGAAGATCGGCGAAATTCACGATGCGGCCGCCATTCTCGACAACGAAGGCCTTTGCAGCTTCCTGCGAGGAGAAGGGAACCGCTTCTTCGGCGCCCATGCCGCCTCTAAGCCGGCTGTCGATGACGAAAACCGCCTTGCGCGCGTCGATCCAGTTATCGGCGCCGGGTTTTTCCCAGCTCGGCGCCTTGCCCATGTCGGATACATAGATGGCGGCAATTTCCTTGGGCTCGTCAGGCAGCATGGTGAAGGCAACGGTGTCGCGCGCCGACGAGAACCATATCGCTTCCGGTATCTTCTCAAGGATGATCTGGCCCTTGGGGCCGGCGTGTTCCAATACGTTCATGCCGCAATAGCGGCCCATGGCGTCCTGGGTGAGGGCATAGGGCGCAGGCATCTCGGCCTGCTCCTGGTTCTCGCAGGCAATAAGCAGCAGCGATGCTGCGACGATGAGGGCGAAGCGGACGGGTTTCAAATGTCCCTCCTGGAGAAAAGCAGAGTGGCAAGCGCGAGCGGCGCGGCTGTCCAGGCACAAAGCGCCGCAAGCAGAACCTCGCCTGTGAGGATCGAGTTCTTGGCAACTCCGCCCATGCCGGAGAGCGCGGCAGCGCCGCCGCTGCCGAGATTGAGAAGCCGATAGGCATCGGTCGGATTGGCAAGCAGCAAGAGGTCGAGCAGGCCATCCGGCAGTGAACGGCCTTGCGCTGCCACGAGCCCACCCAGCAGTGCCATGTCGTAGATCAGCACGAAAAAAAGCCAGAGGCCGATGGCAATGCCGCCCGCGGTGCTGCGCTCGCCCGCACTCGCACTCACGAAATAGCCGATTGCAACGAAGACCGCACCAAGCAGGACGGACGACCCGGTCATGGAAACGAAGGCGAGCCAACTTTGCACGTCCGTTGCGCCGCCCATCATGGCCAGCGCAATGGCGGCTGCGCCGTAGCCGCAAATGGTTGCGAAGCACAGTATGGCGATATGGCCGAGGAATTTGCCGAGCACGATCTGGCCGCGTCCAATGGGATAGCCGAGCAGTAGCAGCATGGTGCCGCGTTCGACTTCGCCGACGATGGCATCGTGCGAAATCAGAAGGGCGATCAGCGGCGCCAGAAAGATCGTCAGGCTCGAAAGGCTGACGATCACGACGTCGAGACGGCTCGCGCCGACATTGCCGGTGGGCGCGCTTCCGAGGAAAGTCAGCGTGAGGGCAAGGGCGGCGAGGACCAACGTCGTCGCAAGGACCCAGCGATTTCGCATGCCCTCGCGAACTTCCTTGGCCGCGATAATCAGGATGTTTTGCATCACGCCGCCTCCTGGCTGTTCAGGAAATGCGCGTAGAGGTCGTCGAGCGTCGGCTCTATCATCGTCAACGTGTCGATCCCGGAGGCCGCGTCGCTGAGGCGGTGCAACAAAGGAAGTCTTTCGGAATGGGCCACCTCGGCCTCCAGGCTGCCGTCGCCCGCTTCTGTCCATCGGACGCCGGCCTCGTTGAGAAGGTCGGGCTTTTCGCTGGAGACAGGCCGCACGCGGATTCGGGACGGCAGGCTGGCGATCCGCCTGAGGTCGTCGATGGTTCCGTCGGCGATCTGCGAACCGCGGTTGATGATGATTACCCGCCCGGCGCGATCCTCAAGTTCCCCAAGCGCATGCGAGGACAGGAGGATCGTCGTTCCGCCAGCGCGTAGTTCATCGATAAGAGTATAGAAATTGCGCCGTAGCGCCGGATCGAGACCGCTCGTCGGTTCGTCGAGAAACAGCACTTTTGGTGCGCCCAACAGCGCCTGCGCCAGCCCAAGCCTTTGCCGCATGCCCTTGGAATAGGTGCGGATGGGGCGGTCGGCGGCGCTGATCGCGAGCCCGACACGCTCGAAGAGTTCGTCTGCGCATCGGATATCCACCCGTTTCAGGCGCGCGTAGAAGGAGAGCGTTTCACGCCCCGTCAGCGCCATATGGAACGATACGCTTTCCGGAAGATAGCCAAGCGCCCGGCGGACGGCGAAATCGCCGTTTGCCGGATCTTCGCCGAGGACACGTACCTCGCCGGATGTCGGGCGGATCAGCCCGAGCAGCAGCTTGATCAGCGTCGTCTTGCCGGCGCCATTGTGGCCGACGAGCGCTACGGTCTCGCCTTCGCCGAGGGTGAAGGAAAGCGCACGCAGGGCATGCACCTTGCCGCCGTATCTTTTCGAAACCCCTTTGACGCTAACGGTCGAGGTCATGGTCATGTTCCTTTCGTGGCGGGATCGCCATCAACGGATGGCTGTCGGTGACGCCGCCAGGCAGAAGTGCGGGAAACCGCGCCTGGGCCCAGCGTACGACCTGGACCGCAGGGCTGCTCGTCAGCACGCGCGCCTGCGGTGCCGTCCAGAGGACCCGGTCGATCAGATCGTTGGGCCGGTAGGCGTTATCGGAGATGCCGTCGCCATCGAGATCGAAGCCGGGATTGTCGCTCCAATAATTGCCACGTCCATCCTCGGACCAGTCGAGATAGCGGGCGCCGACATACTTCACCTGGTTGCGGTTGCCGAGAAAGGCGTTGCCACTCAGTTTGTTGCTTTCAGAACCGGCAGTGAAATGGATGCCGATCGCGCAGCCCTCGAACAGGTTGTCCCGCAGGCGATTCTTGTTGGCGTTGTAGATGAACACGCACTTGTCCGGACCGGGCCGCATACCCGTCCTGTCTTCGACGGCATCGCCATCGGCCGCCGGAATTCCGTGCTCCTGAGACCGGACGCCACGCTCGTCCCAGCGCGAGACCGGCTGCAGGCGTCCTTTGACGATATTGCCGGTGATGGTTGACCCATTGGCATAGTTCAGAAGCAGTCCGTGGTCGCGGTCGCCATCGGAGACGTTGCCGGTGATTTTCAGCCGGCTGGAGAACATGATGGCATAGCCGACCGAGTTGCCGGTGGAGATGTTGTCGCTGATCTCGCTGTCGTTGGTGTACATGTAATGGATGGCAAAACGCAGATTGCTGAAGCGATTGCCACTGAAGACGTTACGCTTGCTGGCGTTGGTCGCGATGCCATCGCGCCCGAAGCTGATATCGTTCCCGGTCACCCGCGCGCCCGGCGCATTCCACAGCGTCACGCCGTTGCCGGTTTCGCTCAACCGGCCTTCCCCGGTGCCAATGATGACGTTGTCGCGGGCAATCGAGTTCTCGGCGCCGTGCAGATAGATACCGTAGAGATTGCCCTCGATGCGGCTCTTCTCGACGATGGCCCGTCTGGCAGTTTGTGCAACGAAGACGCCCGAATTCATGTCTTCGAGAGAGCTGCCCGATCCCGAGACGGTAATGCCGCTGAAGACCACGTCTTCGGCGGTGATGGTGACGACGCTGCCCTTGCCGTCGCCTTTGATTGCAGCGCCGGGTTCGCCGCGCAGCGTCACAGCTGTGCCGATCGTGATCGGGCCGTAAAACTCTCCGTTCTCCAGCACCAGTTCATCGCCGGGCTCGGCAGCATCGATCGCTTGCTGGAGGGCTGGCGCGGTAGCAGGCGAGAGGCGGATCGTTTCCGCCCCTGCCGTTGCCGGGATGGTGGCGGCGACTGCCGCCACCATCCCGAGCATTACCGCCTCGTGGAGACGCATCATGCCTTCTTTGGCTCCACGAACATCCGGCCCTTCATCTCCATGTGCATGGCGTGGCAGAACCAGGAGCAATAATACCACCACACGCCCGGCTTATCGGCGGTGAAGGTCACCGAGGCTGTCGCCTGCGGCGCAACTTCCATGTTGATGCCGTAGTTGATGATCGAGAAGCCGTGCGTGAGATCTTCCACCTCGTCGATGTTGGTGACGTAGACGGTTACCTCATCGCCCTGCTTCACCGTGAAGCTCTCGAGGCCGAAGGCAGGCGCGGCCGACGTCATGTAGACGCGAACCTTGTTGCCGTCGCGGATCACCTCGGAATCGACGAGCAAGTCGATATTGTCGGCCTTTGCCTGGGCGACCGCATCGGCAAAGAAGCTGTCGTCGCGGCTCCAGATGCTGACCGGGTTGATCTTCGAGTTGTGAACGATCGTCGCGTCATGCGGCTCGGCAAAGGTCGGGTTGTCGTGAACCAGCACCATTTCATCGCCCGAGATATCGATGAGCTGATCGTTCTCCGGCTTCAGCGGGCCGACGTTCAGGTAGCGGTCCTTCGAGAACTTGTTTAGAGAAATCAGCCACTTGCCGTCGGCTTCCTTCGTTTGCCCCATCGACGTGTGGTTGTGTCCGGGCTGATACTGCACATCGAGCTTCTGGCGGATCGGATTGACCTTTTCGCCCTTGTAGGCGCGTCTTGCATCCTCAAGGTTCCACTTGCAGATCTGGCTGTCGATGAAGAGCGTCGTGTAGCAATTGCCCCGGCCGTCATAGGCAGTGTGCAGCGGTCCAAGCCCGAGTTCCGGTTCGGCAACAACCGTGTCACGCGGCTTGATCTTGTCGTCGAACAGGTCGTCGAACAGGCGCACGTCCATGACGGTGACGGTCGGCGACAGCTTGCCGTTGGCGACGATATGAATGCCGTCCGGCGCCGTATTCATGCCGTGCGGGCCGTTGGAAACTGGAATATAGCGGGTGTAGGGGGAACCCTTGCGGCCGTCCAGAACCGGAACGCCGCCCATTTCCTTGAAGTCGCCTTTCGCGACCGCTTCCTCGATGCGCTTGAGGTTGAAAACGACGATCCAGTCCTGGTCCTTCGCCATCATCTCGGCGAGGTTCACGCCTTCTTCGGAGTTGTAGCAGGTGGCAAAGGCATATTTGCCCTGGTAGTCGGCGTCGACGTTGTCGAGATTACCGTCGACCATGACCTGCCATGCAACCTTCATCGTGTCGCCGTCGATCGCCGAAAAGATCGCGTGATACTGCTTGTGGTCGTCGAGAACCGAGCCGTCGTTCGGGATCGGTACGCGATCTTCGCCATTTGCGAAGACGTAGCCGGTGCGCGGGTACTTCTGCACGCGCAGACCGTGAACTGTATGCTGGTTCGGCAACTGGATGATCTTGTCGCACTTCATGACGTCGAGGCGGATGCGGCAGACACGCGTATTGGCCTTGTCGTTTGCGAAGAGATAACGCCCGTCATAGGTGCCTTCCGTGAAGGACGGGTGCGGGTGGTGCAGGTCGCCGTTGAGATAGATGCCGCCCTTGTCCTTCAGATACTCCTTGGTTTCCGGCAGGAGCCCCTCCGTCAGGATCTTGCGGCTCTCGTTCGTCATGCCCCAGCCGGTCGCGCTGTCGCGGTTGAAGACCGGGATTCGCATCAGCTCGCGCATCGACGGCAGGCCGAGGATGCGGACCTCCCCGCTGTGGCCGCCGGAGAAGAACACGTAATATTCGTCGAGTTCACCAGGCTTCACTTCGATGGACTGGCCACCGGCTGCCAGTGCCGGTGCTGCCGTAACGGTGGAAATCGTAACCGCGCCACCGACGGCCGCAGCACCCGCGACAGCCGCCGCGGCAGTGGAGCCGAGAAGCTGGCGCCTGCTGAGGGCGGTTGGGTTATTGGGATCTGACATGTCTTTGCTCCTTTGATGATGGCTTCAGACGGGCTCGCCTGTGGCCTCTTCCTTGCCGCCGATCGGCTTGCCCTTGTGGGTAACCACGGTTTTCGCCGGCGCTTGTCCCCTCGATGCAGGAGTGGAAAGCGCCATGAATTTCTCCCGCTTCAGCCGCACCTGGATCATGTGCGGGCAGCGCTGGTCGTCCTGGTAGAGTTCCTGGCAGTGCATGCAGTAGATGCACTCGTTGACGTTGATCTGCCCTTCCGGATGGATCGACTGCACCGGACATTCCTTGGCGCAGCGCTGGCAGGGCGAGCCGCATTCAGGCCAGCGCTTCAGCCATTCGAACATGCGGATGCGTCCGGGAATGGCGAGTGCGGCGCCGAGCGGGCAAAGATAGCGGCAGTAGAAACGTTCGATGAAGAGACCCGCAGCCAACAGCGTCAAGGCAAAGAGGACGAAGGGCCATTCGCGCGCGAACTTCAGGATGATCGCCGTCTTGAAGGGCTCGATCTCGGCAAAGGTCTCTGCCAGCGCCACCGAATAGAGCGACAGGCCGAACAAACCGAGGAAGATGATGTATTTCACCGGCCAGAGCCGCTCGTGCAGTCCCCAGGGCAGCTTGATCTGCGGCACCTTCAGCCATTTGGCGATACCGTTGGTAAGCTCCTGCAGGGCGCCAAACGGGCACAGCCAGCCGCAAAACGGGCCGCGTCCCCAGAACAGCAGCGCTGCCGCCACCGCCGCCCAGAGAATGAAGATCAGCGGCGCCGAGAGGAAAAACTCCCAATGAAAGCCGGTGATCAGCGAATTGACGAAGGTCAGGACATTGACCACGGAAAGCTGCGCATTGGCATACCAGCCGAGCCAAACCAGGGCGAAGAGCAGATAGCCGCGTCGTATCCAGCCGAAGAGTTTCGGCCTGCTGACCAGCCAGTTCTGGAAGAAGAAGATGGCGGTCAGTGCCAGCAGTCCGGCAGAGGCGATGACGACGGAAGCGCGGCTCATTTCCCAGATGCCGACCCACAACGGCACCTGTTGGTCATCAAGCTGGCCAGCCTCCGCCTCGGCTTGGGCGGGAGCTGCGGCGGCGGGCTGGGCGGCAGCCTGCGCAGGCGCCGCCTCGACGATCATGTAACGTTCGGGAAGCGTGTATCCGAGATCGTAGGGCAGGGTGGCCTTGTCGCGCACGCCAGTGCTGCGCTGGACCAGCAGCTGCAGTTCCCACGGCTCCGTGACGTCGAAGGTGAAGTTGTCGGGAATGATGTAGAGGGCGATTTCGCGCAGGCGAGGCGCGCCTTCGGCGGCGATCTGCGTCAGCCGCGTGTGATCGCGGTCGCGAAAGCGTAGACCTTGCCCGTCCTGCAACAGTTCGATGCGGTCGAAGATGCCACCGCGCACATAGCCTGACCCCTTGAACGAATAGGCGCCGTCACCGGCGACCAGAATGGCCGACTGGCTGGGCTTCAGCCGCTTGGCAAGGCGTGCATAACCCTCTTCGCCCAGCAGGCTCTTGCCGATGGAGAGCACGCTGACAGGCGCAAGATAGAGGTCGATGAAGCGGTCCTTGGGGTTGGCTGTTTCGGGCTTCTCGGCCGCATCCTTGTGATTGACCCGAAGGAAAGCCTCCGATACCTCACCGACGTCGAGCCGAAGGCTGCGGATCGAACCGTCGCCGAGAAGGGTTTGCCAGTCGCGGACCTCCTGTTGCGAGGGATCGAGCTTTCGAACCGGCGCAGCGCTGGCGACTGTTGCCGCGGCGTTGTCGCCGAGCCTACCGCTCCGCACCAGCTTGACGGCGGAGCGCACCACGCTGTCGCCCATCACCAGAACGGTAACGGTCGCGCCGCTGACGATGTCGACTTGAGGCGGCCGCTCGGCACCCGAGGCGACGCGCGAGAGATCACGGCCAATGATCGAATTCAGGGATTCGACGACGCGGGCTTCCGGGATGCCGATCAGAACGATCGGCTCCTTGTGGTCCACCAGCTTCAGCCCGCGCACCACGCCGGTCTTGTCGATCCCGACGACGATATGGATTGGCTTGCCGGAATAGCCGGTCGAGTTGGTGAAATCGGAGTTGAGGTAGGCGTAGCCGGCAATGTCGGCACCCTTGTAGACGGGCGCGATTGCGGGTTCGCCAATGGGGTCACCGAAACGGTCCGCGCCGGCAAAAAGCTCCGCCGGCTGAACCTTGGCGAGGTATTCGGAAAGGCCGCCGGCGGCGAACGCCTGGCCCGCAGCGGCAAGGACCGCAATGAAAAACGAAAGAAAGACGGCCAGACCGTGTTTTCGGATGGGGACGTTCTTCAGCATTCGCATTCCATCTGGCGCAGCGGCCGTTCTCAAACCAATCCTTCGCCGCGATCTTCGGCACAGGAAATTCGAGCGGAACTTAGCGACGCAGACGGCGGGATCGTTGAGCCAGATCAACCAACGGTTTTTTTGTTTCCGTAGAATGCAGGCGTTTTTTTCGGAGAGACTTCATGCCCAAACTGACCGAAGAGCCGCCCGTTCTGGACACCATGGAGGGCCTGATGCAAACAGCCGCGCGCATGGAGCAGGAGGCGATCGAAGGGTATGAGGCGCTGCGAGACAGGATGAGCGCTGAGGGGCGACCCGAGCTGGTCACGGTCTTCGAACGGCTGATCGCTGAGGAAAGATCGCATTTGTCCGAGGTCGCAAATTGGTCCAAGGCAAGCGGAATTGAAGCTGGCGGAACAGCGGCCGAGGTTTCGTCGCCGCCTGATCTCTTCGACCCTGAAGGCGCTGATTTGATTCCGGTAGAAGCCTTAAGCGCTTACCGCGCTTTTTCGATCGCCGTCAGAAACGAAGAGCGTGCTTTCGAATTCTGGAGTTACGTCGCCGGGAAAGCTCCCTCGCAAGAGATCCGGCGGGCAGCCGAAAAGATGGCCGGCGAGGAACTGGGCCACATCGCGACCTTGCGGCGCGAACGGCGGCTGGCCTTTCATCGCGGGCGCCAGGCTGCTTCGCCTGGCGCCGAGTTGACACTTGAAGATCTCGAACGGCGTCTTCATGAACGGTTGCTGGGCCTGGGAGATATTGCGGATTTGAGGGAACTAACCCGCTTCGCGCATGGCGCGAGAGAGCGTCTCGCGAGATGCTACGACCTTCGCGTGGTCTGCAGGCCGAATATCGACGGGTTTTCTCCGGCAGCGTTCGAACGTCCGGCTGTCCTTTGCGGCATAGTGCTCGACTGTTACCTCGATCTCATGGCACGCAAAAAGGACGAAAATGTCCTTGTCTTCGCCCAGGACGCTGCGTCCCAACTGGTGCGGTGTCTTCTGTTCCTGCGTGGTTTGCCCGCGGCAGGTGTGATCTTGCGTTGCGACGGTAGCGGACCGGATCACCCCGAAAGGCAATGACGGGCGTGCGTGTCTAAGCCTGGCGGTGCCCGAGGGCCATCGTGATGAGCGTGGCGAAGACCATGATGACGCCGTAGGGGATCTTGCGGCTTGCGCGGATCTCCTCGATGCGCATGACGACGGCGTAATGCGCAAATGCCAATGGCATGGGCAACCTCAAGGCCAGCATGGTCACGATGCCACCAAGCAGCAGGAAAAGAGCGAAGGGGAGCATGCCGTGCCAGCCGACGAAGAGGCCGATCGGCAGGAATAGCTTGGCGTCGCCGGCACCAAACAGCCGGAAAGCCCAAAGCGCGACACCAAGCGCAAAGAGCAGAAGACCCGCGCCGACATCACCGCCTATGCCGTCGAGTGAGAAGAGTGCCGCGCCGATGTCCTGCGTTGTCACGAGTCTGGCCGTGGCGCTAAGCGCATAGACGGCGACGAGCGCGAGCACGACGCCGTTCGGAATACGCCAGCGCTGGAAGTCGCTCCAAGCGGCATAGAGAAGGAATAGGGCCGCTACCAAAGTAATTATGTTGACCGTTTCCATCATGTTTTGCCCCGGTTCGCACGACAGATGCGCTTTACGTCATGATTGTCCAGTTCTTCCAAAGACTTCGCAACAATGCCAGCGATGGAAGATCTCAAGAAATATTACACAAATTCACAGTTTGGTGGGTTACTCCTGTACTTGCCCCTAAAAAACAAGGGGTTCGGATTTTAACCATAAGACGGGAATGCTCCATACTGCATCGTATTAGAGATTGACGATATAATAATTAAGGGATTATTAATGATGTCAGTCGGAGAGGCGGTCTCGATGACATGCGGGGCCGGGGAAAATAAGCGGTCACGCGAAAAGCTATACTGTGTAGGAGGTAATTCTCGATGAAAGCACTTTTGAACAAAGTCCGCGCTTTCGCGCGGGAAGAAGACGGTGTGGCGCTGACTGAATACCTGGTGTTGCTTGGACTTCTCTCGGGAGGTGTCATCGCGTCGGTTATTGCTATTGGTGGTGATCTTCAGGTCGCGTGGAGCAGCTGGGAGACTTTCTTTGGCACCGGGGATCTGGGTTATTCAGCGACGCCGCCGGCGCCGTGACATTTGTCGCTTATCGAGGGAGGGGTTTATTAACTCCTCCCCGCTATTTTAGAAATATGTATTGGAAGTAATTTTCTCGATGTGCGAGTGGCGGCGATGCGTTCCTCAACGGTCATCAGTCTAGTTATTGCGCTTTTTCTTGCAGTCACAGCAGTTTTTGCGACCCGTACTTACCTCGCCGATCAGCAGGCGCGGCTTGCGGCAAACAGTAGTGCGAGATCCTCGGAAAAGATGCTTGTCGTTGCGGCCAAAGCCATGCGCTTCGGCGACCGCGTTCGCGCTGAAAATTTGAAAACCATTCCTTGGCCTTCTGAAGAGAGGCCGGAAGGTTCATTCGATGCCGTCATTGCTCTTCTCGGCGACAAGGACGAGCCGCGCTATGCGATGGAGGCGATTGATCCCGGAGAGCCGGTGCTATCCTCGAAGATTACCGGCGCCGGCGAGCGCGCCACCCTCTCAGCGGCCCTCGATCAAGGGATGAAAGCCGTTTCCATCCGCGTCAACGACGTGCTCGGTGTGGCCGGTTTCGTGCGTCCCTCGGACCGGGTCGATGTACTCCTGACCCGCGTTATCCGCAACGCCAAGAGTGGAAATGAGCAGAGCTCGGTGGATGTATTGTTGCAGGGTGTGAAGGTGCTTGCCGTCGACCAGATAGCCGACGAACGCAAGGACGAACCCTCGGTTGTGAAGACGGTCACTTTTGAGGTGACGACCGACGAGGCGCAGCGCCTAACGCTTGGCGCCAATATCGGTACGCTCTCGCTCGCGCTTCGCAATATCGCTTCGGCCTCTATCGAGCAGACGCGGCCGGTAACAGTCGCAGATCTTGGGGGTGGGCCCATCGCTGCCGACCTCGCGGAAAGCTCTGACGACGGCCGATTTGATTCGATCGAGCGCATGGTTCGCAAGGTTGGTGAAGACCTCGGTGGCCGGCTGAACTCCGTCGAAAGCAAGATGAATACGCCCGCGCGTGAAAAACAGGTGCAAATCGTCGAGCGAAACGTTGAGCCGGTCTTGCCGGCAGAGCCCAAGTGGGCGACGGTTGGCGTCTGGAACACGACGAAGCGGGAAGAACACAGAGTAGGATTGATCCAGTGATGTGAGGTGAACCTGCCCTGAGGGGACAGGCCCGGCTTCGAGGAGAGGGAGCTAAGGCAGGAATGTTGAGGGGAAGCGTAAAGCGTTCAACAAGAGGCAAGGCCCTCGCGGCGGCTGTCGCGATCGTATCGGCCTATGGTCTTTGGGGGCCCAGCCTTATCAGGCCGGCAGATGCGCAGGAAAAATTCGTAAGTCTCGGCGAGTCGGTTCAGCAGGTGGTGCTTCCACCGAACGACACTATAACGATCACGACGGGTAAGCCTTTCGGTGACCTCGTGATCGGCAGCGCGGAACTTATCGATGTGGTGCCGCTCTCCGACAAATCCCTTTTCATCCGCGCCAAGAAGAACGGGGCGACGAACATCTCGGTTTACGGTGACGACAAGAAGCTTCTTGGTGTCATCGACATTCGTGTCGCGAGTGATTTCAGTGAGGTAGCATCGGCGATCCGCTCCGCATCGCCGGGTTCGCAGGTCCGGGTGATCAACTCGAACGATCGCATTCGTCTGACAGGCATGGTTCGTGATGCCAGCGAACTCCAGCGGGTGGTCGAAATCGCCCAGTCTTATTCCGATCAACCCGTCCTCAACCAGTTGCGCGTGAACGACTCCCAGCAAGTTATGCTGGAAGTTCGCGTTATCGAGGCGTCGCGCCAGACTGGCCGCGACCTTGGCATCGGCTGGTCGGGGCACGGCAAAAACGGTATCGGTAAGGCGACGACCAGCCAGGGGATCGCCGTGGAGGATGGTGCACTTGTTCGCACCCTGGGAAATGCAGCGGGTGCCGCAACCGGTATGCAGCCCTTTGGCCAATTGATTGCTAAAGTTCTTGAGATTTCCGGTGGTCAGATCGACGTGGTCATCAATGCGCTCGAACAAAAGGGTTTGGTGCGCCGCCTTGCCCAACCGAACCTGATTGCCATGAGTGGCGAGACAGCCAGCTTCCATGCCGGTGGCGAAGTGCCGATCCAGACCACAGTGGCCAACGGAGCGACGCTGGCGACGCAAACTGACTACCGCCCGTTCGGTGTGCGATTGACTTTTACCCCTATCGTCCTCGATGGCGGACTGATCAGCTTGAGGGTTGAGCCAGAAGTCTCTGAAATCGATACATCTATCAACGTCAACGGCAATCCGGGCTTCATTTCGCGTGCGGCCAAGACGACCGTGGCATTACGCGACGGTCAGAGCTTCGCCATGGCCGGCCTGCTGCAGTCGATTAATTCCAAGGATATCCAGCAACTGCCCGGCTTGGGGCAGCTTCCGGTGATCGGCGCGCTCTTCCGCTCGACTAGCTTCCTGAAGCGGGAGTCCGATCTCGTTATCGTCGTAACCCCGCATATCGTGCGGCCGGCGGCACCAGGCGAGGCGCTCTATAGTCCGCTCGACCAAACGCGCTCGTCCAATGACGTCGAGCTTTTTGCGCTTGGCGTTCTGGAAGTGGACAAGGATATGCTGCGCCGCTTCCGCAATGGCGAAGGCGTCACCGGCCCTTATGGCCACAGGCTCGATCTCGACACGGGAGGCGTTGTTGCTGTTGCGAAGAAGTAAGCGAGCGCTTCTGGTTCTGGCGGCTACCAGCCTTATCTCGGGCTGCGCCGACTATATGAACCACAGGGACACGATCACATTTGGTGCCGGTAATGCAATGGAGGCTAACAAGGGTATCCACACCCAGGATCCATTCCCACGCGTCGCGCAAAACACGCGCATCGCAACCGATGGCAAGGTGGTGAGCAGGGCTATACGAGGCTACCAAGGTGGCGGCGGGGCTCCGGCATTGGTGATCCCGCCTGGGCAGGCGGCCGGAAGCAACGGCTCGGCGTCGAGTAATTAACCGACGCAGCCGGAGTTTGATGCGGCAGCAGTGCCGGACAGAAATGCGGATAGAAGCAACTCGACGCGACGGTAAGCCACCGCGATCGGAAAGGCATGCCTATGCTGAACAGGGCAATCAAAAGGTTCTGGGACGACCATAGAGGTTACGTCATCGCGTTGACGCTCATTGCTATGCCGCTTTTGCTCGGCTTTTCGCTGCTTGTGATCGATGTCGGGCGCGGCAACAATCTGGATACGGACTTGCAGAACGCGGTCGATGCATTGGCGCTTGCCGGCGCGAGGGAACTCGACGGCAGCAGCGACAGTATCACGCGTGCCGAAGTCGCGATGAGCAACCTCGTGAAAAATCAGGCGCGGTTCTCGAATGGCGGGCCAGTTCTCATGGAAGCCGACGAGGTGGAATGGTATTTCCTGACCGAGATACCGGCGAGCGACGACACCGCCATCGATGTCGATTGGATCGACGCGCACCAGACGATCGAGGGCGCTGAAGCGATTTATGTCATGGTGGTCTCGCACGAGCGACCGATGACGACGCTGTTTCCGCTGCCTGTCGGGCTGACGAAGGATACGGTCGATTTCGGCGCATCGGCCGTGGCGACCTATAATGTGGCGGCGTGTGACGTGACGCCCATCTTCATCTGCAATCCTTATGAGGGTGACGGCCTCTCGTTCGAGGAAGCCTTCAGCCAAGGATTGACCTATAGCAGGGAATTTCGCCTCCTGAAAACGGACGCCACCCCAGGTCCGGGCAATTTCGGATTGCTAGATACCGAAATCCCGCTTCGCGAAGCCTTTGCCAAAGGTACTGCTGGCACGTGCTATTCCAGAACCTCAATCACTACAAAGCCCGGCGTAACGCTCGGGCACGTGAACGTGGGTCTTAATGTGCGGTTCGATATTTATGCCGGACCGCTAAGCCAGATGGCCGTCAAGAAAGACCCCGCCTATCGGCCCGCCGTAAACGTGCGCAAGGGCGCAAAGAACCCCAACGCGTGCAACAAGTTCACGTCCGCTGACGATGGTTCGGCGATGGGCTTCCCACCGGGCCAGGGCACCGACCGGCCCGGTGTCTCTGGTCCCAACTGGGATTATACGACTTACTGGCAGATCAATCACGGCGGAACCATGCCGCCCATCCCGAGCAACAGCCATCCCACTAGCACAAACCAGTGGCCGCCGTCGCGCTATGATGTCTATAGATATGAGATCAAAAATAATCTTGTAGGCGACCAGGCCGGTGGGAAAAAAAGCGGCGAAACCGGCATCCCGCAATGCGTTGACAAGGATGTCAAACTCACCGCGCAGCCCGATCGCCGCATAATCTTCGGCGCGGTGGTAGACTGCAATGACTTCAGAGACCCGACTAAGAGTACGACGATCAACGGCAAGACATCGCTGAAGCCGGATGCATTCGCCAGCTTCTTCCTCACAAACCCGATTGAGAAGGAAGACAAGACTGTGAATGATGATAATGAAACTGGCGCCGAGAAGCCGATCCGTCTCGAAGTCGTGGACGTCACGGGCAACAAAGGCCGCGGCACGCTGGACACTTTCATCCGCGAGGAAGCCTATCTGGTGAGGTGATGGTCATGATCCGCCGAAAAAGCTCCCTCTTCAAGCGCCTTCGCCGCGAGACGCAGGGTGCTGTCCTCGTGGAGGCGATCGTCGCCGTACCGTTTGTTACATTTTTCAGCGTCGCTATCTTGGAATTCGGCAACATGCTCTGGCAGAAGGAGCAGATCGAGACCGGCCTGCGCGACGCCGCGCGCTATCTCGCGCGCTGCCAGCCTGACAATCTGCCAGATTTCGATTCTGACTGTAGTGAAGTTCTAGCGCGACGAATTGCCTATTACGGCACGTCATCGGCTTCCGCGACCGTGCCGCGTGTGACCGGTTGGACGCCTGCGCGCAGTGCAATCACCTTTGAATATCCCATGCGCCAGGGGTACCAGGCGGGGTTGCATAAGGTGGTGGTGGCCCGTACGAGCCATGTCTACAGCACCTCGCCGCTGTTTGGTTGGCTCGATCTGGGGGCCGTGAACATCCAAGCCTATCATGAGGAGAGGTATGTCGGATGGTAATGGATCGCTCATTCCGACACTTCCTCGGAGACGAATCCGGTATCAGCCTCACGGAAGGCCTGATCTCCTTGCCAATCGTGATGCTCGCCTTCGCAGCGTTCGTGGAATTCGGCTACGCTATGTTCCAGTGGAACCAGACGGTGAAGGCGCTGCAATACGGCGCCCGCCTCGCGGCGGTCTCCGACCCGGTAGCGACCAGCTTCGATCCGAATGCAATCGCGGCGGACGGTGTCGGAGGGACTGCAATTCCTGCGGGCGCGAGCTTCGTCTGCGGCCCAGCGCTTGCCGGCTGCAATACGACGGCACTCAACCGTATCGTCGAGGGCGCCGGCGGTCGTCCGGGAATGCGCGATCTGAATTGGCGGATCGCACCCGAGAACGTAGTCGTCACCTACGAACTGTCTGGCCTCGGCTATTACGGCCGTCCAATGGGCGCGATTGCAACGATCCGCCTCGAGGTTCGCAACATTGATTTCGACCTGCCGATCCTGGGTGGCCTGCTGGGGCTCGACAACATTACAGTGCCCGCCCATCCAGTGACGATCACGACGGAAGACCTCAAGACATGTTCAACCTGCTGAGCCCTTCAATATTGCGTGGGGGTGCGAGATGACCGCACATATGAATTTTGCAACGACGACCAAGATTCTCGTTCTTTCCGACGATGCGGCGGCGGCGAGCCTCATGCTCGATACGTTCGGGTCGTTGTCGCGTTACGAAGCGCACCACATGGCGCTGAGCGCGCTTGGCGAGGCGGGACGAGTCGATCCGACACAATTCAATCTGATCGTGCTCGACGTTGATTGTGGCGACATGCTCTGCCGCCCGGAGATTTTCGCGTTCCGAGCCAGTCATCGCAATATTCCGATGGTGATCGTTTCCGAGCTTCTGTCGGATGAATTGATGCGGCCGCTGTTTCGGCTGAACGGTGACGACTGGCTGAAGAAGCCGCTCGAGCGCCGTGCACTGATCGAGATGATCTCGACCCATGCGCCGGGCGTCGGCGGCAACGAGAGCCGGGTTCATGCCGTCGTTGCTGCCGTCGGCGGTGCCGGGGCGAGTGTCATCTCCTCGTCGCTTGCCAATCTGTTGGCGCAGCCGACGAAAGGCGTCACGCCGCGTGTCGGTCTGTTCGATCTGGATTTCTCGTCCGGATCGCTCGGTTACTACCTCAACCTTCTCAACGACTACGATCTGAAGACCGTCATCGCTAATCCGGCGCGTGTCGATCTCGAATTCATCGATCTCGTGCGCAAGCGGCATGCCGGTGGTTTCACACTGCTGTCGTTCAAGCAACCAACGGTGCTGTTGGAGGCGAAAGGAACCGAGTTGGTGCTACGCATGCTGGATGTCGCCGCCTTCGAGAGCGACCACCTGGTGATCGATGTGCCCTACTACGAAACGCCTTGGAAGAGCAATGTGCTGGCCTCAGTCAACAGTGTTTCCATCGTCACCGAAATGACGATCCCGGCGCTTCATCAGGCAAAGGACCTGTTCGTCGATCTCGTGCGGCAGCGCGGCAGTGCTGACTCGATCCAGGTGGTCATCAACAAGTATCATACCAGGCTCTTCAGCCTCGGAGTGCGTCGCGAGCAAGTGGACAAGGTGTTCAAGGATACGCCTGCGCACATCATTCCTTATGACTGGGACACGCTAAGCGAGGCGGTGAACCGCGGCGTTTTGCCCAACGAGGTCAATTCGCGCTCGCCCTTCTGCGGTGCCGTCGGAAAGCTCGGAGCTCTCGTCAGATGAAGGAACTCCTCCACGGCAGCAGTCGATCGGTGGACCGAAGCAGCATCGGTCATGGCCGATATACGCGGGCCGTGTTGCTCTTGAGCGCGCTGACACTTACGGCGGCTGCGACTGGCGCATTGGCGGGCGGGACGGTGCCGCGCAGTCTCGGGCCGAAAACGAGCACGATCATAACGATCGAGAACAAATATCCGACCGGCACGATCGTCGTCGGCAGTCAGGAGCGGACGCTCGATCTGGTCATTTCAGGCAACCGCGCGATCCGTTATCGGATCGGTGTCGGCCGCGACGGTTTCCGTTGGAGCGGCGTCGTGAAGGTGGGGCGAAAAGCCGAATGGCCTGATTGGCGGCCGCCGGCCAAGATGAAGGCGCGGGCACCGGAACTGCCGGCGCTTGTGCCTCCTGGTCCGTTCAACCCATTGGGCGCCCGCGGCATCTATCTCTACCGGGGGAGCGCCGACACGCTTTATCGCATTCACGGAACGAACGAGCAGTCCACGGTCGGGCAATTCGCGTCCTCAGGCTGTTTCCGCATGAGCAATGCCGACATCATCGATCTCTACGAGCGGGTGACGGTCGGAGCAACGGTGATCGTCAAATAGTCGAAGAAGGTAGGAAGCAATGGCAACGGGGTTCATTGGACGTTTCTACAAGCAGCGGGATGAGGAGCTGAAGGAAGCCGCTGAACCCTCTCAGATGCCGGTTGCCGAAGCCGCCGCCGTGCCCGATCCCGAGGCTGCCGGCGCGGCTGCCAGCGCCAGGCTGGAGGAGTCTCTGGGGCTCGACATGGTTGCGGAGCGCGTCAATTTGCACCGCCATCTTCTCGACCGCATCAACCTCGGCATTCTCGACACGATGGACGACGAGGAAATCGCCACCGAGATCAGGCCGCTCGTCAAGGACTACATCCGGCGCAACAATTTCCCGCTTAATGCCAAGGAAATCAACGACCTGATTCGCGATATCACCGACGAGATGCTTGGGCTCGGGCCGATAGAGCCGTTGCTTGCCGACGACTCGATCGCCGATATCCTGATCAACGGTTACAACAGCGTTTACGTCGAAAGGCGCGGCAAGCTCGAAAGCACGGCGGTGCGCTTCAAGGACGAAGATCACCTGCTGCGGGTGATCAACAAGATCGTCTCCGCGGTCGGACGACGTGTCGATGAATCGACGCCGCTAGTCGATGCGCGGTTGAAGGATGGATCACGTGTCAACGTCGCCATCAGACCGATCTCGGTCGACGGACCGCTCGTCTCTATCCGCAAGTTCACGCGCAAGCCGCTGACGCTGGAGCGCCTGGTCGAGAATGGCGCCATGGCGAACGCGATGCGCATTCTGTTGAGCGCCGCCGTCAAGGCCCGGGTGTCGATGGTCGTCTCCGGTGGCACCGGCTCGGGCAAGACGACTCTGCTCAATGCCCTGTCGTCGCAGATCTCGGCCAAGGAGCGCCTGATCACCATCGAAGACGCGGCCGAATTGCAGCTGCAGCAACCGCATGTCGGACGGCTGGAAACGAGACCGCCGACGCTTGATGGCCGTAATGAAGTGCGCCAGCGCGAGCTTCTCAAGAATGCGTTGCGCATGCGGCCCGATCGCATCATCGTCGGCGAGGTGCGCGGCGAAGAGGCCTTCGACATGCTGCAGGCGATGAATACTGGCCACGAAGGCTCAATGACGACCATTCACGCCAACACGCCACGCGACGCCGTCGGCCGACTGGAGCAGATGGTTGGTATGGCGGGCATGCCCATGTCGCAGCTCAGCATCCGCTCGCAGATCGCCTCGGCGATCACCATTATTGTTCAGGTCCAGCGCCTGAGTGACGGCAGCCGCAAAGTGGTGTCGATCTCCGAGATCACCGGCATGGAAGGCGAAGTCGTGCAGATGCAGGAAATCATGCGGTTCAGGCGAACGGGTACCGACGATAACGGCCGCATCCACGGCGAATATCGGGCGACCGGCCTTCGACCACGCTTCGTCGAGGATTTTGCGGAGCTTGGGATCGTAATTCCGGCAGCGATCTTCGATCCGGGAAAACCACTGCAAACGGGGGCGACCGAACTATGACCTTGCTGATCCTCTACGCTGCGGTCTTCATCGCCGCGCTGGTTTCCGTCGAGGCGCTGCTGCGCAGCTACTTCCGGAAGTCCGAGCGGCAACGCGCCGTCAATCATCGGTTAAGCCTGCTCGATGCGAGCGAGGACCGATTCAAAACCTACCGTGCGATGCTGAAGGAACGCGGTGCCGATGGAGATTGGCGATCCACGCCGCTGGTTCAGCGCGCCCGGCAATTTTATGTTCAGTCAGGTGTCAAGTTCGACGCTCAGCGTTTTGCGCTTTACGGGATCGCCACCGCGGTGCTGGTCTGGGTGATCGTTCAATTCCTCGTTCCGAGCACCCTGGTCCGGATTCCCGCCTTTCTGGCGATCTGCTTTCTCATCCCTGCCATCGCCGTCTGGCGCATACGGGCCAGCCGGATTCGCAAATTTATCCTCAAGCTTCCGGAGGCGCTCGACGTTGCCAATCGCAGCCTATCTGCGGGGCATCCGTTGCCGGCTGCAATTTCCCTTGTAGCTCGCGAAATGTCCGATCCGGTGGGAACGGAATTTGGCCTGCTCTCGGATGAGTTGACCTATGGTACCACCTTGGATGACGCCCTCGTCAATCTCAGTCACCGCGTCGGGGCGGAAGACTTGAACCTGCTAGCAATCGCCTTGAGCGTCCAAGCAGGCACGGGCGGTAATCTGGTCGAAATCCTTCAAAATCTCTCGAAGACCCTGCGTGATCGCACAATGCTGAAAGCCAAGGTCAAAGCGATTTCGTCGGAAGGACGTATCACCGCGATTTTCATGTCGGTCTATCCGATCCTTCTCTACGCGATGATCAAGGCGCTTGCGCCGACTTACTTCGATCCTGTTTGGGCAAGTGGCCACGGCACGACCATCGTCGCCGTGCTCGTTGGTATCATGGCGGTCGGCAACGTTATTCTCTACAAGATGGTCAACTTCGAATACTGAGGCTGCCATGGGCGAGTACGGAATCTACATCGTCGTCTTCTTCGCGGTGATGATATTCTCCGTTGTTATTGCGGAGTTGGTATTGCGCAGACGCGCGGTCGATGTCCGATTGTCGGAGACGACCATAAAGACAGGTGGCGACGACCTCCTGCTCGGCGATAGCACCCTTGTTGATTTGGGTGAGGCGGAAAATCGCCTGATCCGCCGCTATTTCGAGATCACTCGACGCGACCAAAATGCCAATTCCACACAGAACCGGCTGATCCGGGCGGGATATTTCGGAGCCAAAGCGGTTTCCGTGTTTCAGGTCGTGCGCGCACTTCTCTGCGGTGTGGTCATGGTAGGGGCAGTCTGGGCCCTAAACCGCTTCGTCCCCAAGATGCCCCAGCTTGCGGTCCTGCTCGTGGCCATGATCGCGACCGGGATCGCGTTCGTGCTCGTCAATATCTACATCGACCGGCGCGGCGACGCCAAGGAGCGGGAATACCGGCGGCTCTTCCCCGATTTTATGGACATGCTGATCGTGTGCCTTGACGCGGGCATGAGTCTCGAGGCGGCGGCAAACCGCGTCGCGCGCGAATTCGTTCAGAAACAACAGGATTTCGGCCTGCATCTCTCGATCATGATGCTGGAAGTGCGAGGCGGGCGCCGCTTGCGCGACGCTTTGACTAACCTCGCGACGCGCTTACGGATCGATGAAGCGCGCTCGCTCGCCGTGCTGTTTCGTCAGTCGGAGGAACTCGGAACCAGCGTTACCCAGACGCTGCGCGTCTACAGCAAGGAAATGCGTGATCTCAGGGTCGTACGGGCCGAGGAGAAGGCTAATGCCCTACCGATCAAGATGCTTCTGCCGCTTGGCGCCTTCCTGTTTCCTGTCAGCCTTATTATTGTGCTCGTACCCATCGTCCTTCGCGTTCTCGGTATTCTCACCGGCTTGAAACCTGGTGGATAGGTAAGAGTGAGGTCCCATGCAGTATTCGCCCAGTCAGGATCGTGAAGATTTTGCCGTCGCGCTTGACCCGCGCATGCCGGTAGTGCCGCTGAGCTTCGAAGAGACCGGGCTTGAATTGTCATTCCTGCTGCGGCTCGCTGCCAAATGCGCGACCGAGCAGGATACTGTTACAGCTTCTCATCTTGCGGGCCGGATGAAGTTGTCGAAAGTGCTGACTAACCTCCTCATCAAGGAATTGATGAAGCTGTCCTATCTCGAGGCAAGAGGGCTGGCGGGGGAAGACGTGAAGTCCGACATCCGCTACGCACTTTCGATGAAGGGCCTGGAATATGCGCAGGCGGCCCAGCGGCAGTCGGAGTATGTCGGTCCGGCACCGGTATCTCTCGACGCCTTCTGCCAGCAGGTCGGCGTGCAGTCGATCCACCACGAACGCATCACTTCCGAGCGGCTCGCGCGGAGCCTGGACGGGCTGGTGTTGTCGCCGGCATTGGTTGAGAAGCTGGGACCGGCGGTCAATTCGGGCCGATCCATCCTTCTCTATGGTCCGCCGGGCAATGGGAAGACTAGCATTGCCGAGCGGACATTCGAGCTTTTCATCCAGACGATCTGGGTGCCCTACGCCATAGAGGTCGGCGGCTACGTCATCAGTTTCTATGACGAGGCGATGCATCAGGCCGTGCGAGAGGCGACTAGACCGCACCCGAAGGCCGATCAACGGTGGGTGGAATGCCGTCGCCCGGTCATCAAGACCGGTGGCGAACTCACGCTCGAGTTGCTGGACCTGACCCACAACCCGGGATCCAACGTCTACGAAGCGCCGGTGCACCTGAAGGCCTCGGGTGGCGTCTTCATCATTGATGATTTCGGGCGCCAGCAGGACCGGCCGCAAGCGCTTATCAACCGCTGGATCGTGCCGCTCGAGCGTGGCTACGACTTTCTGACATTGCATACCGGCAAGAAGTTCAAGGTGCCCTTCGACGAGCTCGTCGTCTTTTCGACCAACATTCCACCCCGGGAGCTTTCCGATGAAGCCGGACTGCGACGCCTCAAATATAAGATATATGTGAATAATCCATCGCGGGATGAATATGTTCGCATCTTCGAGTCCTATGCGCGCTCGGTCGCGATAAACTTGGCGCGTGATGATTTGCACGTTTTCTATGAGCGGAAGTACCGAGGGGATACGCTCGCGTCCTGTTACCATCCTAAGTACCTCCTGGATTTTATCTCCTCTTATTGCGACTTTAACGACCTGCCCAAGGTCGCGTCGCTGGAGATGCTTGAGCGGGCTTGGGGAGGGGTGTTCACATTGGATTGAGGCGGAAGACTGAGTCGCTATCGGCAGGGGTGTCGCCGTGTTAAGGAATGTCTGAAATATTCGTGCAGGCCGGCCATCGGCAAAAGCACAGAGCAGCTGAAGCGACTGCGGTCCAGCGGGATCGCGTGGGGTCTAGGGGACGGGTAGAGTCAGGGCCGTGGCCCAATTTGCTGACGGAGGAAATCGATGACGCATATTTCGAATGTCGGTGTCGAAATCGAGCCTGACGTCGAGTTGCGGCGCAGGGAGCACGGTGCGAAGGAGCCAAGCCGTTCGAGAAGCATGCCGATCATCGCTCTGGGGCTCATGTTGCTGCCGCTCAACACCGGCATTTTGCTTTACACCGCAAAGAATTCCGCGGACGTGCGCGAAAGCCGAGAAACCCTTTCTGCTCTCAAACGCTCGATCGAAGGCCTGAAGCAGCAGATCAGCAAACAGGCCTTGAACATCGCCAGCGGGGCCAAGGCCGATGATATGGCAGCCGTTCGCAAATCCGTTGAGGAGTTGCAGAAGGATGTCGCCGACCTCGATGGCCGCGTGACCCCGAGCATGTTCGCGTCCGGCGGCAGCATGATCATCAGCGCGCCCGGGAAAGAAGTGACCCAGCGCCTGTCACCATCATCCTATTCGGTTTCCGCTCCGCAATCCGCTGTTGATGATGTCCTGGCCGCAGCCGATCCGCAAGGCGGCTCCATCGCCAACTTGCCGCGCTACGAGCGAACTGTCTCGGCGGATGGCAAGCTCGTTCTAAGAAAGGTGCGCTAGATTTAGCAGCCTTGACGTCGGTTCTCACCTGCAACTTCTTCGATGAGCCGTCGAAGAATTTGTATCAATAGCCCAGCGTCCTTCACTCGCAGAAGTATTGCCGGCGCGTTTGTCCTCAGTAGAAACTCACGTAAGTGCGCTCACGCCCTGGCGGCCTGGCGCCGACGGACTTGAGCGAACGGCGACAGCCAGTTACCGCTGTGCGTATTTGACGCTGTTCTTCATCAACTCGAGATTCCTCGCCGTCGTCTCATTCGAGGGGTCGATCTCGTATGCTTTCAGGAAATAGGTACGGGCTCTGGGCAGATCACCGCGCAGCAAGTGGGAATAGCCGATATTGTTGTAGTAGACGGCCGTGCCGCCGATCATCTTGGACAGCTGCACGTAGGCGCGATCGGAAGTATCAAACCGGCCGATCATGTCGGAAGAAGCCGCAAAGCCCAGCCATGCGGCAGGATCTCGCGGAAAGACCTCGACCGCCCGTTTATAGATTGCGTAGGACTTTCCGTAGTTTTTCTCCTGGAACTGGAGCTTGCCCGTGGTCACCAACTCGTCGTCCTTGTAGAAGGCAACCGCCGAGTCATCGTTGAGAGTTTTCGCGCTATCGCCGAAGGCGGCGACATCGTCGAGTGCATCCGATTGGCACCCGGCCAGCAACAGCACCCCTGCGAGCAGCGTAACGCGGCCTATTTGGCTCCGAGACATTTCCATTACATTCCCCCAATTATGGGCATCCTAGCCTCGCGTAGAAATGAGCTCACCGGAAATCTTCCGAAAAAATACCTAATAAAGATAGAATTGAAATTGGAGTCGCAATAAAGAGACACATACCGACCGTATCTGCCACCCCAATTCTGCCTTGCAGACTTAAAGTTCAACCGCTGGAAACAACAGACACCAACGAGGAAGGCCCGTCTCGCCTTATTTGGTTCGGTCGGCAAAACGCGTAAGCCTCGATTAAGCATGATCTTATATTTTCGGCTGATACGATCCAGATCGGGTGTTCGGGGCTGAAGGAATGACCATGCACGCCTTAGTTTTGACCATCATTCGCCTTGGGCCCTCCGGGGCCTACATGGCGGCCGCCATCTCGCTCCTCAGTGTCGCACTACTTTGCAGCACTCCGTCCAGCCCGCTCGCGTGGGCCATATACACAACCATGCTGCCGACGACGCGCACACTCATCCTTACGCTCGTAACCGCTTCCGATATGGTCTTCTGGGGCGCGACAGTGGCGCTTCTTGTCGCCGCCGCAGCTGGCGGCTATCTGGCGGTTCGGCCGGAGCAATACTTGCAGCTGCGTTTCATTCATGCGCACGTTGCGCTCATAGCATCAGGCCTCGCCGTACTCCAGATCTCACAAAACAGCGCGGGCCTTGTCAGTATTTCGTTTTCTCAACTTCCGCCGGCTGGCTGGTCACTCGTCGGCGGCCCGTCTGCGGCGTTCGCCTTGTTTGTCCTGATACTGCTAGCATGCCTTAACGCTCATGCGGCGATCATCAAGAGCATCCGTTCCGCTCGTCATTGCGTCGCATGAAATGGCGAATCGCGAGGGCGGTCGTTCTTCAAAGAGAGTTCGCGGACTTCCTATTCGGCATTGAGGATCTCGCTTGGTCCAATTACGCAGGCGTTTCTCGGCAAGGGATTACGGAGTGTCGTCTGATCTGCCGGCCGGAAAATTGTCTATATTTATAGCTGGTGTAGGTTTGATCAGCCGTTGCCCGACGTCAGTCCGGACACTTGCGCGGGAGCTATTAAGAGCACGCATGGATTCGCCATCAATCGTCAACGACCTTGCCTCGATCATCCAGACGTCTCTCGCGCCTGTTTTTCTCCTTGCCGGCACGGCTGGATTTGTCAGCGTCTATGCGACCCGCCTCGGCAGGGTGTCGGACCGGGTTAACGAGGTGGGCGAAAAAGACGGGGAGGGTGAAGCGCGGCGCATACAACTAGACTATCTGCGCCGGCGGACACTTGCTCTTGAGATCGCGGTCGCCTTGGGCACCTTGGCCGCGATCTGCACCGGCTGTGCAATCCTGAACCTGCTTGCAGGTGCGCTCGAGTTTGGATTCCGCGAAGAAAATCTGTTCTGGTTCTTCGGCGGTGCGATCGTCTCGCTCATTGGTTCGCTTGTGGCATTCTTGTTTGAGATGCTCATCGCCGGGCGGAACATGCTGCGGCAAATGCGGATGGATCAGTCGGCTCTCGATCGCGATTGAATGTCGTAGACGGGAGCCGTGGGGTCCTTGGCCATCTACCTGAACGGGTTTATCATTCTTCCGCGGCTATGACCGCGGATAGGCGCGGCTGGTATAGTGAAACTAGCATTGGAGACATATGCCAAGCAAAAACCCGAGATGTCCGACTTAGCGAAGCGTCGCGAACGTTAGCCGGGCTGGAATGAACATGGGAACGCTGCTGGCGTAACTAGCGTATTCAGGGAAGGTGCGCCGTAACACGCGTTCCTCGTTGAACACTCGCCTGAACTGAAAGGCGAAGTGGGTCGCACCAACGAGCAATGTAACAAGCGACCAATTCGCGATCATGAACCCGATGGCACTGAGAGCTTCGGCGGCATACAGGGGGTGACGGACGATCGCATAAGGCCCACTGGTGACGAGTTTCCGGGCCGTTGCCATCACCGAGAACGAGCGCCCTAACCAAAAAAGACAATAGATCGACAACGCCGCACCGATAAGCATCAGGACAGTTGACGCGATCAACATGCCCGGCCCCGCCGTTCCCCGCGGCAGCACTATGAGGATCATCAGGCCAAAAGTCCCCGCGAGCGCGCTCAGTCGTGGCTCTATCCCGTCTGCGTTCTGCCGGGGCGGCAGGCGAAACACCGTCAGGCCGACGACCAGGCATAGGAACAGCAAGCCCATCAATCGCGTAGAGAGGACGAGAGGCCAGAAATCCACGCTGCCGCGCAGACGAATGATTGTAACGATCGAGGCGAGCTGTTTCAGCGCCAGGAACAAGAAGGCAAGCACAAGGAACACCTTGCCAAGAAGATCTTCGAACCTGCTGATCATGGGCGTGAGTCTCCCGATTCCTGTGATAGCCCACCTGCCGGTACTCTGCCCGCAATCTGCTTTAGCGGATAGGCAAGTTGCTGATGGTAGAGCGGCGGAACCGGGTCATCTGTGCCGTAGGCTTTTGGCATGCGTTCAGGCATGTACAGAGTACCAGCCAAGGCATCGATAAAGGGCAGTTGCCCAGCGAAGTTCTTGTCATAGGCCTGTCGCTCGTTGGCATGATGCCAATGATGAAACTGCGGTGAGGCGAGCACCCATTTGAGGGGACCGAACCTGAGCCGCGTGTTTGAATGGATCAGAAGCGACTGCCCCTGATAAACTAAGGCATAAACGGCGACCGCTGCGCCGGAGAAACCAAATGTATAAACGGGAAGTAGCGAGGCCGTCATGGTCACGATCTGGTCGACCGGATGTACACGATGGGCCGCCAACCAATCCATCTCCTCGATGCTGTGGTGGATAGCGTGGAACTTCCAGAGGAAGGGCACTGCATGGAAAATGCGGTGCGCCAGGTAAAAGCCTGTATCGGCAACAAGGATGACCTCGATCGCCTGCAGCCATATCGGCTGGCCTTGCACAATGCCGGTTAGGTTCTCCGGTACCACGAAACGGATCGCGATCATCAGTAGGCTGACCAGGAGGAAGAAACCGAGCTTGATCAGGATGCCGTTGAACAGGAGATAGATTAAGTCATTCAGCCAGTGCTTTCGGAGCACTTTCTGGTGAGCATGAAGCGGAAGCAGCCGCTCGATTGGGACGAAAATCATGGCGACGATGAGGATCGTCTTAAGATCAAAAAGTTCTACCATTCGACGTCCGTTGATTGCTCATCGTGCCTAGGTACACCGAAGAGCCGCCAGAAAAGCAAAACGGCGGCAACTGACACATATCCGTCCACAGCATATTGCCAACCGAAATATACCGAGCCAAACATTGTAAGAGCGACAAAAACCCACCCGGCGATCGCGAGCCATCGATGGATTTGTGTCAGGAAGAGTGCGTTCAGAGTTGCGACGGCAACGTGGATACTCGGCATCGCCGAAATGCCCGCCAATATGTCCTTGGCACCAGATGTGTAGGCGGCATCGAGCCGGTCGGCGATAAAGAAGTGGTAGTCAGCTCCGTCGCCCTGCTTAAGTACCAGGATAAGGTCCGTGAAACGGTCCCCGCCGAGGAACCGATCGTAAGATAAGGGACCCACCGAGGATCCGACAGCGGCGAAAACGATGCCAAGACCCAGATAGATGGCGGCCAACGATAGCAAATACCTGGAACGCAATGCATCGCTCGGATGGAGCGCCGCCAAGGCAATGCAGCCGAATAAGCTGATCAGCCAGCCGGGGAAATAGACCGCCAGCATTACCGGCATGGCGGCCGGCCAGGGAACAAGAAAATGGGCCCAGCGCCAAGGATCACCGAATTGGAGCATGCGATCCATCTCGGCAAGAGCGCGGTCGGCATAGAATGGAACGAAGCGCGGAATCTGAAACTTCATCGTCCAAAACGCCGCCATGCCGAAGCACATGCCTGCAGCGATGCCGAGAACGCCGGCGCCTAGGCGCCTAATCGTGCGGGCGAGTTCGGACAGGGGCGCAGCCGGGCGGCGGACAATGGCGGCACCAGCTAGGCTAAGTGTGCACAGTGCGAGCGCCGCCGGCACAAACTGCACGGCGAATGCACTCAGGTTCCGAACGTAGAGTGCGGGCGCGACGCTACCGGCAATGACTGCGAAAACCCCGCAGGAGATGCTTGGCCACGCCAACGGACCAATGAACGCGGCCACGCGAATTAAGGCGTCAGTCATATGAATGCGAGCCCCCAACTCCTAGCACGCATTGAAACACCGCCTGAGATTGTCAGCAAGCTTATCCTGTCGCGCTAGTTAAAATTCAGGCGGTCGTTCCCCGGCAAGCCTGTCGCTTAGAGGCCTGAGTTCGACTCGGGCGCAACCTGATTGGGTCCGGATAGAGTAGCCTATCGGGCAATGGTGATCGCCCGAAGGCAGATTTGCAACTTACTCGTCGTAGCGTTCGCGCGCTCAACGACCCCGGTCAAGTTAAAAAGCCAATGCATATGTTCGGCTTTGACGCAACTTACAGTGGCTTCGATAGCCGGCAAGCATAAGGTTCACAAATCCGAATCTGCGCCAGATCATGCAATCGGAGGGCTTGCTGCTTTGAAATAGCTGACTGTGAGGGAGCCGCATCCCCATGTTGGTTTTGGTCCGAAGCAAGCTTCCTTGACGACTTGCCCTCCTTCTTCCGATACCGTCAATCGATGTGCGCGGCGAGGCGGTGAAACATGGCAATGCTTCTGGTTCCGGGGTTCATGCTCGATGCCGATCTCTGGCGCGACGTGGTGCCCGGGTTGGCCGAATATGGCCCGGCTACCTACGCTGATCTTTCACAGGACAGCTCGATAGCGTCGATGGCCCGCCGGGCCCTCTCGGAAGCACCGCCGGAGTTCGTGCTGGTGGGCTTTTCTATGGGAGGATACGTCGCTCGTGAAATCGTCCGGCAGGCTGGCGGCCGGGTAACCGCCCTCGTCCTCATCGCCACCTCCGCACGCGGCGATAGCAACGTTGAGCTTCAACGGAAGGCCGCAATCGCTGGACGGGCAGGCGGTGCCGTCTCCAGGGGGCTGAGCAGGGCGGCCGTGGCGTCTTCACTGCATCCAGCCAATGCAGAACGGGCAGACATCATCGCGCGCATCCTAGCCGCAGGGCAGCGATTGGACGGCGACGTCTTTCGCAGACAATCGCTGATCGATCGACGAGACGAACGGGATGATCTGAAGACGATCCGGTGTCCAAGTCTCGTCATCGCGGGAGAGGTGGACCGATTGAGGTCACGAACCGAGGCGCTCGAGCTTCACCAGGGTATCATCGGTTCAAGTTTCGAAATTATCGAGAACACAGGGCACATGGTCCCCATGGAGGCGCCGCAGCGGCTCGGCACCGTCATGCGCGAATGGCTCGATCTACTGCGCGACGGATGATGATGATCGCTGAGGGCGCGGTATCGCGGCACGCGACGTTTGGAGAGGTCGGCCGGTGTTGACCGCCCCTTTGTTTGACTGCCTCTCTTGCCGAAATTGCCTAAAGCGCGATGACGGCCTCGATCTCGACCTTTGCACCCTTAGGAAGCGCGCTGACTTCGTAGCAGGCCCGTGCGGGGAAGGGCTTGGAGAAGAAGCCGGCGTAGACCTTGTTGATTTCGGCGAAATGGCTGAGATCGGTCAGGAGGACCGTCGTCTTGACGGTGTTGGCGAGGCTTGTGCCGGCGGCGGCCGCAATTGCTGCAAGGTTCTTGAGACATTGTTCGGCCTGCGCGATCGCGTCGTCGGAGTTGAATTCTCCGGTCGCCGGATCGGCCGGGAGCTGGCCGGAAACAAACAGCAGGTCGCCGACCTTGATCGCCTGCGAGAAGGGGCCGACGGCGCCCGGCGCGTCGTTCGTGTGAATTTCCTGGATCATGATCTGGTTCCTCGAAAGTGGTTGAATGGAGTCGCTTAAGCGTAGCGGGCGATTGCGAGATCGGTTGCATCGATCTCGGGCTTGCGGCCACTGACGAGATCAGCGATTACCCGGGCCGAACCGGAGCTCATTGTCCAGCCGAGCGTACCGTGACCGGTGTTGAGATAGAGACCCGCGACCTTCGTCGCACCGATGACGGGCGTACCGTCCGGCGTCATCGGGCGAAGGCCAGACCAGAAGCTGGCCTTTGACACGTCGCCGCCCGGGAAGAGGTCGGTGACGGAATGTTGGAGCGTGAGGCGGCGGGGCTCGCCGAGATCATTGGTGTAGCCGGAGATTTCGGCCATGCCGCCGACGCGGATGCGATCTCCGAGCCGGGTAATGGCGATCTTGAAGGTCTCGTCCATGACCGTCGATTCCGGCGCGCGCGAGGCGTCGGTGATCGGGATCGTCAGCGAATAGCCCTTGACCGGATAGACCGGCAGACGGATACCGTGCGGTCTGACGAGCAGCGGCGAGAAGCTGCCAAGCGCCACCACGACGGCATCGGCCTGCAGCGTGCCGTGCGCGGTGACGACGCCGCGTACGCGGCCACCCTCGACGTCAAGGCCGCGGATGATGCTGCCATACTTGAAGCGCACGCCGAGCTCTTCCGCCTTTTTCGCGAGCGCGTTTGTGAACTTGAAGCAGTCGCCAGTCTCGTCCTTCGGCGTCAGCAGACCGCCGACGATTTTGTCACGCACATGCTTCAGCGCCGGCTCGACGCGGATGCAGCCGTGGCGGTCGAGAACTTCGTAGGGAATGCCATCGGCGGCGAGCGCCTTGACGTCCTTGCCGGAAGCATCGAGCTGCTGCTGCGTGCGGAACAATTGCAGCGTTCCCTGCATGCGCTCGTCATAGGCGATACCGGTTTCAGCGCGCAGTGTGGCGAGTGAGATGCGGCTGTAATCCGCCAGGCGCAACATGCGGCTCTTGTTGATCGCATAGCGCTTGGAGTTGCAGTTGGAGAGCATCTTCACCATCCAGCACAACATCGCGGCATCGACCTTCGGGCGCAGGATCAGAGGCGCATGCTCCATGAAGAGCCACTTCATCGCCTTCATCGGAATCCCGGGCGCGGCCCAGGGCGAGCAATAACCGAAAGAGACTTCGCCGGCATTGGCGAAGCTCGTCTCCAAAGCGGGGCCTGGCTGACGATCGATGACCGTCACCTCATGTCCTGCCTTGGCAAGCTGGTAGGCCGACGTCACGCCGATGATGCCGGAGCCGAGAACGATAACTTTCATGATGTCCTCATGGGAGAAGAGAAGGGGTCAGCGGTATTGCCGCTCGTAGCGTTGGCCGAGGCCGGTCAGGATTTCATAGGCGATGGTACCGGCGTTGCGGGCGATGTCTTCAAGCGTCTGACTGGGGCCGAGTACTTCCACGAGGCTGCCGAGGTGCAGGCGATCTTCGGGCAAGGCGGAGATGTCGATGGTGGTGCTATCCATTGACACGCGGCCAACGATCGGCAGGCGAATGCCGTCGCAATAGACCGCGCCCCGGTCGCTCAGGCTTCGTGGCAGGCCATCGGCATAGCCGGCAGCAATGGTGGCCAGGCGGGTTTCTGCCACGGCAATATGGGTGCCGCTGTAACCGACGCGCGCGCCGGCAGGCACGGTGCGCGTCTGAACGACCGCGACATCGAGGCGCACGACTGCTTCCATCGGGTTTGGTCTGCCGGCGGCCGGTGCACCGCCGTAAAGAGCGATGCCGGGGCGAGCGAGCACCCCGTGGTAGGGCTTGCCGAGGAAGATGCCACCCGAATTGGCGAAGCAGAGCTCATATTCGGGGAATTCAGCCGTGATGCGGTTCATCTCGGCAAGCTGGCTTCCATTCTGATCGCTCTCCGGCTCGTCGGCGGAGGCGAGGTGACTCATGATGAACTGGATATCGATGTTAGCGCCCGCCTTCAGCACGCTGGCAACGGCTGCCCGCTCTGCCGGTGGAACACCGAGACGCGACATGCCGGTATCGAATTGCAGTACCGCCGGCAGCTTGCGGCCGAGCGCTTTCGCAGTCTCGCTCCAGCGCTGCAGTTGCTCCATCGAATTAATGACCGGCACGATGCCGTGCTCAGCACAGGCAGTCTCATTGCCGGGCTGGAGTCCATTCAACACATAGACGGCATCGGCGGCGAGAGTTGGCTGCAGACGCAGGGCTTCGACAAACTGCGCGACGAAGAAGTGGCGGCAACCATGCTCGTAGAGCCTGGCGGCGACCCGGTCGGCGCCGAGGCCGTAGGCGTCCGCCTTGACGACCGCCGCTGCGCGCGCAGGCGCGACTTCAGCCGCCATCCGTTCATAGTTGCGAGCAAGGGCCGCAAGATCGATTGTCAGGTAGCCCGACGCGCCGCCCGTGGCGGTTGTCCTAACCTGAATTTTTGCCTGTATCGCCCCGTCCATCCCGGCCTCCCCACGTTGGCGGGAGACTAGTGAAACGATCGTGAAATTTCCGAGGAAACAGTGATTGATCGTTGCGTGAAATCATGGTCAGTGAAAGAAACGACGACGAATTGGAATAATCTGCTATGGCCGCACTTGACGCGATAGACCGCAATATCCTTCGGTTGCTTCGACTCGATGCCCGACGAAGCAATGCGAGTCTAGCGGCCGAAGTTGGCCTGTCGCCATCGGCGTGTCTCAGGCGCATAAAGCTGATGGAGCAGGCCGGCGTCATCCGGGGCTACACCGCGCTGGTAGACACCGCCAACGTAGAAGCCACCATTGCCGTGATCATCAACATCACGCTCGATCGTCAGACCGAGGACTATCTCGACCGCTTCGAAGCCGCGATCCGTAGGCACCCCGAAATAAAGGAGTGCTTCCTGATGACCGGCGGATCGGACTATCTTTTGCGCGTCGAAGTCGCCAATGCCGGTGAATTCGAACGTATTCACAAGGAAATCCTTTCGGCTCTTCCTGGAGTCTCACGGATACATTCGAGCTTTGCGATCCGTAACGTGCTCGCAACAAGGACCGGGACCAAGCGTTCTATGCGGCTGTAAAGCGGACGAGATGCAGGCGCAGATTTCGCTTGCGCAACGTGCACACGCGTGCAATTATGCACGCGTGTGCACTGGAGTTTTGCGGATGGACGATCACAATTCACGCTATTCAAATGACCTCGCAGGACGAGCGTCGTTATGTCGGGACGTCATTCGTTCCGCCGGCGCCCTGGTGCTCAGCGGCTTCAAGGAGAGTTCCGGGCGTGGATTCTCGATGAAGGGGCCTCAGGATTTTCTGACGGAGACGGATGCTGCGTCCGAGGCGCACATCCGTCAGACAATCGCTGCGCACTTTCCTGAAGATGCATTTCTGGGGGAGGAAGGTGGCGGCTCGATCGCCGACCGCGTGTGGGTCGTCGACCCGGTGGATGGCACCGCGAATTTTGCGCGCGGAATCCCGCATTTCTGCATCTCGGTCACCTATGTGGAGGGGGGAAGGGCGGAGATCGGCGCCATTTACAATCCGGCGCAGGACGAACTCTATTTTTGTCGACGGGGGGCGGGGGCGACGTTGAATGGGAAGCCCATCAGCATCTCGTCGACAACCACCTTTGATGCCGCCTCGGTCGAAATGGGATGGTCACGCCGGGTGCCGGACGAGACCTTTCTCGAGACCATGCGGCTGATGCTGGTGAAGGGTGCCAATGTCCGACGCGGCGCGTCGGGAGCACTGGCGCTTGCCTATGTTGCTGATGGGCGCTCGGACGCCTACGTGGAATTGCATATGAACTCCTGGGATTGCCTAGCCGGACTCTTACTCGTAGCCGAGGCAGGTGGTGTCGTGTGTCCCTTCATGGAGATAGGCAGTCTTCGGGACGGAGGACCAGTGCTTGCCTCGACACCGGCCATCGCCGATGGTGTGAGCGAGGCTTCGGGCATCCCGATCCGGGCCCGCGAATTGACCGCTGCACTTCAGCCCGCCTGAACCAACAAATGGCGGCATCGCCACGCTAACGGCACGTTCGCCATCCTCAGAAGGAAATACCAATGGATGCACCGGTTTACGCGCGACCCGCGATCAGCCTGATCGCCAGTGGGATCGGTCCGCACAAGGTCGATCTCTATATTGGCGGCAGCGATGGCGCGGGCGACATGGATCTGCTGAAGCGCCGCGGGATCACCATCGTCGTCAACTGCGCGGTCAACCTCGATATCAATCTCGTGCGCGAAGAGGAAGTCGCAGTCAACGACGACCTCTGCGCGAGTGGCTACGCCGACATACGCTACTACAAGCTCGGCATGATCGATGGCGATGGCAGCCCGGACACGATG
The DNA here is from genome assembly GCF_050474445.1 of Ensifer sp. B1-9. Classification (NCBI taxonomy): domain Bacteria; kingdom Pseudomonadati; phylum Pseudomonadota; class Alphaproteobacteria; order Hyphomicrobiales; family Rhizobiaceae; genus Ensifer; species Ensifer sp. B1-9. The sequence continues at coordinate 382,699 of NZ_JBCHVG010000006.1, forward strand.
ATGCTCGGTGCCTACTACATTCTCGATGGCGCCCTGCGTCAAACGATGCCCAAGCGCCCAACCTATCCCTTTGTCGATGGCGGCAACATTCTGGTGAATTGCCGCGGAGGGCGCAGCCGCTCCGTGTCACTGGTGGCGCTTTTCCTGCACAAGCAACAGCCGCATCTGTTTCCGACACTCGACGCCGCGATCGCTCATATCCGGGAGCGCCGCGAATTGAGGCCGGACGAATGGTTCGAAACGCCGAAGCCCATGTTGTACGAAGCGGCAAGACGTGCCTCCCACTGGATTGATCTCGTGGAAGCGTCCCGTGCGGAGGCGAATATCAATGGCTGATTTGCCGCGGATTGCCGTGATCGCCGATGCCCATTTTCATGATCTCGAAGCCAACTTCGGATTTCCCGCTATCGAGATCGATGGAAAGAGGCTTGCCGTCAGAAGCTGGGCGGATACGCGCGAGTCGACCCGCGTGTTCAACGAGAGTGCCAAGGCGCTGGACTGTGCTCTGGCGGAGGTGGCCCGGCGAGGAATCCGCCACGTCGTCCTTCTCGGCGACTACACGGATGACGGCCAGAGGCAAACCACCGAGCACCTGCACGCCGTTCTGGCGCGGCACGAACGCGATCATGATACACGCTTCTATGCGCTTCCCGGCAACCACGACATCTTCGGCCCGAAGGGGCGCCATCACACGAAACAGTTCCTCGACGCAAAGGACGCCAGGGTCCTTGTCACGAGCGACGAAGCAAAGTTTGGCCCTGGCACTTACGCCACGCCATTGATGTATTGCGAGGGATATCCAGCAGGCTTGGCACCCATGGCTGTGTTCGGATACTTCCGGAAGCCTGACGACATCCATTGGGAAACGCCGTTCGGCGCTTCGGACAAGGTCGAAGACCGGCTCTACGAAGTTTCGTCCCCCGACGGCCGAAACAGTTATGCGCTGATGGACGCCTCCTATCTGGTCGAGCCAGAGCCGGGCCTGTGGCTGATGATGATCGACGCAAACGTGTTCGAGCCACGCGACGGGGTGTTTGAGGATGGTGAAGAGGAAGCGTTCATCGACAGCACCGGGGCCGGCTGGAACGCGCTTCTGAGGCTGAAGCCGTTCATTATCGATTGGATCGCCGATGTGTCGGCGCGCGCCCGTCGGCTCGGGAAAACGCTTCTCGCCTTCTCGCACTATCCGGTGCTCGACCCCTTCGACGGTGCGACGGGAGCTGAAGGCGTGCTTTTTGGTGAGATCAATGTTGCCCGCAGAACGCCGCGTGAGGCGGTTGCGCAAGCGCTCGTCGACGCCGGGTTGACGGTGCATTTCAGCGGCCATCTGCATGTCGAGGGCGTTACGCGCTGGGAGCGGCGCGGCCGTGCGCTCACCAATATCGCCGTGCCATCGCTGGTGGCCTTTCCGCCAGCCTTCAAAATCGTTGAACCATCCGCCTCGCATTTCCTGGTGGAGACCGTTGAATTGTCTTCAAGTGCCGTCGATCCGCGCATCTTGCGTGCCTATGGGCGCGAAATGGCGCATCTGGACGAACCGCCGGATCGTGCGTTCGATGCTTTCGAATATGGCTGGTTCCTGAAGGCCCACAAGCGCGCGCTCGTCCAGCATCGCTACTTTCCCAAGGAATGGCCACCGAAGGTCGTCGACGAGATCTCTGGGCTCTCCGTCGAAGATGTGTGCGCTCGCCTCGGCGGCCCCGGCACGATAGAGGGCGTAATTCCCGCATGCCCGCCCGAGGATGCGGCTCGGTTGGTGCGCCTGGATATGCTGGAGTTGATCGCCGATTGGTACTGCCTGCGCCAGGCCGCCGTGCTTGCACTCGACAAAATCCCTGCGCTACGCGTCAGGCTTTATCGAGCGCTCGCCGCGCGATTTGGGCGCCCTCCGGAAAGTGGCTGGGACGGCTCGGTGGACGGGTTCCTTTCGATTTTCTTTGGCGCGTTTGACGCTTTCCTCGATCGCGCGGAGGCCGGCGGACTTTGCGTCCATATCGAGAATGCATCCTCCAAAGAGGAGGCCGCCTAAACATGACACACTATCTGTCCGTCACGGCAGCCTCGACAGTCCCGCCTGCAACTTTCAACGAATTGCGGGAGTCCTGCCGTCTCGGCGTGCGGCGGCTGAAGGGGGGACGCCTGGAGGTGGCGAAGTTCGTGCTTGCCCACCCCTATGACGTTGCCTTTGCGAGTGCGCGGGAAGTGGCCGAACGCAGCGGCGTCTCCACGACGACAGTGATGCGCCTCGTCGGCGATCTTGGATTCGAGAGTTACGCAGCATTTCAGCGACTCTTCCGAGCGGAATTGATGCGCGGCAGGCAGTAGGGGGAGGGGCGGAATGGGGTCGGCGATCGTCACCATCAATCTCTTCGGCGCCGTAGCTCTGCTGCTGTTCGGTCTCGGCCTGGTACGTGACGGCATGGAGCGCGCCTTCGGCGCTCGCCTGAAGGCCGGCCTCGCAGCCGGAACGCGCGACCGTTTTCGCTCCTTCTTCGCGGGCCTGGTCGCGACCGTTGCGTTGCAGAGCTCGACTGCTACCGCCCTTATGGCCGCGTCCTTCGTCGAGCGCGACCTCATCCTGCCACGCATGGCGCAAGTGGTATTGCTCGGTGCCAATGTCGGAATGGCAATGACCGCCTGGATCGTCGCATTGGGACTCGCATGGCTCTCTCCGCTTCTGTTGCTTTCCGGCGTTGCCATCGGGCGCGGAGGCTCGAGCGCCCGTAAGGGAGCAGGCGCCGCCCTTGTCGGTGTCGGGTTGATGCTGCTGTCGCTACATCTGATCGGCGCTGCGACGGAGCCGCTTCGCGCGTCGGCTGCACTTTCGGCCTTTCTTGCGCTGCTCGACACTGCCTGGCCCGTTGCGTTGGTCATTTCCGCGGTCCTCGCCGTGCTTGCTTCGTCCAGCCTTGCGATCGTGGTGTTGATCCTCTCGCTTGCTGCATCGGGCCATCTTTCGACGGGGCTGCTCATAGTCCTGGTACTTGGCGCAAATCTCGGTGGCGCCGTACCGCCGGTTCTTGCGACGCTCAAGGCGGCGCCAAGCGCCAGGCGTGTCGCGCTTGGCAACCTGATCGTGCGCGCGGCCGGCTGTGCCTTGACGCTGCCGCTCGCCGGTTATTCCGCGCAATTGCTCGAACTGTTACCCGTGTCACACGACAAGCTGCCGGTCGACGCGCATCTTGGTTTCAATCTCGCATTGGCGGTTCTGGCTGCTCCCTTCGCCGGTCCACTTTCCCGCCTGACCGCACGGCTTCTGCCGGATCCGACGAAAGCCGAGGATGGCCCATCGTTTCTGGAGCAGGGCGATCTGCAGACGCCGGTCGCGGCACTCGCCGGTGCAAGCCGGGAAGTTCTCAGCGTCGGCGATATGATCGAGCGCATGCTCGTGCAGGCAAACGACGTCTTGCAGCAGACCGATCTTTCTAGGCTTTCAACGATCAGCGCGCTCGAGGGGCGGGTCGATCGCGTGCAGCACGAAATCAAGGTCTACGTCTCGCGTGTCGGGCAGACCGACATCGATGAACAATACCGCCGTCGCGCCACGGATATCGTCGACTATGCCATCAACCTCGAACACATCGGTGACATTATCGAAAAGGGTCTGCTTGCTGAGCTCGCGAAAAAGATCACCCGAGGCCTGACCTTTTCCGGTGACGGCCACAAAGAACTGTCGCGACTGTTCGCGATCACAATCGACAACCTGCGTATGGCGCAGGCGGTGTTTGACACGCGCGATAATGCCATGGCGCGGCGCCTCGTCGAGGCGAAAGAGGATGTCCGCAGATTGGAGCGGCAATCGGCTGAACGGCATCTGCAGCGGCTACGCGACGGGCGTGCCGAAAGCATCGAAACCAGCTCGCTTCATCTCGATATGTTGCGTGATTTGAAGCGCATCAATGCGCATATCGCCTCGGTCGCGCATCCTATCCTGGATCAAAGCGGACTATTGATCGAGAGCCGCATCAGGCCAGCGGCTTCTTGAAGTCGCAGGCTTAGCGCCTTGCCGTCTTGCGCTCGACCATCGTGACGGGAACCACCTGAAGCCGGGTTTCCATCTCGTCGGCTTCGAGTGCCTCCAGGACGTGATCGGTCAGGGCGGTGAAGGATTGGGCCACCGTGGTAAGCTCGTAGCTCTTCCAGCCTGCCTGGGGAATGTCGTCGAAGCCGACGACGGAGAGATCGGCTGGTATGCGGCGGTGCATCTCGGTGCGCGCGGCATCGAGAAAGCCGAGCGCCAAAAGGTCGGTGACGCAGAAAGCACCGTCGATCGCTTCATCGACGAGCACCTCGCAACCCGCCTGATAGCCGCTTTCGTAGCTCGTGGTGCCGCCCGACCAGGCGACAACTTCGACGCCCGCCGTTGCCATCTTCTGTTTGAACGCCGTGGTGCGGCGAAGCTGCGCAGGAGTATGGCTGCCGCTGGAAATCACAGCAACCTTCTTGCAACGAGCCTCGATCAGCCGCAGCGCGGCGAGATCGGCGCCGCGGGAATCGTCGCTCAGAACCATATTCGTATCGGTGCGGTCGATTTTCTGGTTGATGAGGATCAGGCGGACCCCGTTGGCAACGCACTGATCGACGATTGATTCCGGTGGTTCGCCGGAGAGAACGACGATGGCCTGCGCGCGGAACTCGAACAGCAGCTCGATCAGCGGCGCGATATCCTTGCGGGCATCGGCCGCATTGAGCAGCAGGCACTGCAACCCCCGACGCAGCAGGCCGATGCTCAGGAGGTCGAGCTGTTTGGCGTGGAAAGGCGAGCTGAGGTTGGCGCCTACGACACCGATCAGGTTGGAGCGATCGTTGTTCAGACCCTGCGCCAGTCGGTTGACCCGATAGCCGAGCTCGCGCGCGGCCTTCAGCACCTTGCGCCGCACTGCCTGGGAGACGCTGGCTCCAGGCGTAAATGTTCGCGAGACGGCCGAGCGCGAAACGCCCGCACGTTTTGCGACCTCTTCGGCCGTCACGAACCCTCTTGCCATGCCGCTCCCCTACAGAATCAGACAGTTTCCATCAGGGGCATAAAAGCTCCCCCATTCCAACGAAAAAGTGCGACCAAGCGCTCAAGGACCGATGGTCCGCGGTTTCCGCTCGACAAGCCTTGTCCACGGTACTCTTGCCCTCGAGCTCGTCGCCGATCGGGGGGCCGGAAAGCTTGTTAGAACGTCGATTGAGCGTGTGTTCGAAAAGTAATGGGTTTACATCAATAAAAATTCAAACAAAACAATCGGATACATCATTGCGCACGTGTGCATTTTTTTATTGACAAGACGGATGTAGCATTGGATCATGCATTCCACAGTCGGAGAGTTATTGGAATGTTTGTTCCGTCTGTGTTCGCGGTAATGACAGCGCCCCTGAGGAGTCGGTGTCGTCGTTTTTTGCAGGGTGTTCGTACCTGTCCGCGAGTGGGGAGGATTGGAGCCAAGCAGTGTGGTGTCTCGTGACCGTGCGAGCCTTTGCGTGCGGCTGCGCGGAATTAGGCGCGAACCCTGCTTTCCCATCAATACTACTGGAGCGCGGCCGGCGTCGATTGCCGCAACAGGCTGCGCATGTCGAGTTCCAAGGGGAAGAGCATGGCCTTATTGAGTGAGACAGTCCAGGCGTCGACAGTGCCAGATCACGCGACGGCACCGACGGCCTGGCAGCGCTGGCGGTATCGTGCGAAGGTCGCTTCTCGAGAGCCGACGACATTGATCGGTGTCCTGACGGCTCTTCTGTTCACCTATCTGATCGTCGTGCCGATCATCTCGATCGTGCTGGATTCTGTCCGGGTTCAGTTCGGTCACGAGCGGCGGCTCGGCAAGGATTTCGGTGATCTGACGCTCTACTATCTCGATCGGGCGTTCCTTTCGCCTGTGTCTGTTGATCTCTTCTGGCGTCCGCTTTTTAACACGCTTTCGGTTGCAATCGGGGCGATCAGCTTGTCGCTCCTGATCGGTACGGTGCTTGCGTGGTTGATCAGTCGGACCGATATGTTCGGCCGCCGCTGGTTCGCGACTGCGCTCATCGTTCCCTACATGTTGCCGGCCTGGACTTTCGCGCTCGCCTGGACGACGCTCTTCAAGAACAGGACCGTCGGCGGGCAGCCGGGCTGGTTCGAGGCTATGGGGCTGACGCCGCCCGACTGGGTCGCCTATGGCCGTTTCCCGATCGTCGTCATCCTGGCATTGCACTATACGCCTTTTGTCATCCTGTTGTTCGGCTCGGCCCTTCGTCGCTTCGATTCCCAACTCGAAGACTCCGCACGCATCCTCGGGGCAAAGCGTTATCAGGTGGCGCTGCAGATCATCCTACCGCTGATGCGCCCAGCGCTGCTGTCCTCGATGGTGCTGATCTTCGCCAAATGTCTCGGCGAATTTGGCGTGCCCTATGTGCTCGGTCTACCCGTCAAGTTCGAGGTGCTCTCTACCTCACTCTTCCGCAGCATCGCGTCGCGCCAGACGGGCGTTGCCGGCGTTGTTGCAGCCTCAATCATGCTGATCGGCATCATCACCCTGATGATCGATGCGCGTCTTGTCCGCGAAGCGCGCCGCTTCGTCACCGTTGGCTCGAAGGGCTCAATGAATCGCCAAAGCCGGCTTGGCAAGTATCGTCTGCTGGCCACGTGCTTCGCGGCACTGATCTTTCTGCTGAGCGTCGGGTTGCCGCTGCTCACCCTGTTCCTGTCCACCATCATGAAGCTGCCGGCACAGTTCACGCTCGACAACTTCACTCTGGACTATTGGGTCGGGCGTGATCTCCACACCGTGGCGCTGCAGACCGGCGTGTTGTTGAGCCCCGATCTCTGGGCCGCCGCGAAGAACACACTGATGATCGTCGGCCTTGCATCCCTGACGTCGGGTATCCTCGGGCTGCTTGTCGGCTATGTCGTCATACGTACCCCCGTTAAGGCGCTCTCTGTCTACCTGCGCCAGGTGACTTTCCTGCCCTATCTCGTGCCAGGCATCGCTTTTGCCGCGGCGTATCTGTCGCTCTTCGCGGTCGCGCGCGGTCCAGTGCCCGCCCTCTATGGCACGGTCACCATCCTTATCCTGGCGCTGATTGCCGACCAGATGCCCTATGCCTCGCGCGCCGGCATCTCCGCCATGACCCAGCTCGGAAAAGATCCGGAAGAGGCGGCTCAGGTTGCCGGCGCCGGCTGGTTCCGCCGCATGATGTTGATCGTGATCCCGATCCAGAAAGGCTCGCTCGTCACTGGCGTCCTGCTGCCGTTCATTTCGGGCATCAAGGGCCTCAGCCTGTTTGCCATCCTCGCCGTGCCGAGCACCGATGTGCTGACGACCTATTCGCTGCGGCTCGTCGACTACCACTACACTCAGGCGGCAAATGCGGTTGTGCTGATCATCGCCGCCATCGCCTATCTCGGAACGCTGGCAGCTCAGAAGCTGACCAGGACCAATCTCGCAGAAGGACTCGGAAGCTGATGCCAACCATCAATCTCAGCGGCGCCCAGAAGAACTATGGCGTCAATTCCGCCAATGCCGTTTCGAACCTCGACCTCGAGATCCGCGATGGTGAATTCATGTGCCTTCTAGGGCCGTCCGGCTGCGGCAAGACCACGACGCTGCGCATGATCGCCGGCCTGGAAAACCTCTCTGACGGCGAGATCCGTATCGGCGAGCGGTTGGTCGACTCGGTGCGGGCGGGCGTGTTCATTCCACCCGAAAAGCGGGAGATGGGGCTCGTTTTCCAAAGTTACGCGCTTTGGCCACATCTGACGATCGAGCGCAACACCGACTTCGGCCTTCGGTTGCGTAAGCTGCCGAAGGAAGAACGCGAGCAGCGGGTCGAGGAGGTCATGCAGGCGCTCGACATCGCCAAGTATCGCGACCGCTACCCTTCACAGCTTTCCGGCGGTCAGCAGCAGCGCGTGGCGCTCGCGCGCATGCTGGCGGTCAATCCGGGCGTACTCCTGCTCGACGAGCCGCTCTCGAACCTCGACGCACGGCTGCGCCTCGAAATGCGGGCTGAGCTCAAGCGCATCCACAAGGAATTCAAGACGACGATCGTATTCGTGACCCACGACCAGTGGGAAGCCATGACGCTAGCGACGACGATTGCGGTCATGAATGAGGGCACGCTGCAGCAAATGGGCACGCCCAACGATATCTACGACCGTCCCGCAAACCGCTTCGTTGCTGAATTCGTCGGCAGCCCTCCGATCAATATCCTGACCTTAGGGCCATCCATATCGGCGACGTCCCGTGCGGCAGAAGCCTATCTCGGCGAGCGCTATCCGTCACTGCGCGGCTTAGGCTCGGTCGGTATCCGGCCAGAATCGATCAGCTACACGACCAAGCGTGAAGACGTTCCGACGGGCAGTTTCACCGGCGAAATGGCAGTGACGGGCGTTCTTCCGACCGGCGGCAGCTGGATCCTGGAGCTCAGGAACGACAGCGACACGCTCTTCCTGACGACGAATGCCCTGCCACGTGTCGAGACCGGGTCGAAGGTTTCATATTTCGCGCCGCCCGAGGCCCTGCATGTCTTCGACAAGAATGGCCAGCGCATCGCCGAGGCCGACGCGTTGCTGCGCAAGAACACGCTGAACTAAGGCGCCGGGCACCAAACGGCACACCGAAACATAATCTGAGGGAGGAACAGACGATGCAAGTTCGGAAGACTGACAGGACGCGACGCGCAACCAGGCGCGCCTTGCTGGCAACGACGATCGTGGCGATCAGCGGGCCGGCGTTGGCCGAGGAACCATTCGACCTGAACGCTCTCATCGAGGCCGCGCGAAAAGAAGCGCCGATTACGGTCTACGACAGCACCGGCAAGATCGTGGAAATGGCCAAGGCCTTTGCCGAGAAGTATGGCGTCGCCGCCGAGGGTTCCAAGGTCAAGGCGACCGCCCAGCTCGAGATGATCATTCGCGAAGCCCGTGCCAACAATATTCAGGGCGACGTCTCGATCATCAGCGACGCACCGGCCGCGATGGCCCAGCTCATTCCTCAAGGCTTTGCCGAGAGCTGGCTGCCGCCGGACCTCGCATCCAAAATTCCGGAGGAATACCAGGACCCGCTGACGGTGGTCACAAGCGCCAATGTATGGGCCTACAACACAGAATTCTTCGACACGTGCCCGGTCAGCAACATCTGGCAACTGACCGAGCCGAAATGGAAAGGCAAGGTCGCAATGCAGGACCCGCTCGGCAAGGCGTCCTATGTCGACTGGTTCAACCAGATGGCCAAGCACGGTGACGACAGGGTGGCCGCCGCCTACAAGGAGCTCTATGGCAAGGAGCTCCAGACCGACGACGGCAGCGCAACCGCGGCCTGGGTGAAGGCGCTTGCCGCCAATGCTCCGTTGTTGACCGATGCCGATGCGGCCGCCGCCGATGCGGTCGGCGCGCCGGGGCAATCGCAGCCGTTCATGGGGCTGATGAGCTCGGCTAAGTTCCGAGATAATGCCGACAAGGGCATGAAACTCGGCCTTTGCAAGGACCTGAAGCCGTGGCTCGGCTGGATGTATCCGGGTGTCGGACTGATCACCAAGGGCACCAATAGTCCGAACGCCTCCAAACTCTTCATCCACTACGTGATGACGGCCGAAGGCATAGCACCACAGGCGGAGGATGGGAAAATATCGACGAACAAGGACGTCTCGCTGCCTGCGGACGAGCCTTCAGGCATCGGCACCGTTCTCGATCAGGTCATGCCCTATGACATGTCGACCAGTCTCGACGACTGGGATGCACGTGAAACCTGGCAGGATCTCTGGCGCATCAACTACCAGAAGTAGTCTTGTATCTGACCGGTCTTCTTGGGAGGGAAGCCATGAAAGAAGGTAACAGCAAGTTTCTGGCCCTAGGGTCGGTGTTTGCCGCACTGACAACGGTAATCGCGGCCGAGGCGAAGGCAGATGAGGCGTTTAACCTCGACGAACTGATCGAGGCCGCAAGAAAAGAAAAGCCAATCAACGTCTACGATAGCACCGGCAAGATCGTCGAGATGGCGGAGGCCTTCACCGCCAAGTATGGAGTGAAGGCAACGGGAGTCAAAGTCTCGGCCAACAGCCAACTGGAGATGATCATTCGCGAGGCGCAGGCCAGCAATGTCCAAGGCGATGTCGCTCTCATCACGGACGCGCCAGCCGCTCTAGCGCAGCTTTTGCCGCAGGACTTTGTCGAGAGCTATCTGCCCGGCGATATGAAGGCAAAGATACCGGCAGCCTTCCAGAATCCCCTTGCGATTTCGACGAATGCCAATGTCTGGGCATATAACACCGAGGCCCATGACAAGTGCCCGGTCAGCAACATCTGGGAGCTGACCGAAGCGAAATGGAAGGGCAAGATCGCGCTCGTCGATCCTCTGACCAAGAGTACCTATACCGACTGGTTCAACCAGTTGGAGAAACACGCCGATGCCGAGGTCGCGGAGGCTTATAAAGCCCACTTCGGCAAAGATCTGGAGACTGGCGAAAAGAGCGCCGCGGCGGCCTGGATCAAGGCTCTGGCCCAGAACGGACCGCTCGTCACCGATGGCGACGATCCGGTGGCCGAAGCGGTTGGCGCCGCCGGCCAGAAGGAGCCCTTCTTCGGACTTCTGAGCTCGGCGAAATTCCGCGACAACGCGGGCAAGGGCTACAAGCTCGGCCTATGCACGGAACTCCAGCCATGGGTGGGCTGGACCTACACCAAGCTCGGTCTCGTCGCGTCCAAGACGGCAAGCCCGAACGCTGCGAAGCTCTTCATCCACTACGTGCTGACGGAAGAGGGGATCGCGCCTCAGATGAAGGATGGCAAGCTGCCGACCAACATCGACATCAAGATGCCAGCGGACGAGCCGTCGGGGATCATGGAAGTGGCGGACCGCCTGTTCCCCTACGATGCAGCAACGGGTCTTGAAGATTTCGACCGGCGCGAGGAGTGGCAGGACTTCTGGCGCGTGAACTACAGCAAATAGAAACGTCGGCCGGCACGACCTCGCGAGGACAGGTCGCGCCGACCCGCTTTGCATGAACGGAAAGAGAGTATGAACAACCCCCATCCGGCGGTAAGCCACAGCCCGCCTGTTGATGCGGGCAGGCTTGCCCGCTCACGTCGCCTGATGAAGATCGCCGAGGGTGCCGCGCGCGCCGTGGGACCATCGTTGCTTGAGGCCTTTCGTTCGGAAATGGCGATCGACTACAAGCGCGACCTGCACGATGTCGTAACGATCCACGACCGAAGTGCCGAGGCGCTGATCCGCGAGTACGTCTTCGCGAACGAACCGAACTCAGCCATGCTCGGCGAAGAAGGCGGTCAGTTCGGCGAGGGCGAAATCCAATGGTATGTCGACCCGATCGACGGAACGGCGAACTTCGCTCGGGGGCTCGCCTTCTGGTGCGTGTCCATCGCCGCGGTCGCAGAGGGCGCCGTCGTGGCAGGGGCCGTCTACGACCCGGTCGCGGACCTGCTTTTCGCTGCCGATCTCGAGCGCTCCTATTTGAACGGAGAATGCATCACCTCCAAGGCAGTCGGCGACGAAAACCGTGCAACCTTGATCACAGGATATCCCGTGTCGCGGGACTTTCGCCTCGATGGGCGGGATGTCGCCCTTCGCCGCTTTGGCGATCTGGTCGAAACCTTCTCGACGTTGCGCAGGCCGGGCAGTGCCGCTCTTAGCATTGCGCATGTGGCGGCCGGGTTCGTCGATGCGGCAGCCGGGTTCGGCGTCAATGCCTGGGATGTGGCTGCCGCAACGTTAATCCTGAAGAATGCCGGCGGCCGTTACGAGCCGCTGACCCTCGGTAAAGTGCCGCTCGGTTCTGCCGATTTTCTATGCCCTGGCTATGTGGCCTACGGCGCCGGCGCCGACTATCCGACCTTGAACCGCATCGCTGCCGCGATTTCTGACGGCCGCACGGCAAAAGCTTTGGTGTCCTGATCGCGACGAGGTAAGCATGCGGAGCAACTCAGGCGATACGATCGCCACCGCCAAGGCCAGCAGCGAGCTGCCGAAGCTCAGCCTCATCTATGCCAAGCACCCGGCCTATGATGTCGATATCTTCATCGCGGGCAAGGAAGGGGCCAGCGATCTCGATCTCCTGCGCAGCAATGGCATCACCACCGTTGTCAATTGTGCCGTCAACCTCGATTTCAATTTCGTTAGGGCGTCGCAGTTCGTCTCGGATCATCGAAGCAGCGTTCATGGTCCAGGCGAGATCCGCTACTACAAGGTGGGTCTGATCGATGGGGATGGAAATCCGGAGACGCAGATGCTCGCGGCCCACTACATCTTGCGGGCTGCTCTTGAACAGGTCCTGCCCGAGAAACCTTCCTATCCGCGACGCGAGCGCGGCGCGGTCCTCGTCAATTGCCGCGGTGGACGCTCACGCTCCGTTGCCGTCGTGTCGTTGTTTCTCCATCTCACACTGCCGGAAGAGTTCCCAACCCTGGAGGCCGCGATTAGTTTTGTTCGTGATAAGCGCGGCCTTCCCGAGGACGAGTGGTACAAGGCGCCAAAGCCCGTGCTGACGGAGGCGGCGCGGCGCGCTGCCGGATGGGCGCGTTCAATCGGTTGCTAGATGTCCAACAAATGGACCCGGTCGGTTGCACCCCCCGGGCGTCGTTCACATACTTGCCCATCAAGACCAGGGACGCGGCAACTGGCTGTTCATTCACCCACGCCGCCCGGACCTTCCAGGATGCAGCGGGCGCTTCCTGAATCCGATAGTTTCTATGGCATGCCGCCTGGGAGCGAAACCGCGCCAGCCAAAGGGGCATTTTGCTGTTCGGCTAACCTCCTGACGACAAGGCCTTCTCTCTTTCGGCCTTGAGGATATTGACGCTTGTCGCTTTGGTGGAAAGCTTGTTGTAGACGTGGTCGAACCCGTTCTTCAGATCGACAACGTGCCAGGGCAAAATTTCATGAGTAGAAGCGGTTTGAAAAAAATCCTGGTGACTGGGGGGGCCGGATTTATCGGCCATCATCTCGCGCGACGATTGTTGGACACTGGCCGAGACGTTGTGGTGCTGGATGATCTGAGCTCAGGAAGGCGCGACAATGTTCCAGGGGCAGCCACCTTCATTAAAGGTTCGATTTTGGACCGAGAGGTGGTTGAAGAGGCGCTTTCCGGGGTCGATGCTTGCATCCACTTGGCTGCCGTCTCTTCGGTGGAGAAGTGCAATCGGCAACTGACGTCTTCTCATGCAGTCAACATAACCGGGTTCCTGAACCTCGTTGAGGCAATTGCCGATTCCGGTGCCAAGCGGACAGTTGTCTATGCCTCTTCGGCTGCCGTTTATGGAGCCAGCCAGAACCTGCCGCTTTCGGAAGAGGGTAGGTGCGCTCCTCTGTCACCCTATGGTGCGGACAAGCTATCCTGCGAATTGCACGCTCGAGCCGCCTACGAAGTCTACGGCATCTCGACGACAGGTCTTCGTTTTTTCAACGTCTTCGGACCAGGCCAGGATTCACATTCCCCCTATTCGGGGGTGATTGCCAACTTCGCGCAAAGATTGAGTAACAATGAGAATATCATGATCTATGGCGATGGCATGCAGACTCGGGATTTTGTCTACGTCGACGATGTGGTTGAAGCGCTTATCCGGTCGGTGGAAACTCGTCGCGACGGGGCACGTGTCTTGAATGTTTGTAGCGGTGTCGAGACGTCGATCAATGACCTCGCACGACTAATGATCGAAGAGACCAAATCCAATTGCGGCATCCACCACGTTGATGGCCTGCTCGGCGAAGTCAGACATTCCCAGGGATGCACGCGAGCCCTTCAAGCGGCGCTCGATTTTCGATGCCGCACGGATCTTCGCGCCGGCCTGGCACAATTGTTAGCGCCGATCCGACAATAGCACTTTGGAAGGAGCGTCTGGCTCGTACAGAGTGCAACGACCTCAACACCAAATGAAATGGCTGGCTTGCAGAGCGTTCCGGCCGAGCGGGGCCGAGTGGCACCGGTCGCCCAAAAACACTGCCATCAGAGTTCGCGGGCAGGAGCCGAAATCGCCATTTTGGCGCGGTCCGGTTTTGTGGCTGCCAACGTCTCTCTAAGAGGCATGCAACTGAAGGTTCTCCTTGAGTAGGATCTCGATGCGGATCCTCTCCTGCGAGGCCAGGGGTTCGCGATGGTCGGCGCGGGCGCGCATGATGCGCAGTGCGCTTCGAACTGCATGGCCTGGGTCCTGGGCGATCAGGGCATCGATGCGTTCCTCCATCAGCGCCCGCTCGCTGAAGGGCGTCCGCTCGTGGGCGATAACCGTGAGCTGACGCGAGCCCTGCGCATTCCAGACCGCCGTCAACGGCGCCCGCGCCTCGGAACTCAGCACGTAGACGGCGAGGGTGTCCGGGTTGTGTTGCAGCGTCCGGTGAATGATCAGTTCGGCGCGGTTCTCGTCAGCATAGGTCTCGAGCGACGGCAGACATTGGAGTTGTGGAAACTGCGCGTTGATGATGCTGTCGAAGCCGAGACGGCGCTCGATGCTGTCGAGTGCCATCATGGTTTCCGCCACGACCATGATTTTGCCGGCCCGGTTGCCGATGAAGCGACCTGCGATTTTGCCGGCGGTGGCGCCCGCCGCAAAGTTGTCGATACCGACATAGTCTGCGCTTTCCAGGCGTTCCTGGCCCGACAGGAACTGCACGACCTTTACGTCGCGCTCCACCAGTCGCACCAGCGCATCGCGTACCTGTGGCGATTCCGGCGCCATCACCGCGACACCATCGACAGCCTCATGATCGATGAGGCTCAGATATTTGGCGACGTGGTGCGGATCTGTCATCGGGATCTGCACGGCTTCCACCTCGGTGGAATCAGCGCGCAGCGCGTCGCGTGCCTCGGTGACGCGCCCGATCAATTCGCTCAGATACTGGTCGCCCGAGACCGGAAGGACGAAGCGAAACCGGTAAGTCTTGTTGCGCGCAAGCGCGACCGCCGCCGGGTTCCGGACGAAACCGATACGCTCGATCGCGTCGTAGACCTTGCGGAAAGCCTTCTTGCTGACGTTCGGCCGGTCGTTCAGGACGCGGTCGACGGTGGCCAGGCTTACACCGGCGGCTTCTGCCAGGTCTTTCGCGGTAGGCCGCATTTTGTCGCTTCTCTTTGCTTTCGATCCTTCAGGGCGATTCCTCCAACAAAAGCAATCAAAAAGCAAGAATTGATGTGCGCACCTCAAAATTTGCTTGCGTTGAGGTGCGCACCTCAATATGATTATATCTGTGGCCACCCAGAGGAGTGCGTGAGGTCACGAAGTGATGCGAAGGAGCCGGCTCCACGTGGGAACGTCGCCTTGCGTCCACAATTCGCCGCAGGCGTTTTCAGCTTCCGATGGAGGTCGGAAGGAGAGGGGAGGAGGCCCCGCTATGGAACTTCGTCATTTCAAATCATTGGCCGCATTTGGTGCCCTGCTCACGGCCAGCGTCGCAAATACCGGTCACGCAAGCGCAGCCGAGCTGACGCTTTGCTGGGCGGCCTGGGATCCGGCAAAC
Organism: Ensifer sp. B1-9; assembly: GCF_050474445.1. NCBI lineage: Bacteria > Pseudomonadati > Pseudomonadota > Alphaproteobacteria > Hyphomicrobiales > Rhizobiaceae > Ensifer > Ensifer sp. B1-9. Next base: position 398,130 of record NZ_JBCHVG010000006.1, read on the forward strand.
GCTCTTGTCGAACTCAGCAAGGATTTCGAAGCCAAGAGCGGCATCAAGATGAAGTATGAGTTCGTGCCATGGCCGAACTTCGCCGACCGCATGCTGAACGAGCTGAACTCCGGCGGGAAACTGTGCGACCTCATGATCGGCGACAGCCAATGGATCGGCGGCGCCGCTGAAAACGGCCAGTACGTCAAGCTCAATGATTTCTTCGACAAGGAAGGAATCAAGATGAGCGATTTCATCCCGGCGACCGTCGTCGGTTATGCCGAGTGGCCGAAGAACTCGCCGAACTACTGGGCTCTGCCGGCATTCGGCGACGTCGTCGGCTGGAGCTACCGCAAGGACTGGTTCGCCCGCCCGGAACTGCAGGCCGAATTCAAGAGCAAGTACGGTCGTGACCTCGCCGTGCCGAAGACCTTTGCCGAATTGAAGGATATCGCCGAATTCTTCCAGAAGCGGGAGATCGATGGAAAGACCGTCTACGGTGCCGCGATCTACACCGAGCGCGGATCCGAAGGCATCACCATGGGTGCGATGGATGTGCTCTACAGCTTCGGCTTCGAATATCAAAACCCGGACAAGCCGTACGAGCTCGAAGGATACGTGAACTCCGCCAAGGCGGTGAAGGGGCTGGAATTCTACAAGGCGCTTTACGACTGCTGCACACCGCCCGGCCATTCCGACGCCTACATGTCCGAGGACATCGACGCTTACAAATCGGGTCAGGTCGCGCTGCACATGAACTTCGCCTTCACCTGGCCCGGTATCAATGCTGACGCCAATGTGGGCGGCGAAAAATCGGGCTATTTCCCCAATCCGGCCGGACCTGACGGCGTCGCGTTCGCACAGCTTGGCGGCCAGGGGATCTCGGTCGTCGCGACGTCTGAGAAGCAGGACGATGCGCTCGCCTATATCAAGTGGTTCGCCCAGCCCGATATCCAGCAGAAATGGTGGCAGATGGGCGGTTATTCGGCGCTGCGCAAAGTGGTCGAAGATCCTGGCTTTGCGACCAGCCAGCCCTATGCCCAGACCTTCCTTGATTCCATGGCAATCGTGAAGGACTTCTGGGCCGAGCCCTCCTATGCTTCGCTGCTCCAGGCCGCACAGAAGCGCTTCCACGACTATGTGGTCGCCGGCCAGGGCTCTGGCCAGGATGCCCTCGATGGTCTCGTCAAGGACTGGACGCAGATCTTCGACGACGAAGGCAAATACTGATCGCCATCAAGGCCGTGGCGGCGCGCCTCCCGGCGCGCCAGGGCGCGACACGGAGCCGGGGTTTTCCCCGGCTCCGTCGCCGCCTAATCAAATGAGGGACTACCATGCTGAAATCAACAGTGGACCGGGTCGCGGGAGCGACGCCGCATGCCATTGCCAAACGGGTTCGAGGATTGTCGGATCGCGCGCTTGCCTGGTTGTTCGTCGCCCCGTCGATCGTCCTGCTGCTTGCGGTCAATATCTTTCCGCTGATCTGGACGGTCCGGCTGAGCTTTACGAACTTTCGCGTCAACCGCCCCAATGCCGAGGTCCAGTTTATCGGGCTCAAGAACTACCTGAGCATTCTGTCCGACAAGGACATTTGGTTGACGATGCAAGCGACGGCGCATTTCCTGATCTGGACGATCGTCCTTCAAGTGCTGATCGGCTTTTCCCTCGCCTACCTGATCAACAAGAAGTTCCGCGGCAACGATTTGTGGACGACGATCATCGTGCTGCCGATGATGCTGAGCCCGGCGGTAGTCGGCAATTTTTGGACTTTCCTCTACCAGCCGCAGATCGGTCTCTTCAACTACGCAGTCGGTTTCCTGACGGGGGCTGATCCGTCGAGTTTCTCGATGATCGGCGATGTGTCGCTGGCACCCTGGGCAATTATCATTGTCGACACCTGGATGTGGACGCCCTTCGTGATGCTGATCTGCCTTGCCGGTCTGCGCTCCATTCCAAGCAGCATCTACGAGGCGGCCGAATGCGATCGCGCCAGCAAATGGCGGCAGTTCTGGACGATCACCATCCCGCTGGTGCTGCCCTTCCTGATGCTCGCCGTGCTCTTTCGCGGCATCGAGAATTTCAAGATGTTCGATCTGGTTGTGCAGTTGACCGGCGGCGGACCGGGATCGATCACCGAACTCACCTCGATCAACCTGAAGCGCGAGGCTTTTGAGAAGTGGCGCACGGGCTACGCCTCTGCCTATGCCGTCATTCTCTTCGTCACCGTCTTCGGCCTTGCGTCGATCTACGTCAAAGCCCTGAACAAGGTTAAACAACGATGAGCAGCTATTCCGTAACCGAGCCGTCGCAACGGCAAAAATGGTTCGCCGGGATTCTGGTCGTTGGCTACGCGCTGATCACGATCCTTCCGCTTGTCTGGATCATCGCGACGAGCTTCAAGTCGCCGTCCGATGCGATCGCCTATCCGCCCAAGACCTTCTTCGAGCCGACGGTGGAAGGCTATGTCAACGTCTTCACGACGCGTACCCGGCTTACCGAGGAGCAGTTGCAGGCGGTCGGCGAGCCGCAGACTTGGTATGACAAGTTGGTTCGCAAGGATGGCCTCGTCATCTCCGGCCCGTCGCGTTTTGCCGAGCGCTTCACCAATTCTGTGATCATCGGCTTCGGCTCGACGGTGCTCTGCATCGTGCTCGGCACGGCTGCTGCCTACGCCTTTTCGCGCTTCAAGGTTCCGCTGAAGGACGATCTGCTGTTCTTCATTCTTTCGACGCGCATGATGCCGCCGATCGCCGTCGCCATCCCGATCTTTCTGATGTTCCGCTCGTTGGGCTTGAACGACACCCATGCGGGCATGATCCTGCTTTACACCGCCGTCAACCTGTCGCTGTCGGTCTGGCTGCTCAAGGGCTTCATCGACGAAATCCCGGTCGAGTATGAAGAAGCGGCTCTCATCGATGGCTACACCCGGTTCCAGGCATTCTATAAGGTGGTGCTGCCGCAGGCGGCGACGGGCATCGCCTCCACCGCGATCTTCTGCCTGATCTTTGCCTGGAACGAATACGCCTTCGCCGTGCTTCTGACCTCGGGCAACGCCCAGACGGCGCCACCTTTCATTCCAACCATCATCGGCGTCAGCGGCCAGGACTGGCCGGCGGTTGCTGCCGGCGCGACCTTATTCCTCGTGCCGGTCATGGTCTTCACCATTCTCCTGCGCAAACACCTGCTGCGCGGCATCACCTTCGGAGCCGTACGCAAATGACAAGATTTTTCAACGGATTGCTGCATTTGCGCCGCGGTGCCTGGGAAATGCTGGCATCGGCGCTGATCGCGGCGGGCGTCTTCATGCTGATGCAGCCCTTCGTTCTCGCGCTCTATTCCTGGTCCTTCGTCATAACCTTGCTGGGCACGGTGATGTTCATCATCGTCAGCCATTTTCCGGAGTAGGCCGATGGCGCAGATCAGAATCCAGAACGTGCGCAAGGAGTTCGGCGCCTTTACTGCGGTGCGCTCTTCGAGCTTCACTATCGAGGATGGCGAGTTCTTCATGCTGCTCGGCCCGTCCGGCTGCGGCAAGACGACGACATTGCGCATGATGGCCGGCCTCGAACTGCCGACCAGTGGCGAGATCTTCATCGACGGCGAAGAAGTCGGTATGAAACCGGCGAGCAAGCGCGACATCGCCTTCGTCTTCCAGATGTTTGCGCTCTATCCGCATATGAACGTACGCAAGAACATCTCCTATCCGCTGCTCAGCCAGGGCCTGCGCGGCGAGGAGGTGAAGTCGCGTGTCGCGGAAGTCGCCCGTATTCTCAAGATCGAGAACATTCTCGACAAGCCCGTCGGCGGCCTTTCGGGCGGAGACCGCCAGCGTGTCGCGCTCGGCCGTGCGATCGTGCGCCGCCCCAAGGCGTTCTTCATGGACGAACCGCTCGGGGCACTCGATGCCGAGTTTCGTGAGCACATGGCCGAGGAATTGCGGGCGCTGCACGACCGGATGGGCGCAACCACCGTCTATGTGACCCATGACCAGCTCGAAGCGATGCAGATGGGCGACAAGATCGTCGTGATGAATCATGGGGTCGTCGAACAGTTCGGCAAGCCGCAGCAGATCTACGACTGGCCCGCGACGAAGTTCGTGGCTCAGTTTATCGGTTCACCGCCAATGAACTTTCTGGAGCTCGAGGGCATGATCGGCGTCGGCGGCGGCTTGATCGATCTCGGCGGCGTAATGGTCAAGGTGCCCATGTCGCGGGAAGGTCGCGCCGGTAGGCTGACGCTCGGCGTCCGGCCGGAACACGTGACGTTCGTGAGTGACGGCGCCTACCGGGGCCGCGTAAGCGCCGTGGAATATCTCGGGACCACCCAGATCGTGACGCTCGTAACCGGCCACGGCGAACTGAAGGCGCGCATCCCGTCGGGCCACCGGGTTCACGAGGGCGAGCAGGTCGGCCTCGAATTCGACGCTAGGACGCTTTCGATTTTCGACGCGGAAACCGGCAAGGTGCTGTTATCCGAGGGCAATGAAGGAGTGTTGGGACATGGCTGAGGTCGTCTTGGAAAACGTGTCGAAGACATTTGCCGGCACGGTTGCTCTCGATAATGTCTCATTGACGGTTCCGGACGGTTCTTTCGTTGTGCTGCTCGGGCCGACTGGCGCGGGAAAGACGACGACGCTCAGAATGGTTTCCGGCCTCGACACGCCCGATCGCGGCGAGGTCTTTATCGATGGACGACCGACGAGAGGGTTGACGCCCGCCGAACGCAACGTTGCCATGGTCTTCCAGCAATACTCGCTCTATCCGCATCTCACCGTTCGTCAGAATCTTGAGTTTCCGCTGAAATCTCCTTTGTTGAAGACACCGAGAGAGGAGATCGACCGGAAAGTGAGGGAGGTTGCCGAGGTTCTCCAGATCGCGCACAAGCTCGACAACAAGGCGACGGCGCTGTCGGGTGGGGAGATGCAGCGCGTTTCCATCGGCCGCGCCCTTGTCAGAGACCCGCAGATTTTCCTCATGGACGAGCCGTTGAGCTCGCTCGACGCGAAACTGAGGGCCGATCTTCGTATCGAACTCAAGCGCATTCAGGCAATGTCCGGCGCAACCCTGCTCTACGTTACCCATGACCAGATCGAGGCGATGACGATGGCCACCCATGTCGGCGTGCTGAACGAGGGCAAGCTCGTTCAGTTCGGCTCGCCGCGCGAGGTGTATGAGCAGCCGGTCAGCGTCTACGCGGCGACGCGCCTGGGACAGCCACGGATCAATGTGCTTCCGGCCGATATTTTTGCCGGCGCTCCCTTGGGCGCTGCAAGCATTGGCCTCAGGCCGGAGCACATCCAACAGGGTGAGGGGGAGGACGCGCTGGTCAAGCGCGTCGAGCACCTCGGCGACCAGACGCGTCTGCATCTGACCTTCAGGAAACACGACCTCATTACCGTCACGGACGCCCATACGCCGCTCCGGGGCGGTGAAACAATCAAGATTCAACCTTCGAAGCCGCTCTACTTCGATGCGGCAGGCATGCGTTTGGCTTAAGGAGCTCGAAATGGCGCAATTCATCAACAAGCGGGAAGATGTCGTGACCGAAGCGATCGACGGCGTTCTGGCCCTGTCCGGCGGCGCGCTTACCCGTCTCGACGGCTATCCGCATATCCGGGTCGTGTTGCGCAGCGACTGGGACAAATCGAAGGTCGCGATCGTCTCAGGCGGCGGTTCCGGTCATGAACCGGCCCATGTCGGTTTCGTCGGCCGCGGCATGCTGACGGCCGCGGTCTGCGGCGATGTCTTCGCCTCACCAAGCGTAGACGCCGTGCTCGCCGGCATTCTTGCCGTGACCGGTCCGGCCGGATGCCTGCTCGTGGTCAAGAACTATACCGGTGACCGCCTCAATTTCGGCCTTGCCGCCGAGCGTGCCCGCGCCTTCGGGCTGAAGGTGAGCATGGTGATCGTCGGCGACGACATAGCGCTGCCCGATCTGCCGCAGGCGCGCGGCGTTGCCGGTACCCTGTTCGTGCACAAGATCGCCGGCGCGCTCGCCGAACGCGGCGCGGATCTCGACACGGTAACCACCGCCGCCAAGAAGGCTATTGCCGGCACGCGCACTATCGGCATGTCGCTGGACACCTGCAGGGTTCCGGGTTCGCCAAAGGAAGAGCGGATACCGGAGGGCAAGGCGGAGCTCGGTCTCGGCATTCATGGCGAAGCCGGTGTCGAGCAGATCGACTTTGCAGGCGCCCGTTCTTCGGTGGCGACCATGGCGGAACGGCTGGCGTCTGTCATGGGTGAAGGTCCCCACGTCGCGCTGATCAACAATCTGGGCGGTACCTCGGTGCTCGAAATGTCGGTGCTTGCCCACGACCTCATCAATCTGCCGCTTGGCAAAAAAATCACTCACGCGATCGGCCCGGCACCGTTGATGACGTCGCTCGACATGCAAGGCTTCTCCGTGTCGGTCTTTGCCGCCGACCGGGCGGAACTGGAACTGCTGAAGGCACCGGTGGCGATCGCTGCCTGGCCGGGCGTCTCGGAGGTTCGGCCGATCGCCGTCAGCGCCTTGCCGGATGGCCTGACGCCGATCACGCCGATGGCATCCGATCACACTGCGACGCGGGCCTTCCTGATCGATTGCTGCAAGGTTTTGATCGCCGCCGAGCAGGATCTCAATGCCCTCGATGCAAAGTCCGGCGACGGCGACACGGGCTCGACACTGGCAGGTGCTGCCCGGGCGCTGATCAATGCCATCGATCGGCTGCCGCTGTCCGATCACACCCAACTTTTGCGGGCGATCGGCCAGGAGTTGAGCCAGACCATGGGCGGTTCCTCCGGCGTGCTGCTTGCCATCTTCTTTGCAGCCGCCGGCGACGGGGCATCGAGCGGCCTGCCGATGCGCGAGGCACTTCGAGCCGGGCTTGCACGCATGCAGGAGATCGGCGGCGCGAAAATCGGCGACCGAACGATGATCGATGCGCTGTCTCCGGCGCTCGATGCACTCGAGGACAGCGTCGTTGCGGCGGCGGCTGCCGCACGAACGGGTGCGAACTTCACCTCCACCCTGACACGCGCCAAAGCCGGACGCGCGGCCTACATCAATGCGAAGCAGCTTGAGGGTCACGTCGACCCCGGCGCCGAGGCTGTCGCCCGACTGTTCGAACACCTGGCCGCGTAGGTTGCAGCCAACAACAATTTGCCGCCGAGCGAGGCGTTCGGCGGTAATGTGCGCTTACCACCCGTAGATTTCTGGATGGAAAACCCGCTGCGTCACCGGGGCTGGCAGCAAAGATCAGGATATTTTCTCCTGCATATTGCCAAAGTGTTTTTTCTCGTGGTAACGTTCCCATGAAGTTCAGGCGAGGCATCGCCGGAACTTTGGGAGGAAGCCTTATGAACAACACGACGGGTCGAAGGGCGACCATTATCGACGTTGCCAAGCGCGCAGGCGTTTCGAAGAGCACCGTCGCGCGTGTTCTCGGCGGCTCCGCAAATATATCCGAGGAAGCACGCGATCGCGTGTTGAAGGCGGTCGCCGCCACGGGCTACGAGCCCAATCAGCTTGCCGTCGGCATGCGCTCCGGCCGAAGCGGCCTGCTCGGCATCGTCATTCCTGACATCACCAACCCATTCTGGGCCGAGGTTGCGCGCGGCGCACAGGATCGTGCTGCGAAGGATGACATCTCGCTTCTGATCTTCTCGTCCGATTGGGATGCGCACAAGGAGGCGACCCACCTGCGTGCGCTTCGCCGGGCCCGCGTCGACGGCGCGATCATAAATCCCGTTGCCGACAATTTCGACGACCTCGATCGTTTTGGCATGCCCTTCGTTTTCATCGGTTCCAGCGCCGAGCGCTTTCCCGATACGTTGAGCGTCGGCTCCGACATCGCTCAGGCGGTTCGGCTCGGCATGGACATTCTCGTCGAACGCGGACACCCGGCGCCGGCGCTGATGCTCGGGCCGCGGTCGCGCCTCGCTCGCGCGCGGTTCCTGCGTGCGGTCCACGAGCATTGCATCGCCCGGGATGTTGACCCCGAGGTACTGCTCGTCGAAGAGTCCGATTACACGGTCGAGGGCGGTCGCAGTGCGATGGCCCGGTTGCTTACGAGGCAATGGAGAGGCAGTCGCGCCGTGTTCGTGGCGAACGACCTCATGGCGCTTGGGGCCATGATGGCCGTTCGTGAAGCGGGGTTGCGGTGCCCCGAGGACATCTCGATCCTGGGCTTCGACGGCATCCCGGCAGGCGCCTTCTCGTGGCCGGGGCTCACGACCATCGAAAAACCCGGCCGGCAGATCGGCATTCGCGCGGTTGAATGTCTGCTCGACCAGATCGCCGGCCGCCACCAGCGCGAACGGATATATCTGCCGTGCCAGCTGGTGGAACGTGGCTCGCTTGCCGATGTTTCGGGGACGGCAACCGTGCGCATGGCGGCAGGGAGGTAAGGAATGGCGGTCAGCAACGAGCTTGCGGTGAACGCAACTATGTCAAAAAATGGGAACGTTCCCAACGTTCGGCGCCGAAGCTTCTCGAAAAGCGTGCGGCAATGGTGGCCCTACTACCTGATGATGGCGCCGGGCCTGATCTTCTTCGTGATCTTTCACTATTTTCCGATCTGGGAAGCCAAGATCGCCTTCGAGCAGCTGCGCATCATCCCGCCGAACATCTGGGTCGGCCTCAAGCATTTCCAGACGCTGTTCTCGTCGCCGATCTTCTGGCAGGTGCTGGCGAACACGCTGATCATCTCGACGATGAAGATCGTCTTCTTCTTTCCGGTCCCGATCATCGTCGCGCTTCTGCTCAACGAAATCCGGGGAGGGGCTTTCCGCAAATTCATCCAGTCAGCGATCTATCTGCCCCACTTCCTTTCCTGGGTGGTCATCGCCGGCGTCTTCATCGCGGTGCTCTCGCCGAGCGACGGCGCAGTCAACGACGTGCTCGGCTTCTTCGGCATGCAGCCGGTGTCCTTCATGACCGACAATGGCTCGATCCGCTGGATACTGGTTTTCTCGGAGATCTGGCGCTCCGCCGGCTGGGACAGCCTGCTTTATCTCGCCGCCATCATCGCCATCGACCAGGAACTCTATGACGCGGCCGAGATCGATGGCGCGAACCGCTGGCAGAAGATCCGCTACGTCACCATCCCCGGCATCGTGCCGACGATCGCGACGCTCTTCATCCTGAACGCCGGCATGTTCCTGAATGCCGACCTCAATCAGGTGATCAACTTCTCCAACGACGTCGTGCGCAGCAAGATCGACATCATCGACACCTATGTCTACCGCATCGGCCTGCAGACCGGCGAATATTCGCTGGCAACGGCCGCCGGCCTCTTCAAGGCTGTGCTCGGCATGCTGATGATCGTCGCCGCGCACCTTCTCTCCAAACGTCTTACCGGCAAGGGGGTATGGTGATGGCCGCCCACAACGTCCGCAGAACGCCGCTTGAGCGGCTCGAATATGCGACTATCGTCTCGACGCTGCTGTTCCTCGTCGTGCTGACGGTCCAGCCGCTCCTCAACCTGCTCGCCATATCGTTCTCCGATCCGGGCAAGGTCGCGGGCATGAGCGGCCTGACGGTCATCCCCAACGGGTTTTCGACCGAGGTCTGGAACCTGCTGGTCAACAATGCCGCGGTTCAGCGTGGTCTCTTCAACTCGATCTTCATCACGCTCGTCAGCACCGCTTTAGGCGTGGTTCTCACGGCGCTGATGGCCTGGGCGCTTTCCCGTCCCGGTCTGCCCGGCCGACGCATCATCTTCGTCTTCGTACTGGTCACGATCGTCTTCGAACCCGGCATCATCCCGGACTACTTCATCAACAAGCGTCTCGGCCTGCTCGACAGCTACTGGTCGCTGATCCTCTTCAAGGTCGTCAACGCCTGGTATCTGATCATCCTCGTGCGCTTCTTCGAGGAAGTGCCGAAGGAGCTGATCGAAGCCTCCGAACTCGATGGCGCCAATCCTTTCCAGATTTTCTGGTACGTGGCGCTGCCGCTTGCCAAGTCGGCGCTCGCCACCATCGCGCTCTTCTATTTCGTCTTCCACTGGAACGAGTTTTTCCGGGCGATGATCTACCTCAACGACCAGTCGAAATGGCCGCTGCAGGTCGTGCTGCGCCAGTTCGTGGTCGAGGGTGACAAGCTCGCCATGGTCGGGGTGGTCGAAAGCAACAACTACACGGGCGCGAGCCAGATCAATATTCGCGCGCTGAAGGCCGGCATGATCCTGCTCACCATCGCGCCGATCCTCGCGATCTATCCACTGATCCTGAAGTTCTTCACCAAGGGCACCATGAGCGGTGCGCTGAAGGGCTGACGATGCAGAACCGAAACATGAAAGCCAAAGCATATTGGGAGGAACAAACATGCTTGGAAAACTGATCCTTGGCGCAACGACCGCCGTGGCGCTGATGGCGAGCGTGGCGATGCCCGCTTTCGCCGACCCGGTGACGATCCGTGTCGTCTCGAAAGACCTGGTGACCAGCAATCCTGACGATGTGAAGCTGATGAAGGCCTACGAGGAGGCGCTCAAGGCCAAGGGAACCGACATCCACATTCAGATCATCGACCTGCCGTCTTCGGGCTATGCCGACAAGCTCAGCGCCATGCTTCTGTCCGGCGACATCCCGGATCTCATCTATTTCCAGGGCGGCGACGCCAAGATGGCCGAACAGGGCGTGTTGGAGGATTGGAACAACTGGCTGCCGAAGACGACCTATCTCAAGGAAGCGCTCTTCCCGCACAATGTTGAGCGGCTGAAGAACTATCCCTATCTGCTTTATGTCTACCCGCCACGTATGCCGCAGCCGGTCATCCGCACGGACTGGCTCGAGAAATCGGGCGTTGCGGCGCCCAAGACGACCGACGACTACGTCTCTCTCTTCAAGGCGATCAAGGATGGCGACCTCGACGGCAACGGCAAGGCCGACAGCTACGGCGTCACCACCGCCGACAACACTCAGGAGCTCGACGCGATCTTCAATCAGGCCTTCGGCGTGACCGGCACCTGGATGAAGAACGAGGCCGGCGAATGGATCCATGCGCGCGTTTCGGCAGCGGAAAAGGCGAAGATTGCCTTCTATGCCTCGCTTCGGGAGCAGGGGCTCTATGATCCGGAGTTCATCACCACCAAGTGGGACGTGAAGGAAGACAAGTTCTATTCCGGCCGAGCTGGCGTGATCTTCGGCTCGTCCGCAGAGGTCATCGACATCTACGGCGGCAAGATGCGCCAGGCCCATCCCGACGTGACACTGAGCCTGCTTTCACCGCCGAAGGGGCCGGCCGGCCAGGGCCTGATGGCTCTCGACGTCTCCAAGGAGGCCCGCGGCCTCGCGATCTCGACGACTTCGGAACACAAGGAAGAGGTGGTCAAGCTGCTCGATTTCATCGCCAGCCCCGAGGGCCAGGCGATCGAACGGCTCGGCTTCGAGGGCGAGCAGTACACCAAGGACGGCGAGACCATCAAGCCGACCGACAAGCTCGCCACCTGGTATGCCCGCTTCCTCGTCGCCGCAAACTGGCAGCCGCCGGTGCAATGGCTGAGCGAGGCCGCGCAGCAATCGCTGAAGACGATCTCAGCCGACTTCAAGCCGGACAACGCCTTCGTCTGGCCTGCCGAATACGCCACCGACATCGATGCCACGGAAAACGTCTACCGGGCCTGGGTGTACAAGTTCGTCTCCGGCGAAGCCAAGATGGACCAGTGGGACCAATTCGTTTCCGAATGGAATGCTGCCGGCGGCGAGAAAATGACCGAATATGCAAGGACGGTTCTCAATGACAAATGATGCTGCTGGGCTCTCCTTCAAGGGACGAGTTCGGGCGCTTCTCTTTGGCGTCGCCTACGGCGACGCCATCGGGGCGCCGGTCGAAAAACTCTCCGCCGCGGAAATTCGCGAGCGCTATGGCCGGGTGACGTCACTCGATACCGAGTGGCACCGCATGAAGCAGAGCGAAGCAGCCCGCAACGGCCGCGTGCGCGGTGGCGGCATCGTCACCGACGATACACTGATGACACTCTGCGTGATGTCGATCTACAACGACGTGAAGCGTCACCTTGATGCCTGGGACATGGCCTCCGGCATGGTGCGGGAGATCGCCTGGACGCCGCGTTGGGTACCGGAATTGCAGCGCGAAACGATGCTGATCGAGCGCCTGTTCTATCCGGAAAAGTGGATCTTCCAGCGCCACCAGCTTTCCGGCTGCGACCCGCGCCAGGGCGGCGTCGGCAACATGGTGAATTGCGGCGCAGCCATGTACATCGCGCCGATCGGCGTCGCCAATGCCTGCGATCCGAAGGCAGCCTATGACGAGGCGATCGCCTTTGCCTCCGGCCACCAGCAGAGCTTCGGCCTCGAGGCTGCCGGCGTGCTTGCCGCAGCCGTGGCCGCCGCCTTCGTGCCGGGAACTACACTCGACACCGTCATCGACGAAGCGCTTGCCGTTGCCAAGGACGGCACGCGGGATGCGATCGCCGATATCGTGGGCGCCGCGCGCTCGTTGAGGGGCAAAGACCACCAAACGGTCGTCACCGAATTTCACCGTATCATCGCCGGCTATTCGCCGATGGGCGACAACGTCCAGCACACGCCGCAGAAGGCGGGCCTTGCCACGGATGCCTACCAGCCGTCGCGCCTCCACGCGATCGAGGAGTTGCCGCTGGCGCTCGGCTTCGCCGTCGTGAATGACGGGGACTTCTACAAGACGATCGTCGACGGCATCAATTCCGGCCGCGACACGGATTCGATCGGCGTCATGGCCGGCGCGATCCTCGGTGCCATGTATGGCGAGAGGATCATTGACCGGGCGATGGCCTCCCAGCTCGACCGCGTCAACAAGCTCGATCTCTTCCGATCCGCCGATGCTTTCACCGAAACGGTGACCGTCATTCAGGCCGCCGATCGCAAGCGAGAAACGACGCGGGCGCAGGCGCGCGCGGGGCTCTTTGCCGCCCCCGAATTCACCCAGGTTTCCAGTCTCTAGACTTTGAAAGTACCCGATGCTCAGCACCACAGAAATCTTCGAGCGTATCTATTCCGGTTTCATCGGCAAGGCGATCGGCGTCCGTCTTGGCGCACCCGTCGAACCGACGATCTGGAGCTACGAACGCATCCGGGACACCTATGGCGAGGTGACGGAATATCTGCGCGATTTCAAGAATTTCGCGGCGGATGACGACACCAACGGTCCGGTCTATTTCATCCGGGCGCTGCGCGATTATGGCCTCGGTGCGACCGCCGAGGAGGTGGGCAAGACCTGGCTGAACTACGCGGCCGAGGAACACGGCATGTATTGGTGGGGCGGCTTCGGCAATTCGACCGAGCATACCGCCTATCAAAACCTTCGCGCCGGCATCCCGGCGCCGCAGTCCGGCTCGATCGCACAGAACGGCACCACCGTTGCCGAACAGATCGGCGGTCAGATCTTCATCGACAGCTGGGGCTGGGTGCACCCGGCCGATCCGAAGACAGCGGCTGAAGCGTCGGCGCGCGCTGCGAGCGTGGCGCATGACGGCGAGGGATTGAACGGTGCGCGTTTCTGCGCAGCAGCGATCGCGCATGCCTTTGTCGCCAAGAACATCGAGGAGGTCATCGAGACGGGCCTGGCAACCATCCCGGCCGACTCCCTCTACGCCAAGGTTTCGCGTGCGGTCCTTCGCTTCCACGACAGCAACCGGAACGACTGGCGCGCCTGCCGCGACATGCTGACCGCGGAATGGGGTTACGATCGCTATCCGGGCGTCTGCCACATCATTCCAAATGCCGGCGTGCTCGTCATGGCGCTGATCTATGGCCAGGGCGACCTGCCACGTACGGTCGAAATCGCAACAATGGCTGGCTGGGACACGGACTGCAATGCTGGCAATGCCGGTGCGATCGTCGGCACCTTGCAGCAGGTGCAGCCGGGCTGGGATAAATACCGCAAGCCGATCAATGATTTCGTCGTCGCTTCAGGCGTTACCGGAACGATCAACGTCGTCGACATTCCCTCCTTCGCCCGCGAGCTGACCGTGCTGGCGCTCCGGCTGCAGGGACGGGAAGCAACGGCGCTCTGGGTCGAGGACTTCGAGCGCCGGGGCGTGCGCTTCGATTTCGACGCTCCCGGCGCGACCCACGGCTTCCGCACCGAACCGTTCAACCAGATCGCCGTCAAGGCATCGGTGGAGCGTCACACCGAGAGTGCCAAGGGATCGTTGGAAATTCTCCTCGATCGGCTGGAGCGCGGGCAGGGCGGCCGCATCTTCTGGAAGCCCTTCTACCGCCGCTCCGACTTCGACGATGAGCGCTACCGCCCGATGTTCACGCCGCTTGCCGATGACGGCCAGACGGTGAAGTTCAAACTTTGGCTCGACCCGTGGAACGGCGACGGCAATCTGCGCGTGGCATCGTACGTTCGTCGCGCCATGACCGGTACGATTCAGGAAACGAGCGCCTGGCACGTACCCTCGGCGAGCGGCTGGCAGGACTACGAGTTCGCCATCCCCGATGGCCATGGCGAGGCGGTCGACGAGATCGGCATTCTGGTCGAATATTTCGGTCGCCTGAAGTTCCTCGGCCGACTGTTCCTTGCGGACTTCTCCGTTTCGGGTAAGGGCCGCGCCGTGATCGACCCGGCAAAGGAAGCCCATGAATGGGGCGGGATTACCCGGTTTACCTGGAACCGCGGCCACTGGAGCCTGCAGCAGGGCCGCATCCATGCCCATACGGCCACGGACGCGGATGCCTGGACTGGTAACGCGTATCTGCGCGACGTCAGCGTCACCGCAAACCTTCAGCCGCTCTCCGGTGCTTCGCATCTGGTGGTGGCGCGCGCTCAGGGGACCAGCCGCTTTTATGCGGCGGGCTTTGAGAATGGCGAAGCCGTGATCCTTCTTGAAAACCACGGCACCACGATCCTTGCCCGCAAGCCCTTCCGGATCGAACACGGCCGAAGCTACGCGGTCGATCTCACGGTCGAAGGCGGCAAGCTGACGCTTTCTGTCGACGGCGAGCGGGTGCTCCAGGCGCACGATACGACGCTTGGCTACGGCATGGCTGGCCTGCGCATGGCGTCTGCCGGACGCATGTCGGTCGGCCGGCTAGAGGTTGCCGATCGCTAACGCCGCGAGGCAGAAAGGACGGGAGGAAACATGTCCGAGATAGAGCTCAGAAGCGTCGGCAAGAGCTATGGCAGCGTCGCCGTGCTCAACAACGTCTCACTGGAAATGGGTGACGGCGAATTCGTCGTGCTCGTCGGCCCTTCCGGCTGCGGCAAGTCCACATTGTTGCGCATGATCGCCGGGCTGGAGGATATTTCAGCGGGCGAAATCACCATCGGCGGCAAGGTCGTCAACGACATGCCGGCGAAGGAGCGCGACATTGCCATGGTCTTCCAGTCCTACGCTCTCTATCCGCACATGAAGGTCGCGGAGAACATGAGCTTCGCGCTGAAGCTTGCCGGCGCGCCGAAGGCGGAGATCCAGAAGCGCGTCACCGAGGCGGCCGAAATCCTCGGCCTCGAAAAGCTGCTGGACCGTCTGCCGCGCGAGCTCTCCGGCGGCCAGCGCCAGCGTGTCGCCATGGGTCGCGCCATCGTGCGCGACCCGCGCGCCTTCCTCTTCGACGAGCCGCTCTCGAACCTCGACGCAAAGCTGCGCGTGAAGATGCGCAGCGAGATCAAGAAGCTGCACCAGCGGCTGCGCCGGACGATGGTCTACGTCACCCATGACCAGACAGAGGCCATGACCATGGCCGACAAGATCGTGGTGATGAACGGCGGGAAGATCGAGCAGGCGGGCGCGCCGCTCGAACTCTACAACGATCCCGCCAATCTCTTCGTTGCCGGCTTCATCGGTTCACCGGAGATCAACCTCATTGAGGCGATCGCAGACGGCGAGATGGCATTGACCCGCGGTGGCGTTTCGCTGCCTCTCGGAGAGAAGGTGCAACCCGGAACGCGTATCGTCTGCGGTATCCGCCCGCAACACATCACGCTCGGAACGACGGGCGTGCCGGGCCGCATCAGCCTGGTGGAGCCGACCGGAGAGGATCAGGAAATCGTCGTCGATATGGGCGGCCAGGATATCTCGGTGGTCGTCCACGGCGGCAAGCCGCTTTCGGCGGGCCAGGATGTGATGCTCACGATCGATGCCGACAAGGTGCTGCTCTTTGACAAGGAAACCGGGGAGCGCATGCGATGAGCGGATTTGCCAAGCGCCAGTTCGATCCCGCTGCCAAGGGGCCGCTTGCCGGCACCCGGGTCCTGGATCTTTCACGTCTCGTCGCTGGCAACATGCTATCGCTGCAGCTTGCCGATGCTGGTGCAGACGTCATCAAGATCGAGCCGCCAGCCGGCGATCCGCTTCGGGACTGGAAGGACGACGGCCACTCGCTCTACTGGAAGACCTATAGCCGCAACAAACGCTCCGTGGTGCTCAATCTGCGCCAGCAGGCGGCGATGCAGGCGCTCTGGGCGTTGATCGACACGGCCGACGTCTTCATCGAGAATTTTCGGCCGGGCACGCTGGAGCGCATGGGGCTTTCGCCGGAAGCGCTGCACGCGTGTAACCCCAACCTGATCATCGTGCGCATCTCCGGTTTCGGCCAGACCGGCCCCTATGCCCAATTTCCCGGTTTCGGCACGATCGTCGAAGGCATGAGCGGCTTTGCCTACCGAACCGGCTTTCCGGACCGCGAACCGGTGCTGCCGCCGCTGGCGCTAGCCGATATGATCGCCGGTGTCTACGGCAGTTCGGCCACCGTGACGGCGCTGCTTGCGCGCGATCGCGGTTACGCGAAAGGACAGGTGATCGACCTGTCGCTGCTCGAGCCGATGTTTTCCGTGCTTGGACCGGAAGCCGCGATCTACCAGACGACCGGCAAGATCAAGGAACGTGTGGGCAGCGCTTCGAACACGGCGGCGCCGCGCAACGTCTACAGATGTCGCGACGGCAAATACGTAGCGCTGTCCGGTTCCACGCCGCAGGTCGCAAGGCGAATTTTCGAGATTATCGGTCGCGCCGACATGAACGAGGATCCGCGCTTTGCCACCAATTCAGAGCGCGTCAAGAATCGTGACCTGGTCGACGAAGCGGTTGGCGGCTGGTTCGCCCGGCACGACCACGACGAAGCGCTGAAGATCATGCGCGACGCCGGCGCGACGGTCGGACCGATCTATAACGTCGCCGATGCCATCGCCGACCCGCATTTCGCCGAACGCGAAATCATCGTCGACGTGGAGGACGCGGAGTTCGGCAGCCTGCCGATGCACAACATCGTGCCGCGGCTTTCCAAAACGCCGGGTGTCTGGCGCAGACCCGCGCCGATGCTTGGAGAGCACACGGCCGAAGTCTTGACCGAGGCCGGGATGGATACAGACGCCATCAATCTCATTTTGGAGGGCTCGGCACCATGAGGCTGCGGTCGCTTCTCTATGTCCCCGCCTCGTCCGAGCGCTTTATCGCCAAGGCGCATGAGCGAGGCGCTGATGCGATCATCCTCGATCTCGAGGATTCCGTTACCTGCGCTGAAAAGCTGGCGGCACGCGCCGGACTTGTGCAGTCAGTCCCCACGGCAGGACGAAGCGGCGCAAAGGTCTTCGTGCGCGTCAATGCCGAGCCGGAAATGCAGCAGGCGGATGCCGAGGCTGCTTGCCGTGCCGGGGCCTTCGGCCTCTTCATCGCAAAGGCAAAGTCGCCGGAGCAGTTGCGCAGCCTGGCCGAACGCCTGGCTACGACGGAGCGCGAACTCGGGCGTGAACCGCTCCGTTTCGTCGCGCTGTTGGAAGACGCCGGCGCCGTGCTGGACGCAAGGCCGATTGCGGCCTGCCCGCGTGTGTTGGGCCTTGTAGCCGGCGGGGAAGATATCGCCACCAGTATTGGAGCCGAACCGGTTCCCGAGGTGTTGCGTCTGCCCAAGTTGCTCGTGCATCTCGCGGCCAAGGCGGAGGGCAGGCTGTCGTTCGGCACTCTGACGTCCGTTGCAGACTATCAGCAACACGACGCCCTTGAGGCCGCTGCCCGAGAAGCAAGCTGCCATGGCTTCGATGGCGCGACCTGCATTCATCCCTCCGTAGTGCCGATCATGAATGCTGCGTTCTCGCCCAGCGAAGAAAAAATCGCCTGGGCGCGCTCCGTGCTAGACGCTGCGGCAGGTGCCGCGGCTGAAGGCAGAGGCGCCTTTCTGGTCGGCGACAGGATGGTGGATGCACCGATTATCGAGCGTGCCCGCCGCATCTTACAGAAGATCGATTAGTCGAAATCTCTGAGGCGCCCCCTCGATTAACGCCCCAAATTTCGGCGACGCTGGCCTCTCGGCGGGCCAGCGAATGGGCATGGTGGATGCCACAAGAAGAAAAAGGGCCGCCGGCCTGGGTGCACGCTATCCGGAAAGCAGCAAGGCCCCCTGGCCGGCAATATTGCGCAATCACATGGCATCCTTGCCCTTCATGGCATTCTCCATGTGCGTCTTGCATTTCGCCGTATCTTTCGCCGCCATCGCTTCCTTGGCCTCGGCCAGTTCCTTGGTCGCCGCCTTCTTCTTGGTTGCGTCAGTGATGGAGTTCACGTCCGTTTCCAGTTTTGTCATACCGGCCTCATCGCACGTCAGATCGGTCTGGGCCATGGCGCCGCCGGTGAAAGAGATGGCCATGATGGCCGCAATCAGAAGTCTATTGAGCATCGCATCTGTCTCCTGGTTTCAGTGGCATTTCGCGCCCCAAACCCGCAGGCGAAAACTACGTTCCCACGCAGGGACAATGTCGCCGGTGCTTTTGGGTTTCAGCGGCCCTGACGGAACCAAACCAGCCTCCCAGCGTTATGCGCAGGCAAGGGGAGGCGCAGAATGAAACACACGGATGTTCGAACAGTCGACAACTCCCAGGCCAGACATATCTGGGACGTAGCGGACTATTGCAGGCGCACCGGTATCCACAAGACCGAGGAGCGCCGCCTGATCAAGGTTCTCGGTAGATACGCGACCAGCCACGAGCTTCAGATGAATATCGTGCGCGCTCAAACGCGCATCCGCTGAACACTCGACACCGAGGTGTGACGGTCTACACCGAGGTGTGACGGTCTGCCGCGACCGAAGAGATCGTTCGCGCGGTCGGCGTCGCATTATTGACTTCAGTCGCTCTTTTCGCGTTTCTTGGCATCAAAGAGGATTAGTCGACGAACTCGACGATCACGCCAGGTTCAACCATCCCCGCCAGCTCTTCCGCATCCCAATTGGTCAAACGAACGCACCCGTGTGATCCGGCCTTGTCGATCAGCGATGGTTCCGGCGTACCGTGGATTCCATAGGTGGGCTTCGAGAGGTCTATCCAGACGCTACCGACCGGGCTGTTCGGACCGCCAGGTAAGGTCAACACCTCTCTATTGTCGCTCTGCTGGAAGTTGATGTTGGGATTGTAGATATAGGGCGGCATTCGCGCCACTCCTTTTACTTTATGGGTCCCGGAAGGAGACGGCGTCTCCTGGCTGCCGATCGTGGCTGGGTAGGCGGCGATCAGCGTTCCGTCGGCGCCGAAGGCCATGAGTTGGCCGGTGCGTCGGTGCGCTTCGATGCGTTTGACCACCCCCTGCCTTGGCGCCCCAGGGATCACAACGGAAACGGTTTCGCCGACGGAAAACGTCGAAGTCGCATTGAGCGCCTTGAGAAGATCGATATCCATGTGGAAGCGCTCGGCCAGCCTCTCCCCGACGCTTGTGTATCCGAGATGATCCATTTTCGCCTGTTCGGAATAGTCGTTGGGTATCTTGGCGACCAGCCCCTTGGTGTCGTCCCCGGAGACGACATAGGGCTGTACAACCGGCGCCTGCTTTGAAAGCCGTTCAAGGAGATCAGGGTCCAATCTGCCCTCTGCGGGCAGATCCTGCATGGCCTGGAAGGCGGCGACCGCTTTGGCAACGTTCTCGCCGCTGTAGCCATCGATTACCCCGGGCGATGCCCCCGCGCGGTCGAGAAGAACTTGAAGCCGAACGATAGCCGGGTCTGGGCTGTCCGAGATAGCGGCCATTCGCTCCAACAAACTGGGCGTGATCGACGCGCTGTTGATCGAATCTGGCTGAAGCGTCTGGGCCATGGCCAAACCGGCGGGCAAGAGCAACAACAGCGCCGTGGACAGGGTTACGATCTTCATGACCGCGAAATCGCCCGCGCGCTTGATTTGTTCCCGACTTGCATCGGGATGTTGAGATGGCCGGACGAAAACACCTGCGGAGAGCCGAGGCGGCTTTGATTGAGGTGACAGCATGCCACGCACCGGCTTGGTGGCCAGGCACGGATCGCTTCGCACTCGCTTCGGATGAACCTTGCCGGCTACACGGAGCTATTTATCAACGTAGAACTAGTTGAGCACCCGCATGGGAGAACCGCGTCGCGGAAAGGACGTTGCCTCCGAACGCGAGCGTTCCAGCAACATGGCGTTTTCAAACAAGGTACCCTCGTCACTAATGCCGCCGCGAAGCTGATCTGTCAGGTACCGAACCAGGCGCCCGGCACGCAGACTGTTCGGCGGGATGTTCTGCCACAGGCAGACCCGGTCGAACGTCCGCTGGAGCATTTCAAGCTCGGTTGCATTCCATTGGCCATTGAGATCATTGACTGCCCACTGCATTGAAACCTCCCTGGCGGCCGCGATTCCGGCCCATTCTCCAGTTGACGCTCTCAGTTTCGCGCGGAGTGTCGGTGAACTGGCTCCGACCCGCGGCCTTCTTGGTTGAGACCGGTACTAGCCGCCCGATCTCCCATGCAGTCATTCGCGGCCGTCAGATCTGGGGTCGACGACCGGCCGGACAATCTATACCTCTTCATGGAATTAAGCCAGTGACGATGGGTTTCCGTGTTCGGTAGGGCCTGGCGGCCGTACCAAACAGCGACTTTGCTGTGGGCGCGGGCCCTGTTCGAGCCCGCAAAGCCCACCCGAATTCAGCCTTCGAGTTGTCGCGATTGCCGACTGTGCCCTATGCCTCGACCAGGATCACGATTGACTCCGGCACCACGCCATCAAAGGCCATGGCATCGGCAGCGGCTTGGCTTTGCATGGCTTTCGACAGCGCGTCCAGATCAGGGACGTCCATGAGAATTGCCACTTGGGTCTGGTCCTGGGGATCGACGAAGGTTCGAATGCTCGTCACCCCCAGCGGGCCGAAGAACTCTTTACGCTTCGGCGATTTCAGCCAATGTTCCGCACTTTTCGTGATCTTGTGGTGGGCGATGATGGTCGGCATTGCATCCTCCCTGTCGTGGCACGGGCGTTGGTTTCGGCGCAACTTTCCCTGTGCATCCGCGTTGCCTTACGGAAGGCCCCATCGGCCGGACTGTCAATTAGCCCGTCGGAAGTAGAGTGCCGCCACCAGGAGGATGAGGTTGATGCCGAAATTCGTGACGATTGGATATGGAGACCGTGCGGGCTACGACCGCACGGCGGCAGCGGTCCGTGACGCGGCGCACGCGCATGATGCGGACCTTCGCGCAAAAGGGGCATTGATGGGGATCGCCGGAGCGCCTGTCCAGGTGCGCAACGCCAATGCTGCGCACCTCGAGAAGCGAGACGGTCCGTTCATGTCGTCGTCGCTTCCTGTGGCCGGCTTTGCGGTGATCGAGGCCGCTGACCTGGCCGAAGCGGTCGAAATGGTATCGCTCACGCCGTGTGCCGTTGCACATGGCGTGGTCGAGATCTGGCCATTGGAGACCCCTTGAGCTCAGGAAGCTTGGGCAACCAATGTTGGCTCCTGCATCGCGATAGGGCTACTCTCGCTTTTCGCCTCCGCGGCTACAGGCTGTTGCTTTCCATCCCTGAACAACTTCCATTTGGTCGGGCGGAAGGCGATGCGGCTGTGGTCGCCGGCGGCGGCGCGTTCGGGGGAGAGTTCGATCTCGACATGCGGGTGGTTGCGGCCGAGATCGAGTTCGAGGTGGCGGGTGCCGGCGACCCGGCGGCTGGCGGTGACGAGGCCGGCAAGACAGCCGCCGCAGCCGTCGATCAGCTCGATGTCGTGCGGGCGGAAAAAGAGATTGGCCGGGCCGTCCGGCTCGGCCGGAGCCCTAAGGCCGATCGGCCGGTCCTCGAACCAGATCTCGCCGTTGGCGAGCGTCACCGCGAGGCAGTTCGACTGGCCGATGAAGCCATAGACGAAGGGCGAGACCGGATGGTCGTAGATCTCGTCCGGGGTGCCGACCTGCTCGATCGCGCCCTTGCTCATGACGACGACGCGGTCGGCCAGCTCCAGCGCCTCCTCCTGGTCGTGGGTGACGAAGATCGTCGTGTGGCCGGTGCGGTCGTGGATCTCCCTGAGCCACTTGCGCAGTTCCTTCCGGACCTGCGCGTCGAGCGCGCCGAAGGGCTCGTCGAGCAGCAGCACGTTCGGTTCGACCGCCATGGCGCGGGCGAGTGCCACGCGCTGGCGCTGGCCGCCGGAGAGCTGCGCCGGATAGCGCTTGTCGAGGCCGGAAAGCTGCACCAGGTCGAGAAGATCGAGCGCCCGCTGGCGGATCTCGGCGGCCGGCGGCCGGCGGTTGGCGGGCCGCACCTTGAGGCCGAAGGCGACGTTGTCGAGCACCGTCATGTGGCGGAACAGGGCATAGTGCTGGAAGACGAAGCCGATGTTGCGCTCCTGCACCGTCTTTTGCGAGGCATCCTCGTCGCCGAAGAAGACCGTGCCGCCGGTCGGGCTTTCGAGCCCGGCGACGAGGCGCAACAGCGTCGTCTTGCCGGAGCCGGAGGGACCTAAGAGCGCGATCAGCTCGCCGG